>NZ_JNJM01000001.1:0-343471 GCF_000701645.1 Oribacterium sp. FC2011
AGCACTACTATTATAGTGAGGATACGGTGATTTTGTATAACTTGAACACCCACCCGCTTAGCGGGTGGTTTTGTGTGCCACGCGCTTGATCGTTTTGCTGCCGGCAAAACTTGAAGCAGCGCGCGGCACGTGGTCACGTCCTGCAATCAAAAAAAGCGGAGATGGCATAAAAGCCATCTCCGTATCTCTAAATTTATCTACCCAATTTAATTCAGGGAAGTGGTTCCTTTTGAATCTGTTTTTTCATTACTGTCGATATATAGTATATGTATTATTATCTTTATAGCAGTATACTGTCAGTTGGTCCTTGGATATGATATCGAATTTGTACATATCTTTTCTCGAAACAGGAGGATCTGTTGTATCCTTTTCATCGTGCAAGTAATACACACCATTCAAATCAATGTCAAAAACAGTATTGGGGGCATCAAAATAGGGAAGATTGTATGAGGTTCTATAGGTATATCCATCTCCATTTTTATCACCTTGAACATCAACCAAAGTAAAATAATATTTTTTGTCAGATGTTTTCCACTCACCAACAAACCAGTTAGCATAATCTCTCCAGGCGATTATTGAAGCCAATTTATTCGTCGAAGCCCTCTCTAATATAGCATCTATCCTATATTCATATAACGAAGCACGTATTATCTCATTGTAAATTCTAACATCTTTATAATCTGTACCAATTATATTTATCAGTGATTCAATATTAACAAAGGCTTTACTTATATCCTTCGATTTCATATCAGGAATTGAATCAATATAATCAATCATATCTTTATACCATATTTCCCGATTTTCTTTAACAAAGGCATTCAATGATTCTGGATATTCTTTTTTCCAACTATCAATATATGGTTCACAAGCTGAATAAGATTTATTTTCAAATAATTTTAAAATATGCTTTTTATTTTTTAATTCATAAATTTGCTTTTTTAGATTATACCTATCTTCTACTCCCTTACCTTTTAAATCATATAGTTTTGATAATGCGTACTGAAGTTTCTCTTCTGAAAGGCTCTCATCTAAAAGGTTCTCAACCAACATTTCGTATTCACAATTATTCTTTAATTGTTCTGCATTTTTATACTCTGTCATATTTTCGAGTATTTCAGATGCTTTACTGTACTCTTCATTTGAATAATCGACTCCTGCCTCAATGTAACTTACAAGCATTGGATTTAGTAATTTGACCAACTTGATATTTGGCAAATGTTCATTTGCAGCCTGAAATTGACCATCTTCAGCTAGTTGCTCTGCCTTTTTGATCCTATGATTCAATATTAGACAAAAAACAATAAAAATACATACAAAAGCAATTATAAGATTCCTGGCATAAAGAACCATCTTCTTTTTTTTGCTAATCTTCAATTGTAAATTTCTTTCATTTACTTTATTTAAGGCTGCTTCCAATTCTGCTTTTTCATTAGGTGTTCCAAATCTTAATGCATTCTGGTAAGAAGTATTCTTTTCAAAAGAAACTTTAGCATTTTCAAGTTGGGATCTATTTTTTATACTTAATTCAGCACAAAGCTTTAAAATATACGTCTCTGTATCTTCCGGACGAACATCAAGAATTTTATCGCAATACTCTTTTGCATTGTTAAATTCAGCATTTTCAAGAAATAAACATATTCTCTTTTTTAAAGTATCTATGTCAAAACCACTATCGGATCGTTGTGTTACAGTTGGATTGATAATCTTTTCAATTCCTCTGATCAGATCCTGCATAAAACCAATAGAAGCCATATTATATGATTGTAATACAGCAAGCGCCTCAGGCATATCATATGGATCCATGTCCTTATAACAAGGGAGAAGAACTTTTTTTCGATCTTTTTTCATCAGAGCAATAAAGCGACTCCACTCATTTTTAACCCAGATAGAATCAAGATTATTTTTGCTTGTTCCCACAACCACCATTACATTTGCAGAATTCAGGGCAGCAAAAATATAAGGTTCAAACTCAGTACCAACCTTATCTTCGAGTGTTATCCTTGAGAAAAACACCTTATATCCTTTTTCTGTAAGTGCATAGTATATCTCTTGAGCAAGAACACTCTCCTGTGTCCGTTGACCGTTTTTATCGGATTCTTTATAACAGATGAATACATCAAAAGGAGATTCTTTTGATGAAGTAGCCAGAATTGCCTTTTGTATCTCATCTATTCTGTTTCCTTCGCGAATATATTGCTTTTGAGTAATATCTTCTGAATTGTTGACCGCTGCCTGATAATCAATATCATCCAGAAAGCTTTCAAAACTTGCTCGGTGGCACGTTGGAATGTACTCTGTTGAAATGGGGTCTTCAACATATTCAATACCAAACCTTGAAATGGCAGCACACCAGTGGGCTTCTGCATCAGTATCATCTTCTTTGATGATCTGTTCGTATACAGATAAGGCTTTGTCAAAATCGCCAAGTTTTCTGAAATAATTTCCTCTATTAAAGGCAGCTATTCGTTGTTCATCCGTAACTTTTGGAAATGTAACTGTACATCCGCAGTACATACAGGTTCCTATTGTTTTATCTGAACTTAATTCAATGTCACCGCCACATATCTTGCACTTTAGAATTTTCGCCATTCTTGTCTCTCTTGTATGAAGTTTCAGAAACTAAAACAACATATTTTCCTTTCAATACTCAGTATTTATATCATTTACCTGCTTTACACAAAGCATTCCTTTCCTTCAGAATATGCATTGTGTCATCAACAGCTTTTATTATTCCTTCAGTATCTCCATTATCGATAGCAGTCTTTACATCACCAAGTGATAATTCCAGTTTATACTCAATACCATCAAGATCTGATGTGCTGACCGGATCACTGTATCTTATCTCTTCCATAAGCCTGGTAACCTTCATCTTTATAACAGGATCGGATATTGAATCGTCCAATAGTTTTGCAGATTGTTTTATAGCATCCATTCTTGATGTTTTTTCTTCGATTTTTTTTGTTACCGCTTTAGCATGCTGCCGTCCTATTCCTGCTGAGAAAACAAACAACACAAATACTGTGATGATTATAAGGCTAATAACTATAGCAAAGAACGGAGTAACTGAAATATAATAGATTGCTGCAATTGCAAATCCTATCTGTGCCAGTGCGTAGAGAACAACGCTTACTACCCGACCACCTGTAAGTAAATATTCTGAGTTATCCTTGCTGTATCTTGGCAGCAATATATTGACTGTCAGCAATGAAAGTATTATAGCAATCAAAGAAAATAGCAGTTCAATTGCGAACACAGGAGAGTAAAGAAACTTTCCTGATGTTCCGGTAATACTGTTCACGGTATCCGGAATAACAATGAGCTTTGCAGTTCCAAGCAGATTCATAGATATACTGGTGACAGGATGACCATCAATATATGAAGGAATTACAATCATGTCATCTTTTCCTGTATATCTTGTAATATCAACCGTTACTCCGCTCGTATTATATTCGAAAGGTATGTCCCCAAGCTGATAATTCACAAATTCGGAATCATATAGTAACTCATAGTTCCATTCTTTTTCCTCTTTGTTATCATCATCAGAAGCAGGATTAGTTTCTGTGGTATCTTCGGCAGCTGTTGAGTTTTCTGACTCAGACGTTTCTTTTTCAGTCTCTTTAAGTTTTGCCTCTTTATCGGCAATATACTGTTTATACACGGGAGTATTATCATAGCAAAAGATTGTGATACTCTCATCAACATCACCTTGGATTTTTGTTACTGTAGGTGGAATGTAAAGCTTTTTGACGTTTGTAATACTCTTGAAAAAATCGTCACCGATTACAGTTACGGTCTTATTGCCGATGGCGGATGGGATTACAAGAGACGTGCTTTCACCATTATATCGTTCTATAGTGATTTCGTCTCCATCAACTAAATAATCAAAGGTCTCATAACGCTGGTCAAAGTATCCTTTTTCACTGTCAGATATTTCTGCAATGTTTAATTTATTATCCTTGGCATACTGTTCGCCGAAACTTCCCGGGACAACTGCCACATTTGCAGAAATACGTCCTACATTTCCAATGAGCAGAACAAAAGCAAATACTATGCCTGCAAAGATAATAAAGATATTAAGCAATATTTGATTTTTAATCCTGTTCATCTTTATTTCTCCCTTCTTGTCCCGCATTTCGGGCAGAAATTCGCATCATTTGTAAGTACATAACCACAATTGGTGCATGAATTTGATGTAACTGCTTTTGTGCCGCAGTTTTCACAGAACATAGCTGTTGATGATAGTTCTTGACCGCAGTTCATGCAAAATCTCTTTTCTGTATGCGGAGCTGCAGGTACTGTAACACTTTGCATTGCCTGTCCAGCGACTCCGCCAACAGTTTTGCCAATTTCTGCACCTACTCCGGTAACCATACCCAGACCAATACCAACATTACTGAATTGACCAACTGCTTCATTTTTTGCAGCTTCTTTTGCAACTTCGAAGCCTTTCTCTTGTTGATATGTATACCCTTCAAGCTCACGTTTTTTAGCGGTTGCTTCAGCCTCAATAACAGTGGATTTAGCTTTAGTTTCCTGTTCAATTATCGTAAGCTTCTGCTGGAGCTGCGCCTCCATTACATCACTCTTTTGTCTGAAGAAGATATCTTTGAACTTTTGATAATTACGATCTTCATCAGGTTTAAGTACTGTGGTGATCAGAAAACTATTAAGATTGATACCATAATCGAAGAAATCATCAAGAAGCTTTGTCCTTATAGCCTCTGACAACTCTGGCAGATGCATATCAATTTCAAAAATACTTATCTTTTTTTCTTTGATTTCCTGTGCAAGAATAGACTTTGCCCTATTCATCAGGAATGCCCTGAAAAAAACTGTCAGTTGATTCTGTGAAAGGTTTTGTTCAGTTCCTACAACTTTAATCAAAAGCTTATTGGAATTACTTACCGATAAGCTCATTTCTCCACAGGCTCCTATCTCAAGCGGGAAATCATAAACCGGATCCAGATAACTGACTTTACTATCAGTCCCCCATCTTATGGCCATTTGTTCTGTAAGATTTACAAAATATAACTCAGCATGAAACGCATTTTTACCGCCTGTTGCAAACTTCAAAATGGTGCGTGCAACGGGGAGATTCTCCGTTTCCAGGATATGTTTACCCGGTCCAAATGTATCCAAAACCTTTCCATCAACCATAAAAATGGCTTCCTGTGATTCATGAACTAACAGTTCTGATCCCATATTAAAATCCTGGATGGGATGTCTCCAAACAAAGGTTTTATTATCACCTTCATACATCAATACACTTGTAATAGCCATATTTTACCTTCCTGTTCATTTGAGAAAAAACAACTTTTCTTTATAGATCACGTTTCAAAATAATAAGTACTTACATTAATGTACGATTTTATATTTTACTATATATTCTATAAATTGAAATATAAATCAATGTAAACAATAGTGATATTTATATTAAATACTTGAACAATATAACCAAAAATATTGTCATCCATAAGCTGATTATAAGCAAGATGGGAGTTCAACTTGTCTTTCCTTCCCTGTTCACACCCAACAGACTGTAATACAAAAAGTTCCAGACACTTGCCTCGAACTTTTTTATTAAGCAACTACATTTAAACCTTTCGTTATGGTATCATTAAATCAGATAAGGATATTTGGAACGGGTAAAAATCAAATAAGAAATATCATGTGGTTATCATAAAGGAAGGGTTGTGGAATGGGTATAAACAAACGTGATTTTGGAAAAGGAGCCATAAGTGGCTATGGCATCCAGCTTAATGATCTCAGTTGCGGAAATGTTATCAGCTTCATAACAAAGCATAGAGGAGTTGTTCAGAGTCTCTATCCTGAAACTGAAATGGATGATATGCTTGGTTGTCTCTATCATGATAACAAAATAAGCGCCAATGATTATGAGTCAGTTCTTTTTGATCATGGCATGGATTTTTTTCCTTACATGGTTGGTTTAGTTCTCAATATAGATCATGGCACAACAGGTTTTCTCGGGTTCGTGGGAGAAGAAGCTTTCGGCGACTGCCTCCTGTGGATGCCTCAATATCCCTGGGAAATGACGGATTCCGACAAAAATCTCACAAAAGAAGAATTGGATGAGATATTTGCAAAGCTTCTGGATGAGCTGGGCATCAAGGAATGCCCCAGATATCTGTCATTATACTACGATGACTATCCTGAAGATTTCAAATTGTAAATCAAAGCCGCGTATCTTGCGAGATTGATAAGAGTGGACATATGAGAAGGAGAGGTTTTTCCTCTCTTTTTTTATCACAAAAGTTGCCGGTCTGCAAATGATGACCGGCAACTCAAAGAGAACTATCAAAATCTCTGTTATTTGATTTTTAATTGTAAATGTGTGTATGTCTTCTGTCATGTTTTGTATAGTATATAGCCTTATTTTTATACATCATGTCATCAGCCTTCTTTATACACCACTTAAGTTCTGAAGCATTACTGCACCACTCGAATCCGACAGAGATGTTCGGTGCTTTTTCACCGTTAAGTTCATTTAAAATCTGCTCGTTTTTTTCTTTGAAAATATATTCATCAATAGAAGGTATCAGAACAGCAAACTCATCGCCTCCGGTTCGATAAACATATTGTCTTCCATAAATCTCTGCAAGAAAATCTGCGGTATTCTTAATAAAACTGTCACCCATCATATGACCGCCGTTATCATTTACTTCCTTGAGGCCATTTAGATCCGCAATGACAATCCCCACAGAAACCTCCTTCTCCATAAGGTCCTCTTCCTTATCGATAAAGGCATTTCTGTTATTGACTTTGGTGAGAGCATCGTAATTGATCAGCTGTTCATAGTCATGATTTGAAATATAAGCTCCTATAAAGAATGAAATAGTTTCAAACAGTCTCTTGATATCTATTTCTTTTATTGGTTTACAATTTATCGCACATAAATAACCTGTGAGCTCAGCACGACTGTAAAAAGGAAATGCATAGAACTGCTCTATCTTCTGAGACTTGAAGCCCTCATATATCTCCTCGCCCACAGCCTTAACTTTTTCTATGTCATTTATAAATATATAAGTTTTATTTCTGGCAAATTTCCTCCATAGTTTATCAACGACTTCGTAAGGAATACCTTCCTCTACCTTGTCATCCTCCAACATAATATCTTCACCATAACACTCATATGCATTATTCAGAATACTTTCATTCTTTTTCATGATGAACAGGTGGTCAGCATTAACAACATGCTGAACTCTGTAAAAAACATCCTTCATAGCCTCATGGAATCTTTTATCGCCGTTCAGAACCTTGGCAACACTTACGATAACATCATCCGTGATGGTATTTTGGGCAATCTGCTCCTTCCTGGAAGTTTTCTCGTCCAGGACATTCAGAGCCACGGAGCAGCAACCGGGAATGGAGGATGGCATGATAGTAAATTCAGCCCATTTCCCCAAAGAGTCTATGAACATTTTTTCCTTCACTATCTTGTTGTTGACCATAGCCTGATATGGTATCTCGATCCACTTTTTTTCAGATTCCGGATAAAGCTGGAGATAAGTCTTACCCACAATATCCTCGGGACTCTTTCCCGCTTCGTCTGCATACCTCCGGTTGATGAATACATATTTCATATCCACAACCTTGCTTTTATCCTCATTCATAACAGGACGGTATATAGCAAAAGGCACAGGAACATCCTCATATGAATCCGGCATGATCATCCCGTATCTCTTTTCAAAGCTGGAGACATCCAAGCCAACCAGAAACATATTGTAATCATCATAGGATGAAATAAGCACTACAGAGAACTTGAATTGGCATCCTGTAGAATCAAAGGTGATATATTCAGTCTCTTTACTCTCAATTGCCTTATATGCTGTATCCAGCAGATCCAGTCCATATGGGAATTCATCTATTTCTGTATGGTCTACAACATTGGCCCTGAGTTCCTCCAACAGGCTCTTTTCATATTGCTGATATACAACATTGGAGAATAACTTTTTAAACCTGTTTCTGTTAAGACCAACCAATGCCATAGCCTGGCTGCTAATGATATCAACCAGACCTATCTTGTCATAGAATTCAGAGATAGCCTTGTTTTCGGAAGGAATATTGATATCAGCCAGATGCTGATAAAAAACATTCATGGACTGAGGTTCACTGTAATAGTATCCCTGAACCTTTTCACAGCCTGTGCTCTTAAGAAAACGGAGTTGTTCATCGGTTTCAACTCCCTCAGCAACGGTATGTATACCCAGCTCCTTAGCCATTTTAATGGTTGATATAATAATGGTTCTGGCTTTTTTACCTGTACTGTGGAGAAGCTCCATATCTATCTTCAGTTCATCAAAATCGTAATCCTTGATGACATTCAGAGAAGAATAGCCTGTTCCATAATCATCTATGGTAACCTTGATGCCTTCCTTGTGGAAACGCTCAATTGCATCCTTCATATGCTCTGTACTGTCGATGAATACTTTCTCAGATACTTCCACATTTATAAGATGATGATCAAGGTTTCTTTCATTCAAAGAATCAACTATCATCTTCACCGGATCAGTAGCATCAAAATCCGATTTTGAGATATTAACAGAAACAGGAACAACCTCCTTACCTGCATCAAGCTGATTTCTCAAGCTGTCAGCCACCTTTGAAACGATATACTCATCAACCTTATAGGAAAGACCGTTATTTTCCAGGGCACCGATAAATCTAAGGGGCAGAATAACTCCCTTTACAGGATCGGTCCAACGGGCCAATGCTTCAACACCCGCAACTCTTCCGGAAAGGGTTCTGATGATGGGTTGATAATAAACTTCAATATTGCCGGAGGCTATTGCTGAATCAACATTATCAAGAATATAGCCCTCAAGGGCATCGGTTTTGTCAAAGCCCGGCTTATAGACACAGTAAAACCTGTCGGGATCATTTCTTATATGGTCACAGGCAATCTTTGCAAGATCACAATCGATCATAACAGCAATATCGTCTGCGCTCATATTATAGATTCCGGCATTTAAACGGATGAGCTCTCCGTTTTGCAAAGAGTGTACTGCAGCATTCAGTTTTTCAAGTTTTTCAATAAGTCCAAAGGTTTCTGAACAGAATATATATTTATCTACAGAAAGACGTGAAATATGTTCATCTTTGAAAAAGTCATGGACAACCGAAAAAGCATCCTCCAGATACCTGTTTTTGTCTTTTGTTCCATAACTATTTGTTGACGGATCGAAAATATCAAAATCAAAATAAACCAAAGAGTGCTTTGGATAATCAAAATCAGCCTTTATCTCTCCAAGTATCTCATCTGCGTATCCCAATACATCACCCACAACGGATAATGTAGAAAAACCATACCAACCTGTTTTCATGTTTCCGTCTTCAATGACACTATAACTTCTCATAACTAAATCCTTATAAAACCCACAAGAGACAATTACATCAAACTCTCAAACAATAAATAGATTTTAGAATCAGGTTAAGAAAAGCTAATTTCGGAAACCAATGACACTAAAAAATATTTCCATATCCAAGCTTATATATCGACACTTTTACAGAAAATATATCCGAAACTGTAATATTTTTTGTGTAAAAAACAAAAATATGGTAGTATTTCTTTATCAAATATCGGATTTTATGGTTCTGTTTTTTAATGTATCAAAATTCAGAATGCTTATACAAAAATATGGTTAAACTTAACGATTATTTATTCAACGGCTATACTGTTCTTGAAATACTGCATAACTACAGCGCTGATCTGAAAAAAGATGCACTCCTGACCCGGAATCAGCTTGATATCGCTCATTGTAACTTTTTACTTGAGTTATCAGAAATCCTTGAACATAATGAATTCCTTACGTCTGAATCCCAGCGTATTCAGGACTTCTACATATATTTGTCTGAAAAGTATCCTTTCCTGTCCTTTAATCTGAAAGGCCGTATCAAGTCTATATTAAGAGCAGAAAAGAAATTCAACGGATACATAGTGCAGTTTATTTATGATTATTATCTGGAACACAATGAATATCCGCCCATTTCGGCACTTAAGGCAAAGGTAAACAATTTCAGAGATCTGATAGCCTACAGGATAGTTATATCCCTTCCCGCGGGCAATCGCTCTGAAGGGCAGGATCTTGAAACAGAAGAACTGAAATATCTGTATGAAATGGCCAACGTTCTGCCGGAATTTCTTGAAGAACGTGGTTTCACCGCAGAGCTTGCCGCCATGAAGCAGCACAACACCTCTCCTTTAATGTCAGCCGCGGTTCAGCCCTATTACAGGGACTATATAGCTAATCCACGTTCATCAGGCTACCGTTCCTTGCATATCACCTTTTATGACAGAATTTCCAGAAACTTTACGGAGGTTCAGTTAAGAACAAAGGATATGGATGATTACGCTGAGATAGGAACGGCAAATCATTATTTTTACGAGAAAAAGCAGGAGAATCCTCTGGTTCAGAGAAACACCATTCCTGTGGGTGAAAATCTTTACTTTGACGAAGCTTATAACCGTATCATTGAGCTCAGAAACTTAGACTTATCTAAGGTTAATGTCAACATGTTCAGCGCACTGGATAACAGGACGATGAATGACGGCTGCGGCCTGTATAAAGGAAGGCTCATACTTCCATATGAACATCTTGCAAAAATCCGGGGACCACTATGATATGGTTCCCGGATTTTTTTATTCTAAAAAAGATTATGATTTAAGCTCTCGTACATTACATGATTCCACAGATTTTTAACGGAAATAGCCTACTATATCTTTATAAGATACTACTGTTATTTATGCTCAGAATGATGTTTCCTTTTTGCTTCATACATCTTTTTATCGGCATTAAAGAGGAACTCATCTATATCAAACTTGCCTTCACTTGAGGCTCCGTCTGAAACGATCATTCCCACACTTATGGTTACGCCTAAATAATCCTTATTATCTTTTCTGAAAAGAGATCTTACTTTTTCCTGGAGAAGCTTCTCTTTCTTCGTATATTCATTCTTCTCCATTTTCCTGAGGAGAACCACAGCGTATTCGTCTCCTCCCAGTCTTGAGGCGATACCGTCAGCATATATATCTTTGATGAAATCGGCAGTTTTCTTCAGAACTTCATCTCCGCGGGTGTGTCCAAAGGTGTCATTAACAGTCTTGAAAAAGTCCAGATCCATGTATAAAAGTGTCATCTCATTGGCCGAATGCTCTTTTATATAATCATAAAAATATCTTCTGTTATATAAGCCGGTAAGGGCGTCTGTATTGGCCATACGAATGATGTGTTTTTCATATACTTTCTCATCCGTAACGTCACGGAAGAAACAGAAATAACCCGAGGTATTTCCGAAATAATCACGTATACGTTTTTCATTCACCACATAATAGTGCTTTCTGCCGCCAATTTTTATAGAAGCCTCATACCTGACAGTCTCATCTGTTTCTTCGATGATAGCTGTTGTTCTCAGATGTGTATCCTTCCATTTTTCATATTCAAACAACTCCGGAACCACCATATCCCCGATAAAAGAATTCCCAAACAATCCATTCATTCTGACTGTTTTTCTGTCTGTTGAGAGAATAAGTATCGGTATAGGTATATTTTCAACAAGCAGAGATAATTCAAGTCCCATATTGTTGAAATTCGTTATATCACGTCCTATGCCCGTGGTTCCGCTGATATCTCCGAATCTGTCATAGATAGGAGACTTATATACTTTAAAAAGCTTAAGCCCCTCCACCTTTTTCACAGGCTCTTCAAACTCGCAGGTTCGTCCCGCTTTAATTACCTGCTCCTCAGAATCCTGGCAGGCAAGCCCTTCCTCAATGGGAACTCCCCAGATATAGCTATGATCTCTTCCGCGGCAGTCATCTTTGGTTTTATTGACTGCCTCACAGAAGGCATCATTAACTCTCCAGTGGAGTCCATTCATATCCTTAAACCAGATCATATCCGGAACACTATCGTTTATGGTGGTCAGGATATTTTCATATAACCAGGCATCGTAAACTGACTTGATACTGCGCAGTACCCTGTCAAAGCGCACCTTCCTTATTTCATCATCCTCATTTTCCGGCCATATATCGTAGATTTTTCCTGTCAGAAAGAGTTCCTTCACATCCTCAGAATCTCCTATATAAACAGGATAAAGCTTAATGTCTTCGCCAAAAGGAAGTCCGGCGAGGAAATCCGTTTCATCAGTCACCACCATAACATCACATTTACGTGGGCAGTCCCCGGGATGCTCCGGATTGATTATTTTCACAGTAAAATCAGACGCATAATCATTGTCTGCGCCCTTGCTCACTACAGGTTTATATTTATCAAAGCATTCAGTACTTTTATCTCCTGAAAGTCGGATCACCAGCGATATATTCAAGTGCATGTACATTTCCTCCGGCCTATGGTTTAAAACTGTTTACTGATTTTCTTACAGAATATTATTAAAGATTTGAAGTCATTATACACCATATCCGGTAGCAGAACATTTTAATATTTCGTAAAGTCATATTTATTAATTATCTAAGGTATTACACCACACAAAAAAGAGTACCCTATTCTCATAAAGTACTCTTTAAATATCGTTTCATGATATTACTATATTCCTTGATTTAAACCATTTACGCTTCTAAAATAGTCTGACTCACCAATGATTACTGCTGAAAATCATCCTGCGCAGCATATTCATCATTATACTGAGGCTCCATAGGAGCAACAGGAGCCTGTGATGGTGTAGACTGCATAGCGTTATTGAGCTCTCTTCGATTGCTTACTACAACACTGTAGGTCTTCTGCATGCTATCCTGAATAGCCTGGAATCTCTGATGCTGCTCAGAAATAGAATTACTCATAAGAGCTTCTATAGAAGCAAGAATAGAATCTGTATATGAAATAGCACTGGCCTTCACACTGTTTGCCTCTGCTGTTGCATTGGCAAGGATCTGATCGGCCTGTGCCTGTGCCTGCTGAACAAGCTCATTGGCCTTGTTGTATGCCTGCTGCATGATCTCATTCTCTGAAACCATCTCCTCAGTCTGCTGCTTGGCATCCAGGATCATTGCTTCTGCCTGACTCTTTGCGTCAGCAAGAATAGCATCCTGCTGTGAAATGATCTTCTGATATTTCTTTATCTCATCAGGTACTCTGAGTCTGAGCTCAACCAGAAGCTCCTCCATCTCCTCTTTATTTACAAGAATCTTTGTATTTGAAAGTGGCTGAAATTTGCAACCGTCAATGTACTCTTCAATCTCGCCAATTAACTGTTCTATTCTGCTCATATATCTATTCCACCCTTATATTATTTTTTATATTTTTCTTTGATTTTTTTCTCTACATAGTCCGGTACGAATTCATGAATCATTCCGCCGTAGCTGGCAATCTCTTTTACCATACTGGAACTCAGATAAGAATACTTAAGATTTGTAGTTAAGAAAATAGTATCAATATCAGGCGCAATGACCTTGTTGGTCTGTGCAAGCTGAAGTTCATACTCAAAATCAGTTACTGCACGAAGCCCTCTGACCATAACTGAAGCTCCGCAATCCCTTGCAAAGTTTACAGTGAGGCCATCAAATGATCTTACCTCGACATTACCATAATCCCGAGTCAAATCCTCAATCATTTTAACACGTTCATCCATCGAAAACAACGGAGTTTTCGAGCTGTTGACGAGAACTCCGACTATCAGCTTATCAACCATCTTCGAAGCTCTTTCTATAATGTCAAGATGACCATATGTAATCGGATCAAAGGAACCAGGATAAACACCCACTATCATATCTTTTCTTCTTTCTCGGTATATATTTATAGCACGTAAACTTATCGCTTGTAAACAGCAACATTTTCCAAACTATTGAAGTTTTTTGAAGAAAACATGTTTATTTGTTTTATATGTTTTCTCTTTTTGCAGCTCATAGCCCATTTTTGCTATGTCTTCTGTTATATCATCATTGATATCTGCTTCTATAACAAAAAGGGTATTGTCATCAACATAATCAGCATCATGCATGAGTTCCATGGCTTTTCTCTCAAATCCCTTATTATAAGGAGGATCCATGAAAACAACTCCAAAATGATATCCTTTTCCATTCAGCCGGTTTAAAGCTGACATATAATCCGAAGCCATCACCAGAGATCTGTCCTCGAAGCGGCAGTGCTCAATGTTTTCCTGTATGCATGCAACCGCCTTTGGATTGTTTTCCACAAATACCGCTCTCCTTGAACCTCTGGACAAAGCCTCAATACCTATTCCTCCGGATCCGGAAAAAAGATCAAGGAAATCAATCCCGGGAACCTCAAACTGAAGCATATTAAAAAGGGTTTCCTTGATACGATCCGTTGTAGGGCGTGTGTCCATTGAATCTATGGTTTTAAGTAAAAGTCTTCTTGCAGTTCCTGCAATAACTCTCATATATTAACTCCATTCTGTGTGCAACTGTCTTTGCCGTTAATAGCCGCAATATACAGCTCAACACGGTTATTCTTCTTATCTGTTACATCATCGCGAAATGATTCTACATTAAGAATGAATTATTTACAACTGAGGAAATACTTATCTGTGAACTTTATTTTAATTAAAGCACATAGCTTTCTTCCAGAAACATATCAAGTTCCTGTCTAAGTTCCAGGTTTTCAGGATTGGAAAGTCCCGGATCTGTTTTAAATACATAAACTGCATCTTCCGATGCTTTCTGCAGAAGTACCTTATCCTGATATATGTCTGCAACACTGAAATCCAGGGCACCTGACTGTCTGATACCGAATATGTCTCCGGGGCCTCTCAGTCTCAGATCCTCCTCTGCTATATGGAAACCGTCATTGGAGGACGCAAGTATGGAAAGTCTTTCCTTTGACTTTTTCGAATTCTCTGTATCCACAAAAATACAAAAGCTTTGATGGGAGGATCTTCCAACACGACCTCTGAGCTGGTGAAGCTGTGCAAGTCCGAATCGTTCTGCATTCTCAACCATCATAACTGTAGCATTTGGCACATCCACGCCTACCTCAACAACTGTGGTTGATACAAGAATGTCGATTTCCTTTTTGAGGAACCGCTCCATTATGTCATCCTTTTCTTTGGGTTTCATTTTTCCATGAAGCTTTTCTATCTTTATTTCCTTAGGGAAAATCTTCCGGATCTTCGAAACATAGTCGGTAACATTTTCAAGGTCAAGAATATCATTCTCTTCAACCATAGGACAAATGATATAGGCCTGCCGTCCCTTCTTTATCTCATCGTATATGAATTTATAGGCTTTCTGACGATAGCCTTCGTTAACAACAGCATTCTTTATGGGGAGCCTGTTGGAAGGAAGCTCCTTTATCTGGCTGACCTGCATGTCCGCATACATAAGCATTGCAAGAGTACGCGGGATGGGGGTCGCTGACATTACCAGCACATGGGGATTTCTTCCCTTTTCGTTCAACGTCTTTCTCTGGTTGACTCCGAATCTGTGCTGCTCATCCGTAACCACCAGAGCCAGATCTTTATAAGTAACCTTTTCCTGAAACAATGCATGTGTACCGATGATTATATCTGCTTTATGATTCTCAATCTCCTCATAGATCTCCCGCCGCTCTTTCGCTTTAAGAGAACCCGTGACCAGTACTGTTTTAAGGTTCAGGTCATTTTCTTCCAGAAGCTTTTTCATTTTGTCATAATGCTGACCTGCCAGGATTTCTGTGGGGGCCATAATAGCTGCCTGATAACCGTTCAATGCGGTCTCAAGACAGGCTGCGAAGGAAACTATAGTCTTTCCGGAACCCACATCCCCCTGAAGAAGCCGGTTCATGATCATTCCTGATGAGAGATCATTCCTGATGATTTCAATGGCTTCGGACTGACCCTTTGTCAGAGAAAAAGGAAGATTTTTTAAAAAATCATCTACACGTTTATCCGGAGTAAGCTTAAAGAAGGATTTCAGATCTTCCGTATTCTGTTTCTTCTTCACAAGAGCCAAAGAAAATAAAAAGAGTTCATTATATGCAAGACGGCCTCTGGCCTTTTCAAAGTCCTCTATATTTTCAGGAAAATGAACATGTGCCACAGCATCCTTCATTTCCATTAGTTGTCTGTTGTATCTTATGGCGACCGGTACAAAATCTTCTTTATATTCAGCCACCTCTATGGCCTGACTGACTGCTTTAACTATGGAGGCATTGGACAATCCCTTCACCTGGCTGTAAACAGGTTCCAGAGTATCAACCTTTTTCTCATAAGCTTCTGGAGAAAAGATTTTTGGTTGGTTCATGGTTTTCTGACCATTGTAACTGCCAACCTTTCCCATAAAAACAAACATTGAACCGGCTTTCAGGGTAGTCCGGAGAAAGGGTGCATTGAACCAGGTTATCCTGAGTCGTCCGGAAATATCCTTTAGATACACACTGGTCATAAGGAGCCCGTGAACTCTGACTACAGCCGCATCTTTTTCCAGCATGCCTGTCACCGCCTGTACTTCACCCTCCTGAAGATTTCCGATGGGGACAGGTTTATGAAAGCTCACATATGTATTGGGAAAAAAATACAGCAAGTCATTAACTGAATATATTCCGAGCTTATTATATAGTTTTTCTGTTTTCGGACCTATGCCCTTAAGATCTTTTAGTTCCATTCTTTCTATATAGGTATTTCCTTAGCCTTAACTGTAGGATTTCAGTGTACCTGGTTTAGATCATTACATATTCCACAGCCTTAGAGTGAACTTAAAATCGCTCCCGAGTAATCTCAGGAGCGAAAATATTGATCACATTGGCTGAAGCAGTGATAGTGTCGGCAAATCCAAACTACACATCTTCAAGATATTAATGCCTATTCTACTGAAAGGAAGTAGTAGTATATCGGCTGGCCGCCAAACTGAAGCTCTGTCTCCAGGGACGGGTACTTCTTACGGATGACTCCGGCAAGCTTTTCTGCATCTTCCTCTTTTACATCAAGTCCGTAATAAATGGTAATAATCTCAGACTCGCTGTTTACCATCTTTGAAACTGCTTCCTCCACAGCTTTTCCTATATCCTTCTGGACAGAAAGAAGTCCTTCATCACCCAGAGCCATGATATCGTTTTCCTCTATTGCATGGCCGTCTATCGTAGTATTACGGACAGCATAGGTGATCTCAGCAGAACTTACATATTCTGAAGCATCCTTCATGGCTTCAAAGTTTTCAGCTGCGGTCATATCCGGACTGAAGCTTATCATAGCGGATATTCCCTGAGGAATGGTTTTTGTAGGAACAACCATGATGGTTTTGTCCTCAACAATTGCTTTAGCCTGATTTGCTGCAAGAATAATGTTTTTATTGTTAGGTAAAACGAAAACGGTCTTGGCATTAACCTTCTCACAGGCGTTTATAATGTCTTCGGTTGAAGGGTTCATGGTCTGTCCGCCTTCGATAACGTAGTCAACACCGACTCCCTTAAAGATTTCTGTAAGACCGGCACCTGCAGATACCGATATGAATCCGAAATCCTTCATCGGTTCATTGCTTACAGCCTCCGCTTTATCATCCTTCTTTGAAGGGGCTTCCTCTGCGGCGATCTTTGACGCATCCTTAATGAGCACTTCGTTGTGCTCAAGTCTCATATTGTCAACCTTCATCTTTGAAAGGTATCCCATGCTGAGACCCTTCTCAAAGGCATCACCCGGGTGGTTTGTATGTACATGAACCTTAATGACATTTTCATCAGAGAAGCAAACGATAGAGTCACCTACACCGTTCAGCCAGTCTCTGAGACCATCAACCTCTTCATCTGTAAATTCATGGTCTCCGTTAACCATAAACTCTGTACAATAGCCGAATTTAATCTCAGCTGTTGAAATGTCCCCTCTGGATTTTCTTTCACTTACAGGCGCTGCAGCAGGGTTTACATCAAGTTCAAGATCCTTAACATTTATGTCAAGCTTCTCACCCTTTACGATGGAAAGTGCACCCTTTACCACAGTCATAAGTCCCTGTCCGCCGGAATCAACAACACCTGCTTCTTTCAGTACCGGAAGCATCTCCGGAGTTTTGGCAAGAACTTCATCTCCATAAGCTATTACATCTGAAAGCATCTTGACGATATCTTCTTCTGATACAGATACTTCTGTGATACGATCAGCCATTCCCTTGGCCACGGTAAGAATCGTACCTTCTTTAGGCTTCATTACCGCCTTATAAGCAGTCTCAACCGCACGGTTAAAGGCTCTTGCAAGAGTAAGACCATCAATATAACCTGACTCAGAATTCTCACGTATCTCTTTTGTGAAACCTCTGATGAGCTGGCTTAATATAACGCCTGAATTTCCTCTTGCTCCACGGAGTGAACCGCTGGCCATAGCCTTTGCTACGTTCTCAATGGTCGGATCTGTAATGGCAGCCACTTCCTTTGCAGCTGACATGATGGTCATGGTCATATTGGTTCCGGTATCACCGTCCGGAACAGGAAATACGTTGAGCTCGTTGATGTATTCCTTATTAACATTTAGATTATTTGCGGCTGCAAGAAAAGCATCCTGTAACTTTTTCGCATCAATCTGATTACCCACAGGTAATTCCTCCTTTAAAACCGGTACATTAATCAATTACTCTTACGCCTTCTACGTAAATCTTTACATTCTTTACCTTCATACCGGTATACTCTTCAACTTTGTATCTTACGTTTTCGATAAGGTTGTCGGCTACAGCCTGGATGCTGACACCATAAGAAACGACGACATGAAAGTCCAAAAGGATTTCATTATCCTCAATCCTTACCATGATGCCCTTTGTAATACTCTCTCTCTTAAGAAGCTTTACAAGACCGCCGGACTGATATGACACTTTAGCCATACCAACGATTCCAAAACACTCTATCGCGGTAGTTCCTGCATAGGTAGCAATAACATCAGGATTGATTTGAATTTCACCCAGCTTGGATGCAATTGTTCCTTTCATAAAGTACCTCCAGAAATATCTTATTTGATATAAATAAAACGCTTCAGTTAAAATCACACATTAACATACTGCACATCCTTTGATACTGACTTTCAGATGTACCCATGTCTTTTGATTATAACATATATATTATAACCATGCACTCTTACTTTGGCCTGACGTTAACAAGCGAGCACTCTTGCATGAAAAAAGGGTATTACGAAAATGCTCTCGTAATACCCTATCATACATCAACTAGACGATCCTGAATCAAGCGTTTGCTTCAACAGTCTTAGATGTACCGATTGCACGCTGAACCTTGCCAGATCTTAAGCAGGAAGTACATACATACATCTTCTTTGTACCGCCATTTACCATAACTCTGACTGACTTAACGTTAGCCTTCCAGATCTTGTTTGATCTTCTATGTGAATGGCTTACCTTATTTCCGAAGTGAACTGCCTTCTCACAAACTGCGCATTTTGCCATGGTTGCACCTCCCTTTCACAATAATCGAATCAGATGCACATCTGAATTCGCGACTTGAATATACTATCAAATATCATTCTATAATGCAAGCTTTATTTTACAAAAAAAACTTTAAATGTGAGGACTAAAATTGTCAATAATTGCCAAGCCGCCTATTTAATCAAAAAATGTAAATCTGCATCATCGGAAGATGACCGAATCAAACCAGATTACAGCTAAGGGATGTCCTTACCTATTGTAAAAATCAAATCTCATCCACCATATATGTTTCTTCAGCATTATCAGCTATTTTGTCAGCAGCAGCCTGAGCTTCCCTTGAGACTCTGTTCCCGCCGGTTATCTTATCTATCGCCTCAGGAATCATGTCCAGAATCTTTGTCATCGCATCCTGATTCTTGATATTAATGAGCTTTGTATTGCCACCCTGTAATATAAGAACAGCTGTAGGTGTGATCTTTGAGCTCAATGCACCAGCACCGCCTTCTCCCTCTTTAGTCTCTTTAGGCTTTACAAATCCTCCTGCTCCCATGCCACAGCTGACTTCAATAAGCGGGATCAATGTTGCATCGCCAACCTTAACGGGCTCGCCCACAACTGTCTTTGAATTTACAAAACCATCCATACCCTGGAAAAGAGTATCCAAAATATTCTGTACATTATTATTGTTATTTTCAGCCATCATTATCCCCCTTGAAATGGTTTGCGACTACCAGTCGGATTTTTTTATTTAACAAAAGTTCAACAATCGAAACCAAAAGATGAATCAGCCTGATATGTCCTTTAAAATACATATCGCCCTTCATGACAGGTCTGTCAAATACCGGTTCAATTTGGAAATTCCTTCCATATACCGGATGCAGAATACTAAGATACATCATGACCTGCCCCACATTTGCAGGATCGTCGGAACCATATGCAAAATGTCCTTTCAGCACTCTGAATTTATAGTGTTTTATGAGGTATCGGACATTTTTGACAAGAAGCCTAACTGCCATTTGATTTTCCGGATCGTTAATCTGTTCTCTAATTATGTTTATCTTCTTAACAACATCCTTTATTCTACCAAGAAATGCTGTAAATTGCTCTTTTATTTTCTCTAAAAGTGTTTTTTCTATTATATGTCTGTTATTGGACTTTTTGCTATCTGGTGCCTGCTCAGGGCTTTGCTCCGAAGTGCCGTCAGGTTCTTTCTCCTTATCAGGTTCAATATCATCCGATGATTCTTCGATGTCTTCTGCGATTTGATCCTCGTCCGAACCTGTTTCTTCTGCCTTTTCTAAAACACTGTCTGCCTGGTCGTTTCCTTCCCGGCAAGTTTCTAAATTCTCCGGCTCTATTTTCGAGATATCTGATTGCACCGCTTCCATCCGGAGTTCCGTTTTTTCCATTGACTCCGTTTCTCTCAGAATTTCTGTTTCCTCCCGAGCTTCATCCTCCGGGGAATCTGTCTCTTCCAAATCCTCTTCTCTCAAATCTTCTGATCCCTCCTGAGGTTCATCCTCTTCCGGAGATTTCATGAGAGTTATCCAAAACAGCTTCAAAAGCAGCTCTAACCCGTTATCCGTGTACACAGCCTTAAAGCGTAGTATTTTCATAAGCCAGTCAGCTCTGAAAACAATACGGTAATCTGTAAGTTCTTCACCTTTATAGCCATCGGAGGCATATCTGATGGGAACAAACAGAACAACTGCCAAAAGCAGTAGGATCAGCAACAAAAAAAGGAGGAGTATGCCGCCTATGACTTTTAATATCGTCAGGACAATCATCAATTCCTCCTTGTATAATGGTTTAGTTTAAATATCTTTTCTGGCCAGTATCATCTTTGTGACACAATCCACTGCATCTTTGTACCCATAACCTATGCCAAGTATCTCGACATTTTCTGTATCAAGCTTTGGATTTAAAAACATAGCCTGATTATATATCTCATACAGGTTAGGGCTTTGGGCTTCAATTATAACATATGCTCCGGGTTGAAAATGTTTCTTTCGGAGGTTATCCAGTATATATTTCTTATGCTCCGCAGCATGTCTGCCCCAAAACATATTTTTTGAAAAGATCATAATAAACCTCTCCCAAAGCCGTAAGCCGCTGAAATACACGACTCAAAGATAAAACCTATAACTTTCATTAATAAACGTGGAGTATCACTGTTTATAGATGACATACAGATTTGCATCTTATCAGCTTTACATTCCGCCTTCTGTGATAACCCGAATGTTTTTCACCATATAATCCACCAAAGATACTATAGTCAGGATCAAAGCAATGGCTGCAAATATATTTGTGATTACTTCCAATTCCGAAATATTTATAATCAGAAGGATTACGGTAAACATCTGAAATACCGTTTTGAATTTTCCCCACCAGGAAGCTGCTATGACGATTCCGTTGTCGGCAGCTACCAGTCTGAAGCCCGAAATAATGAACTCCCTGGCTATAATGATGATGACATACCAGGCAGGAAGCTGATCAAGCTCAATAAGACATATCAGGGCAGAACACACCAACAGCTTATCCGCCAATGGATCCATAAACTTTCCAAAATCAGTAACCAGATTCTGACGGCGTGCTATCTGTCCATCCAGAAAATCCGTGAATGAAGCAAGACAAAACACTACCAAAGCTGCTATACGCATATTCTGATCAGTGCCCTCTTCAAAAAGAAGCAGAAACACAAAAACCGGAATCATTACAACACGAAGTAAAGTCAGTTTATTTGGTAAATTCATCAGATACGCTCCCCAATCAAATCATAACCGTCAGCATCAATAATGCGGCAGTCGATCATATCACCGGAAACTTTATTGTTATAATCTCCTGCATCAACAAAAACAAGGCTGTCAATGTCAGGATTATCCATGTATGAACGGGTAAGATACATATTGTTTTCAGGATCGTAGCCCACAATGATAACCCTAAGCTCCCGACCAATCTGTTCTCTTGCCTTTTCAAAAGCGATACCCTGTTGAAGCTTCATTATCTCGTCCTGACGCTGAAGCTTAATCTTCTGCGGAATCTGAGGTTTCATTTCTGCTGCGGCAGTACCCTCTTCCTGAGAATATGGAAATACTCCAAGCCTGTCGAAACGCATTTCCTTTACAAAATCCTTCAGGATGGTAAAGTCTTCTTCCGTTTCTCCCGGGAATCCCGTAATAAGAGTGGTTCTCAGGACTATATCCGGTATAGCCTTACGAAGTGCTGCTATCTTCTCCTTAAGCTCAGCCTGTCTTGTCTTTCTGTGCATGTTCTCAAGAATATGATCCGAGGCATGCTGTATAGGTATATCAAGATAATGAACAACCTTTTTATTATCACGGATAGCAGCGATAAGTTCATCATCGATTTCTTCCGGATAACAATAGAGAATACGTATCCACTCGATACCCTCTATCTCTGAAAGCTTTTTCAGAAGTTCAGGAAGAGCCTTTTTATGGTAAATATCCTTTCCATATAAGGTTGTTTCCTGTGCTACAAGGATAAGTTCCTTAGTTCCTCTTTCTGCAAGCATCTTAGCTTCTTCTACAAGATGCTCCATGGGAACAGAACGATAATGACCTCTTAATGAAGGAATGATACAATAAGTACAATACTTATCACAGCCTTCGGCAATCTTCAGGTATGAGGTGTAATTGTCAGCATTATCAACACGGGCAAGCTGAACATCAAGCTTGTCCACGTAGTCACTTATGCCCATGACCTCATCAACCTCAGGCAGTTCCTTCCTGATCTGGTCTTTATAGCGCTCAACTAAACAGCCGGCGACTATGATTTTCTTAAGATTCGCCGACTGCTTATATTCACCCATTTCAATAATGGTATTTATACTCTCTTCCTTTGCATCTCCGATGAAAGAACAGGTATTTATGATAGCGATATCAGCCTCTGCAGGATCATCGGTTATCTCTGATCCGGGATACTTCTCAAGCAGATTACTGAGCATCTTTTCACTATCAACCCGGTTTTTATCACAACCGAGAGATATCATATGTATCTTCATACTTATGCTTCGCTGTCTGAATTATAGTCATCTTCTGATGAAGCTGAAGGTGAATTGTCAATTATCTCAGATGTACCATCATCTTCCTCATCATACTCTTCTGTTGCAAAATCAAAACGCTTTTCAACAGCATTGGTTCTGATCTCGTCCTCTACCTCAGTTCCACGCTTGATGGTTATGGCATTCTTTGCAAGCTCCTCTACCGCAATTGAGAGTGGCTTTCTGCTGGGATCTACAGGGAGAACAGGCTCCGCACCATCGATCAGCTGTCTTGCACGCTTTGCGCTTGCGATAACAACAGAATATCTGCTTTCTACAAGTTTATCGGTGTCATCCTGAATGGCATTGGTATTGTTAGCTGCATCGATCAGGTCATTATATGTTTGCTGTGACATCTTCTATCCTCCTAAGATCTTTTCTCACATTTTCAATGATATCAATATGCTGAGCCGCTCTTTCGTGCTGAGCACGAATGAGATTATGCAATTTTTCGGTGCATGTGTCAATATCATCATTTATTAAAATATAATCGTAGGCTTCCACGCCTTCAGACTCTTGAACAGCTCTCTCTAGTCGCTTTTTCACAACTTCCGGAGCCTCTGTCCCTCTTCCTATAAGACGGCTCTTCAACTCTTCTCCGGAAGGAGTTGTGATAAAGACAAGTACCGCATCCGGGAACTTCTCTTTGATCTTGAGAGCGCCCTGGATTTCTATCTCCAAAAGCACATCCTTTCCCGCATCTAGCTGAGACCAAACAAACTCTTTTGGAGTGCCATAGTAGTTATCTACATACTGTGCGTACTCCACGAGTTCATCGTTTTTGATCATTTCTTCAAACTCTTCCTTTGTTTTGAAGAAATACTCACGTCCGTCAAGCTCTCCTTCTCTCGGCTTACGTGTGGTACAGGAAATTGATAAAGCGTAGTTATCATACTTGGCAAGCAGGTTCTTCATAAGAGTGCCTTTGCCCGCACCGGAAAAGCCAGATACAACAACCAGTGATCCTTTATTCATTTAAATCTCCATTCCGCCGCTTTCAGTAAGCGGCACAAACAGCGATGAAAAGTATCTTTCACACCATATTTCTCTCTGTATACCTGCAAACGCATTCATCTGATCGTAATGAATGAAATCAACCTGCGTTTACCGGTCATACCATGAATATAGTGGAAATCATTTTCGTTAACAGGTATAAATCATGATTTAACTGAATCACTCCAGATTCTGAATCTGCTCTCTTATCTTTTCTATAAGAGTTTTGAGTCCGATAGCATCATCTGAAATAATAAGATCATTTGCCTTGCTGAGGGTTGTATTGGCCTCCCGATTCATCTCCTGTGCCAGGAAATCAAGTTCTCTTCCCACAGAGCCGCCTTTTTCGAGCTTCTCTCTCATATTCTTAATATGACTGTGGAGACGTACCCTCTCCTCATCGGTACAGGTCTTGTCTGAATACATGGTGACTTCCTGCACTATGCGGGATTCATCGATTCCTGCAGATCCCAGCAACTCTTCCACCTTTGTACGAAGCTTTTGTTCAAATGCTGCAGCAATCTCAGGTGATCTCTCATCGATTCTTTCGACGATAGCTTCCATTTCATCGAGCTTCCCAAGAAGATCAACTTTAAGATTTTCACCTTCCCGAACTCTGGTATCAACAAAATCAGATAATGCTTTACGTAAGGCAGGATTAAGTCTGTTCCAAAGCTCATCATCATTTTCAGATTCCTCAGAGATAACAAGCACATCCGGCAGATTGGCAATGTTCGTTACTTTAACATTATCATCCACACCCAGTTCGCTGCTTATCTTACGAATGGCCTCAAGATACTCTCTGGCCAGATCCATATTGAGGCGTAAAGATTTTGAACCTTCCGAAAACTCTTCATAAGTAACGAAAAGATCAACCTTTCCACGGGAAATATACTCCTTGATAGTATTACGGATATCAGCTTCAAGAGCATTGAACTTTTTCGGCATCTTGATGTTAAGATCAAGAAAACGGGAATTAACCGACTTAACTTCAACCGACAAACGATAAATATCATTGGATATCTCACATCTGCCAAATCCGGTCATACTTTTTAAATCCATAACATACCCCTTTGATCACATATATTATTTTTTGATATGTCGGAAATTGGTGCCCCTGTCTGCGGCTTGTCTTTTCCGAACATTTGTTATAAATTATAGTCTACCTGTAAAAATAAGTAAAGTTAAAGAAATCACGGAAGGAAGGTTAGTCCAATGGCATACGATGGCCTGGTTGTATCTGCAACCGTTAAGGAGTTTCGGGAAACTTTAATCGGCGGTAAAATTTCCAAAATCACACAGCCTGAAAAAGATGAGATTGACTTAACTATTAGAAATCAGAAGGATAATTATCGTTTAAAGATCTCTGTAAATCCATCTCTTCCACTATGTATACTTACAGAAGAAAAGAAGCTGTCTCCCATGGCAGTACCAACATTTTGTATGGCCCTCAGGAAACACATAGGAAACGGTGCCATCCTTAATGTTATCCAGCCCGACCAGACTCTGGATAAAGACGGGCTTGAAAGAGTTATCATTTTTGAGATTGAACATCTGGACGAAATGGGGGATTTAGGAAAACGTTACCTGTCCGTTGAATTGATGGGGAAATATTCAAATCTCATACTCTTCAGAGAGGACCGGACAATCATTGATTCCGTAAAACGTATTTCCGTTTCACAATCCTCTGTCAGGGAAGTATTGCCTAACAGACCATATTTCATACCGGATTCAGGAGATAAAAAGAATCCCTTGGAACTTGATAAGGAAACATTTGCAGCTCTTATAAAGAACACTCCGGAGCCCGCCTTCAAGGCTCTGTTCCATGGCATAACAGGTCTAAGTCCTCTTACTGCTTCAGAGATCTGTCACGTGAGCCGTGTGGATCCGGATCTTTCAGCCAATTGTCTGGATCCTGATGCATTGGAAAGACTTTACAATGCATTTTATAGCATAATCAGGGAAACCGTTTCTCTTTCCAAACCGGATCCTGTGATCATTTACAAAGACGGAGTACCCTCAGACTTTTCGGCTTTCAATCTTTCCATATATGCGGAGGATACCAAGTACGAAGTGCGTCACTTCTCATCTATGAGCGAAGTCATCACTCAGTTCTACAGTGAAAAGGATAAGAGTTCGCGTATGCGCCAGAGGTCCACTGATCTCAGAAAAGTGGTTAATACTCTTATGGAACGTACCTCAAAGAAGCTTAATATCCAGGAAAAGCAGCTTAAAGATACTGAGGGAATGGATAAATTCCGTGTATACGGAGAGCTTCTTCACACTTATGGCTATTCCCTGGCGGGCTGCGAGGATCATCTGACCTGTGAGAATTTCTATACAAATGAAGAGATCACAATACCTCTCAAAAAGGATCTTACAGCGTCCGAGAACGCAAAGCATTACCTTGAAAAGTACGACAAGCTTAAGCGCACAAAGGAAAATGTCACCGTTCAGCTCAGAGAAACCAGGCTTGAGCTTGAACATCTGGAGTCAATACAGACTTCCCTTGATATTGCTGAAAGTGAAGAGGATCTTCAGGATATCAGAAGAGAAATGAGCGATTATGGTTTCATCCATAAGGTTCAGGGAAAAGAAAAAGCCAAGCTTCAGCGCAAATCAAAACCCTATCACTTTGTTTCTGAAGACGGCTATGAGATATTTGTGGGTAAGAACAATTACCAGAACGAAGATGTCACTTTCAAAATAGGTGACGGCGGAGACCTCTGGTTCCATGCAAAAAATGTTGCCGGCTCCCATGTTATCGTAAAAACCGGCGGACAGAACATGGAGGAGATTCCCGACAGACTGTTCATCGAAGCCGCAGGACTGGCAGCCTACTACTCTTCTCACCGTAACGACCAGAAGGTCGAAGTAGACTATACCATTAGGAAGAATCTCAAGAAGGTGCCTAATGCTGCCCCCGGATTCGTAATCTACCACCAGAACTGGTCCGTTACCGTTGAACCTAATAATATGACGGAGCACTGAACTGCATAAACTTCAATAGAATTCCACCGGGTAGAATTCCACCCGGTGGAATTCTGACTGAGAACTAAAAAATCCCCGCACATCGGAATAACCCGATGCGCGGGGATATATTTTTATAGATGATTACTGAACGCTGTCGTCGTTCTCCTCTTCCCAGTTGGTGTAAACATTCTGAACATCCTCAGATGCATCAAGAAGATCAAGAGTTCTGCGAAGTCCCTTCACTGCCTCAGGGTCAGTTACTGATACGTAGTTCTGAGGAACCATAACTACATCAGCCTCAGCCATAGGGATACCCTGCTTCTCGATATTGGCACGAACCTCATCAAAATCTGCAGGATCTGTGTATATTACATAAGAATCTTCCTCATCCTGGATATCTTCAGCACCAGCTTCGATAGCCATATCCATAAGAGTATCAAAATCCTTATCAAGATCATCCATAGCTTCCTTATCAAGGATGATCTGTCCCTTCTCATCAAACATGAAGGAAACTGCGCCCTGTGTTGCAAGAGATCCTTTTCCCTTTGTGAAAGCGGAACGAATATCTGCAGCTGCACGGTTCTTGTTATCTGTAAGTACCTTTACGATAAGAGCAACACCGTTAGGACCATAGCCCTCGTACTGAAGCTCTTCAAAGTTATCTGCCTCCATGGATCCGGCAGCCTTCTTGATACCATTATTGATAGTATCGTTAGGCATGTTATTTGCCTTAGCCTTTGCGATAACAGCTGCAAGCTTAGAGTTGTTGGAAGGGTCAGGACCGCCGGCTTTAACAGCAAGCGCAATCTCATGGCCGATCATAGTGAAAATTTTGCCCTTAGCAGCATCATTCTTTTCTTTCTTTGCTCTAATATTAGAAAATTTTGAATGTCCTGACATATCTTTCTCCTCATATCATAAATAACTAAATTCTCGGTCTCCGGAGTATATTTCACTCCCGAAGCGGACTTTTTATAAATCAAACTCTAGTACTATAACGTAAAATACAAATAGAATCAAGAGGGATATGAGTCATGGATAATCGGACTTAACATTGACTCGTAATCCTATTTTGGAAATATGGGTCTGTCTTACCCCCTACAATGTTACTCTATTCTTATTCTGTCCAATACAGTTCCGAGTTTATCTGCGGTATCCCGGGCAAGGACTCCGTTGACTCCAAAAGTAAGTGCGGCTTCTCTTCCGGCTTCGGCATGGATGAGTACTGCGGCAACTGCGGCTCTGTATGCGATTTCCATCGGATTTAGAGCTATCTCAAGAGATACAGATGGTCTCATCAAGGCGTATAAGCCTGCAATGGTGCCGCTCAGAACATCTCCGGAGCCGCCTTTACTGAGAGCAGGACTTTCTTTTGTATTTTTAAACATGGCTTCATGTTGTGCATCACATATCAAGGTTTGTGAACCTTTCATGACTGTTATCAGACCAAACTCTCCGGAAACAGTCTCTGCATAGTATTCCGGGTTTTTAACCACTTCCGATATTTCACACTCTGCCAACCGGCTCATCTCCATGGGATGCGGGGTGATAACCACCGGGATTTCTTCCGCCACGGACTTCAATTTATCTTTGAGATGAGGCATTGAACTTATGATGTTGAGGCCATCTGCATCTATTATAAGAAGCGGATGCTTTTCTTCTGCCTTGTCACCCCATTTATCAGACACAGCGTTTAATATCTCTTCCACCATATCTTTGCTGAGATCGGTCGTTCCCATACCGGGTCCCAGCACCATAACATCCGCCCAGACTGCATTCCTCTCAGATATTTCCTGAAGATCCGTTTCCTCATCATAGCCTTCGAAAATGGCTTCCGGCAGCAGTGTCTGAAGGATCAGACGATTATCCTTATGTGTGAGAAACTTGACAAGTCCGGCTCCGGTCCGGTAAGCAGCCAAAGCCGAAAGATAGGCTGCTCCGCTCATCCCTTTGCTTCCTGCAACTATAAGAACTTTCCCATAGGTGCCTTTGTGACTGTCCTCAAGTCTTTTCGGAATATAGGCATAAAACTTTGAAGCATCTGTCACTATCTGCATGGTCTCTCCTTTTTGACCCATACCACGTACTTAAATCCAGCAGATTCGTACTTTGGCAGTCAATGATTCTGACCCAAAAGGGTCATGACTTCAACAAAATTGTTTAGTGTAAATGAAAGATATGAATATACTATACAGGATGTCTCACCCTTCCATTACTGCAAATGCCGACACCAGATCTTTTGTGTCGGTTATAGATAAATGTATGGTTTTTCCGCCAAGCTCTTCGAATTTCTTTTGTGCATTACCGTGTAGAACAGCATAGGGTTTTCCTTTTTCATCCCTTAGGATTTCAATCTCAGAAGGCCTGATTCCCGCAGTAAACCCTGTACCGAAGCACTTGACTATACATTCCTTACATGCAAAATCGCCGGCAAGCATCGAATCTTTGTCAGATGCCTGCCGACGCTCGTCTTCGGAAAAAATACGTTCTACAGTTTTGTTTCTTCTTGTATTTTTTATACGACTGATCTCGATAAGATCAGTTCCGATTCCTATGATCATAACTGAATCCTATCAATCGTTTAATCTTCAAGAGCCTCGCCCATACGATAGCTGAGTCTCATAAGTGACTCTGAAAGATGAACATTCTCAATAACAATATTATCAGGAACATCAAGGTCTACATGGGCAAAATTCCATATTCCCACAATTCCTGCATCTATAAGCTGCTCAACTACTTTTATCGCCGGGCCCTTAGGGATACAAACTGCAGCCATTTTTATATCATTCTCTCTGATGACACTTTCAAGCTTGTCCATGGACTGGATCTGAATCTCTCCTACCATATTGCCGATAATGCTTGGATCCTTATCGAAAATGGCCTTAACGATAAATCCTCTCTTACGGAAATTTGTATAGTTGGCAAGAGCCTGTCCGAGATGTCCGGCACCGACAATGATCATTTCATGTTCATTGTCAATGTTTAAAATCTTGGCTATCTCATCATGGAGATTCTTGATGTTATATCCATAACCCTGCTGTCCGAAACCTCCAAAGTTGTTCAGATCCTGTCTGATCTGAGAAGCAGTGAGCTTCATACGCTTACTGAGCTCACTTGAAGAAATACGCTCAATGCCCTGATCCATAAGATCCTCAAGATAACGATAATACCTCGGAAGTCTCTGGATGACTGCCTGTGAAATATCTTTTTTAGCCATAATAACCCTCAATAATTACTTAAAGATTTTTATTGTCAATGTGGTCTTTCGAACAAGTAATAATCACCTATTTCCCTTTAGACCCTTTGAAAAATATTATACATTTTTGTTAATATTATGTCAAAAAGAAGTTGTAGAATTCTTAACAAGCCATAGAAACCATACGAATTCTTTTGATCCGCACAAAGCCTTATGACTCTCACAATTATAATCCCGGGCAGATATAAAAAGACTGATCGGACATCATATCCGATCAGTCTCGTATTATCATACTATAAATATATCCACCAGGAAGCTTTCTCTGTTTTAGATCTTCGGTGTTCTCTTAAGTATTGCGTGTCTTTCAGGACCGTTGGAAACCATGGTGATCGGTGTTTCAATCTGCTTCTCGATGAAATCGATATAGTCCTTGCACTCCTTAGGAAGATCCTCATAATCAGTGATACCGCGGATATCACAGTTCCATCCCGGAAGCGTTTCATAAACAGGCTTTGCCTTATGAAGGAGCGGTGTTACAGGGAAATCTGTAGTCACCTTTCCGTCTATCTCATAACCTGTACAAACCTTAAGCTCCTTAAGATAGCCAAGTACATCAAGTACAGTAAGGACAGCCTCGGTTGCGCTCTGGAGCTGACAGCCGTACTTTGAAGCAACTGCATCATACCAGCCTACTCTTCTTGGACGGCCTGTAGTTGCACCGTACTCGCCCTTGTCTCCGCCTCTCTTACGAAGCTCCTCTGCCTCATCTCCGAAAAGCTCGGAAACGAAGTCACCTGCACCTACCGCTGAAGAATAAGCCTTTGTAACAGCAATTATATCTTTAATCTCATATGGAGGAATACCTGCACCAACTGCACCGTAAGCTGCAAGTGTTGAGCTTGAAGTAACCATCGGATAGATACCGTGATCCGGATCCTTCATGGTTCCAAGTTGACCCTCCAGAAGAACAGTCTTACCTGCCTTAAGAGCCTCTCTCAGGAACTTTGAAGTATCTGTTACATAAGGTGCGATGAGGTCTCTCTGCTTGTGCATCTCTGCAAGAAGATCCTCATATACAAGCTCAGGTGCATGATAAAGCTCACGGAGTGTAGCATTCTTCATCTCAACAACCTTATGAAGTCTGTCAGTGAGAACCTCTTCATCGAAAAGCTCATTTACCTGAAGACCGATCTTTGCAAACTTGTCAGAGAAGAAAGGAGCGATGCCGGACTTTGTGGAACCGTAGCTCTTTCCTGCAAGTCTTGCCTCTTCAAGGCTGTCAAAAAGTACATGATAGGGCATCATAACCTGTGCGCGATCAGAAACAAGTATCTTAGGTGTGGGAACTCCTGCGTCAACTATTGACTTAAGCTCGGAAACGAACTTTGTAATGTCTAATGCCACGCCATTACCAAGTACTGAAGTTGTGTGATCATAGAACACACCGCTTGGAAGAAGGTGAAGAGAAAAACGGCCATAGTTGTTAATGATGGTATGACCTGCATTTGCACCGCCCTGAAAACGTACAACGATGTCAGAAGACTCTGCAAGCATGTCAGTAATCTTGCCTTTTCCTTCGTCTCCCCAGTTTGCACCTACGATTGCTCGAACCATAAAAATCCTCCTAAAGGGATAGTATCCATATGGACACTACTGATGCTTCTCACCTTTTTGACACATACCGATCTCTTGCACGAATTCTTCTTAATTTCTTACTTACTAAGCAGCAAAAGTAAAAGACTCGCATCCGAAGACCGGGCGGTTGAACCGCTGTGAGAGATTCGTGACCGAAGCATCAAAAATATTATTTTTTAGTCAGACCCGTGAACCAGATGAAAATATATATAACCGTTGGTATCACGATCAGACAAAACAGAACCGCCAGGATATACTCTTTTTTCGCACCCGTAAAGGCAAAAAACAAAAGCATCACAAGCAATATGACTATTAAAACTAGTGCCAAAACGGCAAGTATCCGTTTTAATGACATAACTGCACCTCCCGGCTCTGTGCTTTCAGCACAGACAAAAAAATTATATAAATAAACCTCATATATTTCAAGGTTAATGTTATATGCAATTGTTATGTCTCTTGTTCATAAAAGGTGCCCTGCAATATTGCAGAACACCTATCTGATTAGAAATCTAATATCTATGCTGTTTCTATAACGCATGAATGATGTTTGTAATTTTGACTATGATTTGAAGTGTCTTTATCATAATTTATCCCCACAAGTAAAATATTACCTTTGTAATGCGTTAATCTGTCAGGATAATTCTGTCGCTTAATCTGATCCAAGGCTGTTTCTATATCCTTATTGTACTTTAGTTCTATGACCATTGCTGGTTTATCCGGATATTTAGGTGAAGGGATAAAAACAATATCCGCAAACCCCTTTCCGGAATCCATCTCAAGAATTGTTGTGTAATACTTCTGTGCAGCATAGTATGCATATTGAATTGCATAGCTCAAGGCTGCTTCTTCATTATAAGTCTTATTGCCGGCCAGATCATGAGCTTCTTCTATTAATGCTGCAACCTTATCTGAGTCTTTTTCCCATGTTGCTCTAAGCAGCTCCAGAGATATTTCAAAAGACTTAAAGCTTTCAACCCATTCACTGCTTTTTGTAGATGAATAAAACTCATCCAGTATTTCCTTATTGGGAATGTATACCTCACTTGTTTCGTCATCATATCCGAGATAACCAAGGTGAATTAGAAGTGACAAAACATCATCTTTACCTGTAAAGGTAGTCATATCATTCTGATATGTAGAAGTATCAATTTTCAGTCTTGCACCATCCATCAGCAATGTAACGGCTTCTTTAAGTCCGTCATAATCTTTTCTGATGAATTCTGCAAGAGCCTCATATGTCTCGGTTTTGTTCCAATAATCCTTTATCGAACCTGTGCTGACTGCTTCAACGACAGACAAAGGGCTATATAAATAATATCTATTGCTTTCAGGTGATTTACCTGTGTTTCTTAATTCTTCATGGTTAGGATCGGGTGGAACAATATCACTTACTTCGTATCCGTCGTACCATTCCTTGATTTTTTTATAATCGCGGCCGTATTCGTTGCACAAATCCTGTACTTCTTTCTCAGTGAATCCCGTAAATCTGGCAAGCTGTCTTGGATACATCATGGAATACTCTGTGAACATGTTAAGGGCAGAATGTCTTCCGTATTTCTTGATTGGAAGAATACCAGTCATATAAGCCAGTGCTATATAGCTTTTGTCTTTAAGTAGATTCCGAAGAAAATCAAGGTATAATGTCTGCTCCTCTTTTGTTGTCTTTCCATTCCTGAAAACCGCATCCCATTCATCTATGACAATTACCAGTTGATGTTCGTTTTCGGAATAAGCATCTGATATCGTCTGAATCATATCAGTGTCATCAAAATAATCTACTTCAGGATACTTCTTTTTTATATCCCTGCAGACAAGAAGCTGCATTTTTTCCAATGCTTTGTCATAGGTTAATGCCGAATCAAAAAAATCCGTCATAACAATACGGAGAACATCGAATCGTCCCAGATATACATTCCAGGGAAGATTTCCATAAGTTGAGCCTGCATCAGCCAGTTTTAGCCTGCTAAAAAGCTCCTTACTACCGGATTCTTTATCATAATAGGCACATATCATATCAGCCGCCATTGTCTTTCCAAATCTGCGCGGCCTTGAAACACTGACATATTTCTGTTTTGTTTTAACAACAGCATTTAAAAACGCTATCATTTCAGACTTATCGATAAAAATCCTAGAATTCACAGCTTCCTCATATGAAGTTTTTCCTGGATTCAAATAAATGCCCATAAGACTCTCCGGTATAGTTCCATTTATGATTTCTCTTAAAATATAACTGAAAGGAAATATATTTTATGACATAATTTTAGTTGACAAATGACGTTTTTACAAGGTATGTGCTAAAATCCCCTACATTATAATAAAAGGACAAGCCTGTTTAGACTTGCCCTCAGAATTTATAATTAATTGACTTTAAAAACAGATTACCTTTGCTTTAAGAAAGTGTAAGCTCTTTTACCAAAATACTGCCGCCATAGTTCTTTTCATAACTTTCATGAATACGAATTTCATCCTGTCCCGAAATATCAACAGTAGCAGTCTGGGTTTTATCCTTACTTGTTATGGTATCACTTTCCCATAATATCGTGTCATCATCACCATATACATACAATGTAGCTTCAGACTTGACATTATAACCCTTTTTGGGTGCATAGCTAAAGGTTAATGTATTATATTTCCCATCAAGATAATACGTTATAGTCTCATCACTGAAATAGAATTCCAAACATTTTGACCATAATTCATTTCTCATGGTTTCTTGATTTGTTTTTTTGAATACATAAGTAGTTTTATCTACATAATCCATATCCAAAAGAGATGTTGTACCATAACTCTGCAACTCTCCACCAGAATAAGAAGAATTACCTGTAGAGTTACTTACTGTGTTATTAACAGCAGCGGTATATCCTAAATTCTTTGTCTGCACTACACCATTAACAACCCACTGGCCATCAGCATTAAGCATATAGCCATCCTGAGCTGTGTTTGCTGCCATGTAACCATTCTGATTAAAATAGTAGCACTCTGCTATTCCGTCATTATTTCCATCGATCCACTGCCAGCTTGATGCGGGATATGTTCCGTTACCATAGTCATACCACCAGCCTATTGCATCGTTCTTCCATGAACCTGCAAAAGCTGTAAGGGATAACAAAAGAGACACCACTAAAGTTGAACCTGCCAAAAAATGTTTTTTCACTATTAATACTCCTCTATAAATGCATGTTTTACGCCGTTTTTTCGACAAACATATTCAGATCTAATCGGCTTCATTCATGCACACTTTTTTTGCAACGTCTTAATTCTATTTTTTATTTTTGATTTGTCAATATGTACTTTAAGAATTTATATATTGTTTATAAACAGTATGGCACAAAAAATCAGAGGATATTTCACCTCTGATTTTATTCTGATATCCAACCGTAATCTCATTCTCTGAATGGGATCGAACCCTTCACACAGGATATTCATAATGTCTCATCGGTCATATTCAGAAAGAATTTCACAGAACCGGTCGAAATATGCCCGGTTCTCAAATTTCTGGATGAAGGAAATGCTTATTTCATTTCCTTCATTTCCGATCATCACAAGCAGCGGAACCGGAGAAGCATTCTCGCTCTCTATTGATTCAACGATATCCGGGGTTTTCTGGCCGTTGCCGATCATGTTTGTTACGGCAAAAGTGGTATTGATGATGGAACCTATCAGCATTTTATCTTCGGGTGCATCAAGTTTCCCGTCAATCATCAGCCTGAATTTCATGAGCTGCCACTTTAAAACTTCCGGGGTTAAAGCTTCGGTCAGCTGTTGGAAGCCGTCTTCACCCGGGAAGAATACTGCCAGACCCATACTCATATTTTTGAGAGAATCCTCATGTTTCATGATGGTTCTAAGGTTTACAGAGGTACGGCATCCAATCTTTTCAGCCTCAGGATGAATATCCTTAATGGCCTTTGCAATCATGTCAGCAACCACAACCGTGGCACCACCTCCTACAGAGGAAAGCTCTTTTGACTGCTCTTCCGAAAGAGTCGGAAGCTTATCTCCGCTTATCTTAACAGTATAATGATACCTTTTTCCGGTGTCCTTCTCTTTCTCATCGGGTGTCTCAGGGAATCTGTAGGCTCCGACAACGTTCTTATAAACCTCAGGCACTTCTTTACCGTACGCTGAATAATCTTCACTGAAGATTTCATAATAATGTCCGGGAGTATATACTTCTTCTTTCTGAAGATCAGGCGCCTTTCCATCCAGCAGCTCCTGATAGGTTCCCAGGAAAAGCTGCAGGAATAAATGCATGCCAAAGCCATCAGTAAAAGAATGAGGAATCTTTACAAGCAGTTTCTTACCATCGGCAATAACTCTTATCCGGTCTTCTCTGTCAACAGGCATTTCCGGCGTATAAACTTTCGGTCCCTCCACATCTCTGACATAATACAGCCTTCCGTTCTCCGCCTCCAGATGCTGATGATAAAACGGATAGTTTCTGTACACTGTAAAAAGCGCTTTTTCGAGAAGCGGAATATCCGACTCCTTCTTCAGCATGATAACCGTATCGGAGGTAACATTATTCACAAAGGCACCATAAAAAGCTCCTCCGGAAATATTCTCATCACGGTAACCTTCCGCCATCCTTTCAGAATAATCCGCTGATTCTCCATACTCTTTTTTCTTTGCATTTTCCGCAAGAAGCTCCGGTGTTCTGAACTTTTGCAGATCCTTGGACGTGATATCATATCCCTCGCACTCGGAAACAAGACGGATAGCCCTTATACTGTCCCCGCCGATAAGGAAGAAATCATCATCCCTGCTGACTTGGGAAATTCCAAGCACCTTTTCAAAAGCCTTGCAGAAAAATTCCTCGGTCTCATTAAGAGGTGCCTTATAATCTTTTCTGAAATCGGATATATCCGGAGCCTCAAGCAAAATCTTTGCGATCTTGTTATTGGCATTTAACGGGTATTTATCCAGGCATATATAGTATGCCGGCTGCATATACTGAGGAAGCATGGCTGACAGCTTTTCCTTGTCGTAAACTAGGGTTCCATCCTTCAAAATCCCAAGTTCTTCGGCTTCACTTCTCAGATAATACAGACATATGAACTGCCGTCCGTCTGTGTCAAATCCCTTTGCCACAACACTCTTTAAACCTGTCAGCCTTTTTATCACGGCCTCAATCTCCGCAGGCTCAACACGATTGCCGTTGATCTTGATCATGTCGTCTGCCCGTCCTATGATAAAATACCGGCCATCGCTGTCCCGTCTTACAATATCGTGAGTATGATATATGCCATCTACAAAGACCTCCGCTGTCTTTTCCGGAAGGTTTATATATCCTCTGACATATTCGTTTTTAAAGCAGAGTTCGCCTTCACCTTCACCTTCCACAATGTTACCATCTTCATCGATAAGGTGGCAGGCAATATCTTCAAATACAGGCTTTCCTGCAGGGGCTATATCGTACTTCTTATCAATCACACTCTCCAGTACCATAAAACCGGCTTCAGACATACTGTACCTGTTCACTATCTTTGGTTTCCCGCCGGGAAAATACAGGCCATTGGCGTTTTCGCCTCCAGTGATTATTTCTCTAAGATAAGGACTTGGCTGTTTATATATCCTGACATAAGAAGGCGGCATAAAAACAGTATCAAACTTTTTTTCCTGTACAAATCCCATAAACTGCTTCTGATCCCTTACCATATCGGTCGGAATAATCCACATGGTAAAAGCTCTTGGCAAGTACTCAAAAATCAGAAGCAGAAATGCAACAAAGTATGCAGGTGCAGAAATGCCCAAACTGCTTCCGGGCATCTCCGGTGCAATATCCAGCGCCCTGTCAATGTTTCCGTATTCGTGCAGTACTCCCTTGGGATTTCCCGTTGATCCGGAAGTATAAACCGCAAAAGCTGCATCATGAACACCTGTATTTTCATATCCGGCCATCCCATCTTCGGATGAATATATATCATCCAAAAGTTTTTTGTCGAGAATGAGCTTGGCTCCCACATCCTTGTTGATATATGCCACTCTATCGGGTGGATAGCTATCCTCAAGACTGACAAATGCCGCACCGGCTTTCATTATACCGATGATTGCAGCAGGTATATCCACACTCCGCGGAAGCAGTATAGTCACAAAATCCTCCCGGGAAATTCCCAGCTTTTTAAGTCTCGCATATACTTTTGATGACCTTTCATCAAGCTCTTTGAATGTAATCCTCTGAGAACAGTCATCCAGAACCGGAAGATCGGGATATTTCTCAACAAGATAATTGAACTTTTCTATAAAGCGCATTTAGTTTTCCTCCTGGGTTTTCTATGTTTGTTCTTATATTTTCACCAAAAGATTGTTGTAGCTCATGGTATTCATGAATGTTACATCCGAAGCAGATCCAAAAACCATTCTTATGCCGAAATTGGAAACTTTATCATCTTTGCCCGAATAGAGATCATAATATTCCTTAGGGTTGAAATGCACACCATTATCCCTGAAACGAAGTTTGAAACCTTCCTCGGTAAACATAAGTTTTATGGACAATAACGGATCCTTCTCTTTTTCATATGCATAGGAAATGATATTCTTACCCATCTCTTCAATGCAGAGAGAAACCAGCATTTTCTGGCGCTTGCTGCCTCCATGCTTATTTACAAATTCAGCCGCATCTGATGAAAAAACGCACAGATCCTCCACTGACAAAGAAGTATCTTCCATCATATTTTCTTTGGCTATGCCGAAACTGTCAGGCTTAAGTATCCAGGCATCCGGCATAAATGGATTCTTATGAGATATGGTGCATATGATCACCATGATAAATACAAGATTAAAAAACATTACAACAACGAAGTTGTACCATAGTGACTCAAGGCCGAGGAAACAAGGTACAACGTATGCATAAACCGTCGTACACAAAGCCATAAATATGAGAATCATATTTCCGAGACCGTGTCTCTTTATACCTCTCAGATATCCGATGTAACTTTCAGAAATGCATCTGAATAAGATATGTATGGTGAATATCCTCAGGCCATGCTTGGCAAGGCTTAGTATATTTTTATCAAGTGTAAAGATTCTTGCCGAAAGATCTCCGGAAAAACATATCACTGCCAAAAGGGCCAGGGATATGATAACGGATTTCTTCAGCATGATTATAAGTATCTCCTTGAGACCTTCCCTGTCTTCCTCGCCATTGATGATTCCGGTAACCATGGCAGACAACTCACACATTCCTGAGGGGAAGCATATGAGTAGTTCTCCCACCTGGGATACCACGGTAAATATAGACACATATCTTTCCGAACCGAATTTCAGAAATGCTGCATTGATGGCTGCGGTCGACAAGGCGATACACAGATTCCGAATAAGGGCAGGCAAACCGTCATGCATTATTTCCCCGATCCTGGAAAGACGTACACTTTTAATTGAATACTTCACGGTATGATTGCCGGAAGACATCCTGACAAGGACAAATGCTGCAGAGATCCAATAACTCAGTGTTGTCGCCATGGCCATTCCAAACACACCGCCGTGAAATACAAACAGGTTCGCAAGATCGAAAACAATATCCAGTAAAAATGCGGTAAGCACCGCGATTATGCTGGTCTTATTATCACCCTCTATCTGAAGCATACCCGGAAAAACCATGATAACCGAAAGAGCCGGCATAACCAGAACATATCCACACATATATCCTCTGGTCTGTTCAAACAGTACGGAGTCACGCTGCAAACCCAGCATCATACATACTACTGGTGAAAAAATGAGTACCAGTGTTGTAAATATAAGGGAAATGCCTACAGATACGGTTACAGTTGTAGAAAAAAAACTGTTCATTTCATCTATATTGCATTTTCCCGATTCATTACTGCATATATTGGCATTACCTGCTGCCATGATGCTGGAAAGTCCTGCCACCACCAAAACCACAGGGGTAACCATTCCTTCCGCAGCGATAGCCTGCTCTCCCAGGAAATGTCCTGCGAGAGCAGTATCAATTATGGAACAAATGGTGATAACCAACTGACTTGCGATCATGGAAGGCAGCATCCGGGATATGAAATCCGAAATAAATGACCTTTTCCTATTCATTTAAATACTCTCTTTCGTCAGATAGGATACTGCTTCACAGAAAAGATCATACAGTCTATTCATACTTTCCTGATCATAATGCGCCTTTGAGTATCTCTCAACAAATAACAGATCTTTCATTTTTAAACTATCAACAATACTAATGCCACACATACTGTCAGTTGCGTCGCCATTAATCGTACCAAGCTGTATCTCTTCCTCAATGAGTTGTTCAAAAACACCGATATCATCTACATCCTTCTGGTAGATAAAGCGCATAAGCCTGTTTTCAGCATCAATAAAACCTTTAAAGTAAGGGTAGGAAATATGAGAATCAATGAACCTTACCTGCTCCTCGACAGAGGCCTTTAAACTCTCAGGTGTTGAATCCTTATCCCTGACGAGTACTATAGGAAAATATTCTGCATAGAGACCTATGGAATTCATCCTGTGAATATCATTTCTTGCTTCACTGGCGAACCTTACAAGCGCGCGATCTGTTTCATTATAATTACAAACCGCAAGCGCACAGGCAGTTATAAATGAAACATTCCCACTCATTGCCGACCTGTCGAGGGGGAGGGGTTTCATGTTTAAAGCTCCCTTAAAACTATCATTTTCATGATCAGTTCTTAAACACAGATCACTTTCCTTAAATGAACCTAACTTCTCAAATAATGCCTTACTGTACGCCTCAGCCTCCTTGTATTCTTCCGTAGAGGAATCTTTTGATTTCTTCATAAGATAATAATAAAAATCAGGTTCAAGTACTGCATCAGGGTCACTGTAACACTCATAAATCTGATCCAATAAAACCTTGAATGAGAAACCATCACTTATAGTATGATGCATTTCAATGTAAAAGAACGAACCCTTCTCCGTACATATTATGCGAGACCTCCAGAGCGGGCTATCAAACATCTTAAATGGCCGTATAAGGCTGTCTTTAATAGCTTCAAATTCAGCAGAAGACATTTTTTCAATGGAAACCTCTTTAAAGATACTCTCGTCATATACCTGTCTGTACTCTCCGCTGCCATCAACTCGTATTATCTTCGTGAAAAATACAGGATGCTGCTTCAGCACTTTATTAAGGGCATTCGCAAAGGCATTTGTATCGATATCCCCCTTTAGTCTGAATAACTCCGCATCATTACCGTATAGCGAATCAGGGGATTCCAGCTGAATGTCAAGGTGCAGCCTCATTCCAATGGTAAGAGGCAATGCTTCCTTCATGGCAGCTTCATTTTCCTCTGAAATAGCATCATTGTCAGCTATTCCTTCACAGTAAGCAGCTAAAGCTTTCGGTGTACGATATTTATAAATCGTTGCATTATTAATACCCGGATGACTGCACTCCATGATGAGTCGTATGGATGTAATGGAGCTTCCGCCTATCTCAAAGAAGTCATCATTTACACCGACTCTCTCAAGACCGATGCAAAGCGCATACTTCTCACAAAGCAGCTTCTCCATATCTGTGGAAGGTGCTTCATAATTATCTTCATTGTCTGTTCCGGGCTCAGGCAATGCCTTCTTATCTATCTTTCCGTTTGCGGTGAGAGGCATCTGATCAAGCTGTATGAATACCTGAGGTACCATGTACTCTGTAAGCTTTGATGCCAGATGTTTTCTCAAAGAATCTATGTCTACGGTCTCATCCGCTGTGAAATAGGCCGCAAGATAATCTGTTTTCTGCTTTATAACTACAACGATACTTGAACGCACTTTAGGATAGGAATTGATAACACTCTCTATCTCTCCAAGCTCGACTCTTAATCCTCTAAGCTTCACCTGATTATCCATACGTCCATGGAATTCAATGTTTCCGTCCTTACGTATGCGTACAAGGTCTCCGCTTCTGTATGCCCGCTTTCCCAGCACGTTTATGAAGCACTTTTCATTGAGATCATCACGGCCAATATAGCCGCGGCCTACGCCTTCACCCATAATCACCATTTCACCAAGAGCACCCAGTGGCTGGAGCTTCTGATTTCTGTCCATAGTGCAGATAGAGACATTGGCATTTGGTATGCCTATGGTGATATCCTGAGAGCTCCTGATGACCTGCATGGTACAGCTGATTGTGGCCTCAGTGGGACCGTAACCGTTCATGATATAAATGTCAGGATTTACGGCACTCAGTTTATCGTAAAGTGCTGCCGGGAATGCTTCGGCGCCTAAGTCGATACTTTTAACGTTCTTTATTGCTTTTTGGAAATCCTCCGCAAGCTTTCCCATATCAAGCAGGTTCATAAGATAGCTGGGAGTGCATGACATAAGATCAACACCGTTTTTTAGCATAAGATCCGCCAGAGCCTGAGGATTCATGATCTCTTCACGGGTAGCAAGAACAGAAGTCAGCCCGTTGGCTAACGGAATAAATTCCTCCATTATGGAAACATCAAAGGTAAGTGCTGCTATGGCAAGACTCACATGTCCTCTTCTTGTATACCCAATCGTCTCATGATTCTTTTCGTTGTCATCAACAAAATTCACAATGTTTTTGTTCATGAGCATAACACCCTTGGGCTTTCCTGTGGAACCGGAGGTGTAGATAACGTATGCAAGAGACTCCGGTGACACAGAGACATTAATATCCGATCTGTCACCCTCCTTTACGGCATCGTAAACATTGATGACGGTAATGCCTGATGCAGCAAGCTTATCAAAGAGTTCCTTTCTCTTTTCCAGAACCTCACCTGTCGTTACAAGAAGCTTTGCCTTGGAATCCTCAAGAATATAGCCGATTCTGTCTTCCGGATACTCCGGGTCTATGGGCATAAAAGCACCGCCGCTCTTAAGGGCACCCTGTCTCATGACATAGGCATAACTGTTCCTTTCAGCAAGAACCGCAATTATGGTGTCAGGCTTTGCGCCAAGGTTTTGCAAGTAGTGTCCAAGAGCATTTGCCTCACCGTTAAGTTCCTTATAAGTGAGACTACGATCTGTGGCAACCATAGCCACTCTCTCAGGATACTTTTCTGCAGTGTCCTGAAGAAGACGGTATGCAGGTCTTTCAACAACGGGATATGAGGAATCATAAAGAGATGCTATGGTGTCTTTATCCTTTTCTGTTACAAGGGTAATGTCAGAAAGCTTTTCCTTACAAAGCATCTCTCCTACAACATGGTCAAGAAGATGCATTAAACAATTTACTGTATACTCACTGTATTGTGATGAGTCGTAACAACCTTCATAAACTGCTTTTCCATCACATAAAGCTGCAGAAATTCCGAGAAGAGATTTGTTCTTTTCCGGTTCAGCCCTATTAATATTTAAAACGTCTTCAGAAAAAGACATAGTATAGGCATTTGACACCTGTTTTTCAGTTGTATCGGGCTTCCCTGCACCTTCAGAAGAATCAGAATCGGAATTCTCACCTCTGAAAGCAAAAAGAATCTGCCCCTTTACATCATAGGATTCTCCCAAATCAGGAAAATCATATATTTCATTCTCCAAAGCACCGGTGAGAAAACTGTCACAACACTTAACAAACTCTTTCACACTGAGCTTATCATCATAAGAGAGACATACCGGCACTGTCTTTCCGAACACGGATTCACAAACCTCAGCGCCGGTTTCTTCCGATACATCACAAGACGTTGTGAATATAGCCTGCTCCGATGCCGTATAAGAACATAAAGCGATGCCGAACGCCGCACTGAAGAAAGCATTCTCGGAAACCGAATTCTCCTCACAGTATTTTTTCACAGCAGCAAAATCGGTTACTCCACTTAATCTTTTAGAGGCATAACCACCCTCATTTCCACTACCATCTTTGACCGGCAGAGTATCTCCACTGCAGCCTTTGAAAATGCTGTCAAACCAGACTTTGGCTTTTTCGCGTTTGCCTTCTTCTGATGTGTTGATCATTTCTGTTTGATTTATATTCTCCATAAAATGCACCTATCTTCTTTATATTTCATTCCACGCAGAAAACAGTTCAGGAAGCTCTGCTATTTCATGCTTTTTCATATCACTAAGATAATACTCAGCAACTTCCTTTTTAGCTCTCATTACTTCCTCATTTACCTCTATACCACGGATTGTTCTGTAATCATAGCGAAGAGCAATGATATCACAATATATCTTTGTAAGTTCAAGACATTTATTTTTATTCTCTTCCGATAATCCTGCAAAATACTCTGTCTTAAGCCTGTCAAAAAGTCCTGATGCAAGCTCCGAAGTCATATGACAAATATTCTTTACAAAAGCATCATATGGCAGCTCATCAGGAAGTGAGAACATCTTCCTGAATATCTCTTCTTCGTTTATAAGTTCCTGATAAACTGCTGTGAGCTGAGCCATATCCCACACCGGATGTCCAAACCCAAAATCATCCATATCGATGAGCAGCATCTTTTCATCCATGAGCATGATATTCCCTGCATGGAGATCCCCGTGAACACATGTATTCTTTTCGGGTGTTGCACGAATAAAACTTCTTATAAGCTCTGCATCCTTCTCTGAAACAAGACACTCTATGCCATCAAAATCTCTTTCCATGACTTTAGAAACACTGCTCATCACTTCGGTGTCAAGTTCTGTGTTTCCAAGGTACTTCATCAAATCTGCCATATCCTTTGAATAGTCAGGTATCTTTTCCGGGTTTTCAGATATCCTGTTGGCAAGAAGGTCTGACTTAACAAATTCAAAAACAAAACCATAGCCTTCATTTGTTTCAACGATGCGGAACGGAATCATGGTAGGTATGCCTATGGCAAAAACTTCCCGGAATGTTTCAAGCTCCTCCTCCAGAATCTCTCGGGATCTTCCATCACTGTATACTTTCAACACCTGCTCATCATTAAGCTTATAAACCTTTCCTATGGCACCTTTGCCCAAAACCTGAAGCCCTGTCACATCTACAAAATCCGGTTTCCTTCTTACATTTACCATCTTTGAAAAGCCGGTCTCTACAAATATTTTAAAGACTTCATCATCTGAAACATTGTCAATGATCACCTTATTATTTACTTTCTTTATATATTTCAATATTATCCTGAGGCCAAGAGAAGATATGTACCTGAGCTCACTTGCATCCAATACAACATTTTCATAATCCTCCGGTAATTCAATGGCAAATATTTCCTTTTCTACTTCCTGAGCATTCTCTATATAAATTTTCTCCGGAAGTCTGATTGCAACTTTTTCACCTTCATATGTAGCTTCCATGATTCAAATCTCCTTTCAATGTTTTTCAAGTCCGACCTGGAATTTATAAGAACGTAAATAATGCCCTTCATTAAAAGAATTGGCAACCGTCCAGCCGTGACACTGCCCCGAAACCATAAGACTCTGACATCTGGATAAAAGATAAAGGGCATAGAAATAGTTTGATGTATTGTCCTCCAGAACCGCTGTGTAATCATCTTCAGTTTTTTCGAGATCACTGAGCAGCTTAACATTAACAAAATCAGAAACACGGTGACGCACCTGAGAAACAGCGATGACCATTGCCCCAAATTCCTTCTTCATTTTTTCAAGTACATCCTGGTCCTCTGTAGCAAGGAATATCCTGTCATAACCATCCTCACGGATCCACTCCTGTATGGTAGGAAGCATGTCCTCAACGGTAGCCATCTGTCTTGCACCCGTCATGCCGGATGCAATGTAATCGGTGCCTCTGATAAGAATACCCAGTACCTTGTGACCACCGAGTACAGTTTCGGCATATTCTTCAAGCTCGCTTCTGAACACATCTGACAGTATTGATGTATCTATATCAGACGAGCACTTAGAGCATAGGTAGGTCATTGAAATCGATGTGAAATTATCAATAAAGACCGTATTTGATGCATCTGCATCATCGGGACATTCAGAAATATTAAAATAGTGATGAATCATTTCATCAGGGTAACGTGAACCGTTCTTCCTTAAAAATGTATCCCACCCTTTAGTGGCGAACAATTTCTTTGCCATAGTATAGTAGGACAGAACACCACCGATGCCTACATTATCGGCAATAGCTACTTCAACATATCTGACTTTACCTTTGATATGTCCTGCCAGATCCTGCCAGAAAAACACTGAATGGAAAAGCGGCATAGTGCTTATGGTATGAAAGCTTCCCTCCAAAGTTCCACTGACAAACTCGTCTGCAACATGTAATGTGTGATGCTCAGGATCGTCCTCAGCCGTCCTGTCAAAAGTCTCACTCACATGGAGACGTTCTGAAGGCTCTATAAAGCCATAAATCCTCTCATCATGATAATAAACCTCTGCATCTGTATGTGATAATGCAAGCTGCCCCAGAACAATGGAATACTCATTAAACTCCTCAAATTCTATGATTCTGTGTTCCTTAAGGAGTGACAGTTCAAGGTTATCCACATTTCCGGAATCGTAGGTTAAATATGATGGATAAATATCTGTCCCCTTCTTGATCTTTCGGTACTTCTCCGGAACCAGATCATTATTTTTGACATAAGAGATATCATAATCTCCAAAGGAAGCTCCGGTTACATGATAAAGTTTTTTTCCTAGCTTCAACGCCTGGCTGAATACATCGCGACTATGCTGTAAAGTCTCGGCTTCTGCATCTGTTCTCTCTGTAATACGAAACACAAATCCACCCCCTGGTTGAAAATCTGCAATTACTGATTCCTGCCATATTAATAAAAACTCATTTGGCAAATTGTAATACAATAAATTTTACATCATTTGGATTATACCATTTATAAAGAAATTTTATCCCGAATTTAGATATTTATTTTTTTGTTATGAATTTTGCAAAAAAAATATCAGCCGCAGACAAGATGGCTTAAGCCAAATCTTATCTGCGGCTGATTTATTTATGAATTGTCACTTTATGTTGTTTTTATACCTTGATCTCAGCTGTAAGTCCGAGAACTTCCTTATTCTCCTCAAGTATCGGATTTACTACTTCGTTAATATAATCTTCTGTCTGCTTAGGTGAGCGTCCTACATAACGCTCAGGCTGCATGCTCGCCTCAAGGTCTTCGAGAGAAAGATGGAAGCTTGGGTCTGCAGCGATGAGTTCAAGAAGATTGTTATCCTTTCCTTCTTCCTTGACTGTCTTTCCTGCCTCCATGCTGAGCTGTCTGATCTTTTCATGAAGCTCCTGACGGTCTCCACCTGCCTTAACAGCATCCATCATGATGTTCTCGGTAGCCATAAAAGGAAGCTCCGCCATAAGGTGCTTGCGGATAACCTTTGGATAAACTACAAGACCGTCCACAACATTAAGGTAAAGATCAAGGATTCCATCGATAGCGAGGAAGCCCTCAGGTACAGAAAGACGCTTGTTTGCAGAGTCATCGAGTGTACGCTCAAACCACTGTGTGCTGGACACAAGCATTGGATTCATCACATCTGACATAACATAGTCAGCGAGAGATGCGATACGCTCTGAACGCATAGGATTACGCTTGTAAGCCATGGCACTGGAACCGATCTGATGCTTCTCGAAAGGCTCTTCTATCTCCTTCATATGCTGGAGCATACGGATATCGTTAGTGAACTTGTGGGCTGACTGTGCAATGCCTGCGAGAATGCTTAAAACGCGAAAATCCACCTTACGGCTGTAGGTCTGGCCAGAAACCGGGTAGCAGGACTTGAAGCCCATCTTCTCAGCTATCTTCTGATCAAGCTCGCGGCACTTTGCGTGATCGCCGTCGAAAAGCTCCAGGAAGGAAGCCTGGGTTCCTGTGGTTCCCTTTGAACCGAGTAATTTGAGAGAATCCAGAACATAATCCAGATCCTGAAGATCCATAACGAGATCATTGATCCAGAGAGTAGAACGCTTTCCAACTGTGGTTGGCTGTGCCGGCTGGAAATGTGTATATGCAAGAGTCGGGAGATCCTTGTGCTTCATGGCGAACTTGCTGAGCTCATTGATACAGTTGATAAGCTTCTTACGAACAAGCTCGAGACCCTGACGCATGATGATGATATCGGTGTTGTCACCAACATAGCAGGAAGTAGCGCCGAGATGGATGATTCCCTTTGCTGTCGGGCACTGAACGCCGTAAGCATAAACGTGGCTCATTACGTCGTGACGAACCTCTTTCTCACGGGCTTCGGCAACTTCGTAGTTGATATCATCCTGATGTGCCTTAAGTTCATCAATCTGCTCTTTGGTAATGTTAAGACCCAGCTCATGCTCAGTCTCAGCGAGAGCTATCCAGAGCTTTCTCCATGTACGGAACTTATTGTCCTGTGAGAAAATGTACTGCATCTCCTCTGAAGCGTAACGACCTGTCAGTGGGCTGGTGTAACGATTGTGTTCTGCCATCTTGATCTCCTTTTTATAAATCATAAATGAATGATGATTCGGATTATGAATTAATCCGCAACATTTAAAAATATATACTATTTTTTTTCAGCTGTCGAATAAAAAAGCAGCTTCGGATGTAATCCGAAACCACTTTGTTTTTTTTTTACGCCAGAACATCCTGCATGGAATAAAGTCCTGCAGCCTTTCCGTTAAGGAACTTAGCGGCGTTGAGAGCGCCGTTTGCAAAAATGTTTCTGGAATAAGCTGTGTGATTGAAAGTGATGACTTCGTCTTCACCGGCAAAAATTATGTCATGAACCCCGGCGATGGTTCCGCCACGAACAGCACTTACACCAATCTCGTCATGAGGACGGGCTTCACGACGGCTTGAACGATCGTAAACATAAGCCATTTTATTATCAAGAGCTTCGTTTACAGCATCTGCCAGAGCAATGGCTGTACCTGAAGGAGCATCTGCCTTTCTTCTGTGATGCTGCTCCACGATATCGATGTCAAAGCCTTTCTCATAAAGCTTCCTGGCAGCTTCCTTTACAAGTGAAAGAAGAAGGTTTACACCGATGGACATATTGGCGCTTCTAAGTATTGGAGCCTTATTTGAGATTTCCTTTACACGGGCAAGCTGCTCCTCTGAAAGACCTGTTGTGCACTGAACGCAGGGTTTTCCGGTCTTTTCTACATAGTCAAGGAGTCCGTTAATGGCAGGTGCCACTGAGAAATCTATGATCACATCAAATTCCTCTTTTACCTTATCAAAGCTGCTGTATACAGGGAATCCAAAAGCCGGATCGTCCAAATGATCCTCTCGATCCAATCCCGCAACTATTTCGATGTCGTCCATAGCTTTAGCACAATTTGCAACATTTCTGCCCATAACACCCATGGCGCCGAAAATCAATACTTTAGTCATTTTCTCTCCTTTCAGTTTTATCCCAAACCATATAGACATACATTCAGGTATAAAACCCTCAATCCACCTGACAGCCAGAAATATATCTACTATCAAATACATTTTCAAAAACAGCAGTGATCGAATCTAATATAGGATCACTGCTGTAAATTAATTAATATTTCAAAAATCAAAGGATTCCGTATTTCTCCATTTCTTTCTTGAGAAGATCCTTTGTGGCATCTGATGCCTCTGTAAGAGGAAGTCGCAGAGAACCTACCTTCTTTCCCTGAAGATTCATGGCTGCCTTAACCGGAATAGGGTTAACCTCTGCAAAAAGAGCCTTGATAAGATTAAATGCCTTAAGCTGGGCATCCAGTGAACCCTTGATGTCTCCATCAAACCACTTCTGGCAAATCTCATGAGTCTCTCTGGGTGCAACATTGGAAAGTACGGAAATAACTCCTGAACCGCCAAGCGCAAGAAGAGGAACAACCTCATCATCATCACCTGAATAAAGAGCAAAATCCTTATCCACGAGAGTCATGAGCTTTGTACTCATCTCGATATTTCCTGTAGCATCCTTAACACCAACGATATTCTTTACATTGTTGTAAAGATAAGCCATGGTCTCCGGCTGAATGGTAACGCCGGTTCTTGATGGAATATTGTAAAGGATACAAGGAATGTTGATGCTGTCAGCGATAGCTGTAAAGTGCTTGATAAGACCGTTCTGTGTAGCCTTGTTGTAGTAAGGTGTAACCAGAAGAACTCCGTCAGCTCCGTCCTTTTCGGCCTGCTTTGAAAGCTCTATAGCAGTGGCTGTACAATTACTGCCGGTGCCTGCAATAACCGGAATACGATGAGCAACTTTTTCTATAATGAAACGTACAACGTCCATATGCTCTTTTTCTGACATTGTAGAAGCCTCACCTGTGGTACCGCATGCGATGATGGCATCTGTGCCGCCTTCAACCTGCTCTTCGATGAGCTCTGCCAGTTTATCGTAATTTACTGAACCATCCTCATGAAATGGAGTAATGAGAGCTACTCCTGCTCCTTTAAATATGGCCATAATAACCTCCGATTTTTAGGGTTTTAAACACTAAACTCAGCCTATTATACAACACTATATAAAAACAAGCGACAGAAAATCTGCCGCCTGCCATATTTTTTATTTATAAGTATTATCCGTTCTTTCTTGCTATACCTGCTCTCTTTCTGAGGGTAGGATCAAGGATCTTCTTACGTATACGGAGATTCTCAGGAGTTACCTCGAGAAGCTCGTCTGTATCGATGAAGTCGATGCACTGCTCAAGAGACATGATCTTCTTCGGTGTAAGCTTGAGAGCTTCGTCGGAAGATGATGTACGGGTATTGGTAAGGTGCTTGGTCTTGCAGACATTAAGCTCGATGTCCTCAGACTTAGGTGACTGACCGATGACCATACCTGAATATACCTTCTCGCCGGGTCCGATGAAAAGAGTTCCTCTTGCCTGAGCCTGGAAAAGACCGTAAGTTACAGCCTCACCGTTCTCGAATGCAATAAGTGAACCCTGGTGACGATATGAAAGCTCTCCTCTGAACTCGCCGTAACCGTCAAACTCAGTGTTGAGGATACCGTTACCCTTTGTATCTGTCATGAACTCGCCTCTGTAACCGATAAGGCCTCTTGAAGGAATATCGAACTCAAGACGTGTGTAGCCTGTTGCAAGAGGGCTCATACCGTTGAGAACACCCTTACGCTGTGTAAGCTTCTGAATAACAGTACCGGTGCAGTCATCGGGAACGTCGATGTAAGCGATCTCCATAGGCTCCATCTTCTTGCCCTGCTCATTGGTCTTGAAGATAACCTCTGCCTTTGAAACGGCAAACTCGAAGCCCTCACGACGCATAGTCTCGATAAGAACAGAAAGATGAAGCTCTCCACGTCCTGATACCTTCAATGTATCTGCAGAGTCTGTATCCTCTACGCGGAGTGAAACGTCTGTCTGAAGCTCACGCATGAGACGGTCTCTGATATGTCTTGATGTAACGAACTTTCCTTCCTGACCTGCAAGAGGAGAATCGTTAACGATGAAATCCATGGAAATAGTAGGCTCAGTGATCTTCTGGAAAGGAATAGCCTCTGCCTCACCGGTTACAACAGTATCTCCTACATGAAGATCTTCAATTCCGGAAATAGCAACTATCTCACCGCAGGAAGCTTCCTGAACATCAACTCTCTTAAGTCCGTCAAAGGTATAGAGCTTTGTGATTCTTACCTTTGTCTTCTTGTCATGGTCATGGTGGTTAACTACAAATGCTTCCTGATTGAGCTTAAGTGTACCATTCTCGATCTTACCGATACCGATACGTCCAACGAACTCATTATAATCAATAGTAGAAACCAGCATCTGAGTATCAGCTTCAGCATCTCCCTCAGGAGCAGGAATATAATCAAGTATAGCCTGGAAAAGAGGCTCCATATCTTTCTCTTCGTCATCAAGCTTAGCCTTTGCGAAACCTTCCTTTGAGGAAGCGTAAAGGAACGGGCAGTCAAGCTGCTCGTCGGAAGCATTGAGATCCATCATAAGCTCGAGAACTTCGTCCTCAACCTCTGTAGGACGTGCCTGTGGCTTATCGATCTTGTTGATAACGCAAAGTACAGGAAGTCTGAGATCCAGAGCCTTCTGAAGTACAAATCTTGTCTGAGGCATAGGTCCCTCAAATGCATCAACAAGGAGAATTGCACCATCAACCATCTTTAATATACGCTCAACCTCGCCACCGAAATCAGCGTGGCCCGGAGTATCAATGATATTGATCTTGGTATCCTTATATGTAACAGCTGTGTTCTTGGAAAGGATGGTGATACCTCTCTCACGCTCAAGAGGGTTGGAATCCATTACACGGATACCTACATCCTGGTTGTCACGGAATACACCTGACTGCTTTAAAAGTTCATCTACCAGAGTCGTTTTACCGTGATCGACATGGGCGATGATAGCAACGTTACGAATATTTTCTCTCTTCTGCTTCATTCTATTACCTCAGATATTACATTAAGGAAGTATTTACTTCTCATTACAAAAAAATCTTAGGCATTATACCACCGGGATTTCTCGATTGCAAGTGTTATACTGCCGCCGGATATCTCCTGTATGTGATTTTGAAACGGGGCAAGCTTAAGTTCAGGCACAAGCCAGGTCATTTTAACATTATTCCCATACTCGGCCTCCGCTTCGGTAATGCCGGTGGTCTCCGTGAAATATTTAATTTTTCCTACCAATGTATATGGAATCTCAGCTTCTGCCCTGTAACCCTCAACCGCTGAGAGCACCACAGCATTGTCAATGGCAGCTTTTGCAGCATTGGTGTAGCTTCTGACCAGTCCTCCGGTCCCGAGAAGGGTCCCACCAAAGTAACGGGTCACTATCATGAGGGCATCATGTATGTCCTGACCCTTCAGAACATTAAGGATCGGCATACCGGCAGTCTGTGAAGGTTCCCCGTCATCAGACTGCTTCATGATCTCATAATTGTCGCCGATGACGTAAGCATAGCAATGATGTCTTGCATCATAATATTTCTTTCTCACAGCATTGATATGTTCCTGGGCTTCTTCCTCAGACTTAACAGGAAACACCTCGCCTATAAAACGGGATTTCTTTTCCTCATATTCACCTGTTGCGTAGTCTTTAATGTACTTCATAAACTCTGTTTCTTTAATGTTAACCCATCTTAATCAAAACATTTAATAATAGTGGTACTGCAGAATCAGGTAAGTATGAACCTTCATCAGCCAACTATCACCACAGGAGCTTCAATGGGGCCTGTTGATCCGGGTGCACCGCTTGGTCCAAATTCTCTGGTCTCAGGTTCTGATGTTTCCACCGTTACCGGAATATCAAACGTAATCGGAATCTGCGGGGTTGGAGTACTGGATCTTGAGCCATAACCATCATCAGTGCCACGATCCTCTTCTTCAGGTATTTTAATGCTTCCTCCTCTGGTATGAAGCTCGCAATCATCCTTTGGAACTGTGCCTTCGGCAAAATACTCTGTTATCACTGCACTTCCACGAAAATCATTATAACAGCCACGTGACGGGAGCATGCCTGACTTACGGCATACCTTTTCCTGAACGATGCCTTCGGGCTGCTCAAATCCGATATCCGGAAGGCCTTCATGAACTCTTTCCATGATCTTACGCCAGATGTCCTTGTGGAAACCGGAACCTCCGTTGTACTCACCGCTTGCATTGTCAATGAGTGGCTGGTTTTCATCACAGCCTCCCCATACACCACCTATATAATAAGGTGAAAATCCTACAAACCATATGTCCACATCCTTTGTGGTGGTACCGGATTTTCCCGCAAGACTCATTCCGTCAAAATGGGCTCTTGTGGAGGTGGAATTTACATTTATGGATCCTGAAAATGCTCTGTTGGGAAGCATTGACTGGCTCATGGCGTCTGTTAAAAGAAATGCCGTAGTGGCCTTCATGGCCTGCACCGGTTCATCGAGAGTTGTATCGATGATTACATTACCGTTCTGATCTATGATCTTCGTAAAGAACTTTGCTTTATTGAATTTTCCGCCGTTTGCTATGGTTGCATAGGCCTGAGTCAGCTCAAGATTTGTCACACCATTTGTAACACCACCGAGAGCAAGTGCCGGATTCTCATCATCATCAACCAGAGATGTGATACCCAGACTCTCAGCGTACTGGCGACCCTTTTTAGGATCCAGCTGCTCCATAAGACAACGTACCGCAACGATATTAAGGGAATAAATGATTCCGTCCCTTATGGTCTGATATCCAAGAAATCCTTTACTGTACCAGTTTTTAAAGGTCTTTGTTCCCAATGTATACTCACCGTCATAGAAACTTGTGGCAAGTGTTGCACCGTAAAGATCTATTGCAGGGGCAAAACTGGAAATAACTTTGAAAGTTGATCCCGGCTGTCTCAAAGTGTTGGTTGCTCTGTTAAGCGACAACGAAAACAGCTTCTCGCCACGTCCTCCGTTTACAGCCTTCACCTGACCTGTATGAGGATCCATAAGTACAAAGGATACCTGTGGCTCCAAAGTTGTGAAAAAGCGTTCACCAAGCTCCACATCTGTATCGGTAAGAAGTTCTGTCTTATATTCATTTATATAATTATGTGCGGACTCTTCCGACTTAAACAAACCATTGAAGGAAATGCCTCTGACATCTTTAATATAATGAAGAAGATCTCTTTCTGAATAGTTGACTATCGTACCGTCATCGTGTTTAACAGTATATCTCCAGGTGATTGAATACTTTGCGGTATCATAATTATCGGGATCATTAACCTCTTCATCAACTATTGCCTGGAGTCTCGGATCCTGAGTGGAATAAATGCTCAGTCCACCTGAATACAGAAGATCCGTAGCTTCCTCCTTTGTGTAACCCAGTCTGTCCTGAAGCTCCTGTACAACCTGCTCTGTAAGCTCATCAACAAAATATGAATATGGCTCCTCCACCTGAGAAGATTTCTGAATGTCTACGTCCTTTATTCGTGCGTAAACATCATCAGCCTTTGCGGCATTATACTGTGCCTCTGTAATATAGCCCTGCTCAAGCATATTGGAGAGAACCTGAGCACGTCTTGCTGCATTTTCCTTTGGATGAGTAATAGGGTTAAGACCTGAAGGATTTTTGGTAATGGCAGCGATTACGGCACATTCAGAAAGATTCAGAGTATTAACTTCTTTATTAAAGTAGCGTCTGGCAGCAACCTTAACTCCGAGAGTGTTGGAACCAAGATTTATGGTGTTCAGATACTCGGTAATAATGCTTTGCTTAAGCTCTTCTTTTGTCATGTTTGGCTGATTTTCAAGCTCCAGAGCCAGATACTGCTCCTGGAACTTTCGGACATATTTTTCAAAGGCACCCTCGTTGAGGCCGCCGCCGAAAACATTATTCTTTATAAGCTGCTGGGTAATGGTTGATCCGCCGCCGGCCGAGGAATCATCGGAAACAACACCTCTTACGGCACGAAGTATGGATTTAATGTCTATTCCGTTATGTTCCCAGAAACGCTCATCCTCTATGGCAACAAAAGCATTGATCAGATCCTCAGGAATCTGCTCATATTTTACTCTTTCACGGTTAGACCCTTCCTGTACAAGGGTTGCCGTAACGTTTCCCTCAGTATCATAGACCTTGGAGGCATATGCTGTGGGTCCCACATGTATGGACTTAAGGTCCGGTGCAGAATCCAAAACACCTCTGAACATACCAAAGCCGAAAGCAACGGCGATGATACTTCCGAATACTGCTCCGATAATAAGACTCATCTGAAAGAAGTGAGTGATACGGTAACCTATCTTACCTTTGGTGTTATCCAGCGCGTCCAGGGTTTTATCAATATTGTATCTGGTGTAGTTTGTCATTTATTTCCTGCCTAAAGTGCCTGAGCAACTTTAAATTTGTATATATGTCTGCTTTATGCATAGTAAAACATTTTAATTATACTAGCCCTCGCAAACCTATGCAATGAAACAGGGCTTACAAATATATTTCACTTAATCAAATGGAGGGCATCCATTTAAATGGATGCCCTCCGGCTCTGACCTGCTCTTTCGTAAAGCTAAGATATTTTTTGAACTCAGTTCACAAGTGTTTTGATATAGTCTGCGATTTTCTCGTCCTTGCAGTTGGCGAAGAAAAGCTCTTTGAACTTTTCGCCCCGGAAAGCACCTTTTACAAGTTCTGGATCGAGTTCCTTCAGAACTTCTACGAGGTCCTGTCTCAGGGTGTGCCTGCGAACTTCGTCAAGGATCTTCTTGTTTCTCTGCTCGGGCTCACGTCTCTCTGGTGGATATCCGCCTCCGAAAGGCTGTGAGAAGAGTTTCTCGAAAATGTAAACGAGATTCAGGTCTCCGCCCCAGCCGAACTTAAGTGCGAAAGGAAGGGCAACAGCATTACCATCGTTGATCTGTGCAAATGTAAATGCATCCAGCGGATCCTCTACATGTCCGCAGATAACGCCCGGGAATGAGTTAAGTGCAAGCATTGCGCCCTCGCCTGTTCCGCAGCCTGTTACGACAAAATCTGCCGCACCGCTGTTGAGAAGTACAGCTGCAAGGATTCCGTTCTGAACATAGGTGAGCTGTGCTTCGTCTTCAGCACTGTACATACCATAGTTGTCTACTGTGTAGCCCTTCTCGTCTGCTACTTTCTTGAGAGAGCTGTAGATCATGGCATTTTTTCCTGCCTGAGAGTTCTCATTGATTAACGCGATTCTCATTATATTTCTCCTTAATTGCAAAAAGTTAACCGTTTTACTAAAAATCATTCTAAATCACTTTGTCGGCAATTGCAAGAGCTTATCGCAAGATTGTATGACAATATACATCGGTATAGTCGAACCATAATAACCGGAAATCCACCGTGGACGGTTCTCGCCGGTGAGAACCGTCCACGGTGGATTTCTGTCAAACTCCTTCTCCGTTCCAGTCAGGGATGAAGCTTTCTTTTGCAACACTGCCGTCCTGAATGAAGGCGCGGGTCACGCCTTTTTCCATGGCATAATTTATGAGACGTTCATATTCACGGTGAGTGACTTTTCTGTTTATCTCAGGATATTTTTCCAGGCGTTCGAAAGGAGTGAACTGGTGCATGAGGCTGAGGAAAACATTGTCACCGTAGGTGTCGTAAACGTAGTCCACTACAGCCTTTCCGTTTTTTACCATTCCGGGCATCAGGAGGTGTCGGACTATTACGCCTTTTTGCATGATGCCGCTATCGTCAAATGCCGGCTCCGGGCACTGTCTCACCATCTCGGCAAGGCTTTCTTTCGCTCTTTCGGGATAATCCCCGGCGCCTGAATACTTCTTTGCTTTTTCAGAGTCCATATATTTGAAATCGTCAAGGTAAATATCAGCGAGACCGTCCAGCAGTTGTATCAGCTCCCTTGTCTCGTAACCGGAGCAGTTTATAACGTAAGGAATTTTAAGCCCCTGATCTCTTGCAGCAATCATGGCTTCCCTGATTTCCGGAATGTAGTGATCCGGAGTTACCAGGTTAATGTTATTGGCGCCTTTTTCTTCAAGCTCCAGAAAGATTTCCGAAAGGCGGCCAATGCTTACTCTTTTGCCGTTCTCACCATGGCTCAGCTCATAGTTCTGGCAGAAGACGCATTTAAGCGTACAGCCCGAAAAGAATACCGTACCTGAGCCTTTGGTTCCTGAGATGCAAGGCTCCTCCCAGAAATGAAGTGCGGCTCTTGCAACATATATATCTGATGAAACTCCGCAGACACCGGTTTTTCCGGTGTTTCTTTCCGCTCCGCACTTTCTCGGGCAGAGTTCGCAGTGCTCCAACATCGGGTGAGATGAATGAATATCTCTTAGTTCTTTTTCTTTTGTAATAACAGGTTTATTCATTTTTATGACCACTTTATTTGTCCACAAGATTCTATACCGGTATTATCCGGACACGATTTAATATCCTTGTATCGACTGTTCATGATACTAAGTAATCCACCGGGGACGGTTCTCGCCAGCGAGAATCGTCCCCGGTGGATTTACCGGTGGATTAGATTTCACTTTCGGAAGTTAGCGTTTTTTCTGTTCTCTTCCGCGTTCTTTCTAGCCTGTTCGGATTTCGGCATGGAATCAATGCGGGCCTTCTCCTTCTGAAGCTCCTGAGCCTTTCGCTTCTCATCCTCCATGTGTATCTCATCTTCAGTGAGGACGCCGATCTTCAGGTCGTTTTCATTATCATACCACTCAAGGAAGCTGTGCTTCACATGCTGGCGCTTGAATCCGAGGATCTTATTGAGGCTTATATTCTCCATGGCGCTGAATATATTTCGTTCAACGTACGGGTTTGTTTCCTTAAGCTTTTCAATGAGGTGCTTGGTCTCAAGACGCTTTGAGCTTGTCTGTCCGTCAGTGTGGCAGGTTGAGCAGGTGGCTGTAAAATGGCAGGCGCACTGAATAAAGTTAAGGTGATTATAATCTCGCCAATGCTTTATCTCTGCTTCATGTACGAGATAAAGCGGTCTGATGAGCTCCATACCCGGGAAATTGGTGGAGTGAAGCTTTGGCATCATGGCCTCATACTGTCCGGCGTAAAGCATTCCCATAAGAATGGTCTCGATAACATCATCAAAGTGGTGTCCGAGTGCAATCTTGTTGCAGCCCAGCTTCTGTGCTTCCTTATAAAGGTATCCTCTTCTCATACGCGCGCAGACGTAGCATGGAGACTTTGGAATGTTATAAACCGAATCAAAGATGTTAGTCTCAAAGATGGTAAGAGGGATACCCATGAGCTCTGCATTTCTCTCGATGATCTTGCGGTTCGCCTCATTGTAGCCGGGATCCATGCAGAGGTACACAACCTCAAAAGGAAGCTTGTTGTGGCGCTTAAGCTCCTGAAACAGCTTCGCCATAAGCATAGAATCCTTACCGCCGGAAATGCAGACAGCAATCTTGTCTCCCTCTTCCACCAGATTGTAATCACAGATGGCTTTCACGAACATGCCGTAGATATTTCGTTTAAACTTCTTACGAAGTGATTTCTCAATGTCTTCTCGTCTCTGCTCTGAATCAAGGTCTCTCTGTATCTGGCGGAGCACCCATTTACCGTAGCCTCCCTGAAGGCTGTAGGCTTCATACCCCTGATCTGCGAGATTGTCGGCAGCGGCCAGGGAAAGCTCTCCGTACTTACAGTAAAGGACAACTTTTTTGTCTTTGGGGATAACATGATTCTTATCCGCAATATCCACAAGATCTACTCTCATGGCATCCGGCATCTTGCCGGTAAGAAAATCCTGTTCCTCCCGGACATCTATAAGGGTATAGCTCTCCTTAGGCCAGGTTTCAAATTCATCTATTGTTATTTCTCTGATTGTTGCGTCCATATAATCCTCAGTTCTTAATTCCAATTAAAGCATTTTCTCGAAAAAGCACATTTTCCTTTATATAAAAGGCTGCAAAAAATCTCTTGAACAATGCTCCTATATTATCCTCTTCGAAACAGCAACGACGATTATATGTTATGTGCAGTATTTCGGCAAGTACAAACAAAGGACACCGGAAAATATTCCGATGTCCTAATGCAATCATTTTTTATTTTATACTGATCAGTTAAGCTTGATTCCATTCTTCTTCATGAGGTCGCCAAGTGTAGCTGTAGCTGCTCCTGACTCCTTGTAATTTGCGCGGAAGTCGTCACGCTCTTCCTTCTCCTTGCGTTCCTTCTTCTCAGCCTCAAGTGCCTTCATAGAAAGAGAAATCTTTCCGTCCTTGATGGCAATAACCTGAACCTGAACTGTCTGTCCTTCCTTGAGCACATCTGAAGGTGACTTAACACGCTTGTTTGAAATCTCCGATACGTGGAGAAGTCCCTGAACATCATCACCAAGGTCAACGAATGCACCATAATCCTTGAGAGTCTTAACAGTACCTTCTGTTACGAGACCAACCTGAATCTTTGCAGCCTTCTCTTCCTTTGCCTTATCCTGCTCTTCACGAAGAATTTCTCTTGCGGAAAGTACAAGCTTGTTGTTCTCAGGCTCAGCTGTGATAACGCGAACATTAAGCTTCTTTCCTATCCAGTCCTTCAGCTCTTCTTCCTTGATGAAGTTAAGTGAAAGCTTTGAAGCAGGGATAAATGCTCTGAGTCCGTTAACTGTAGCAGTAACACCGCTCTTTACAGCTTCGGCGATCTCTACCTGAATGGTATTCTTATTCTCGAAGTCATCAAGAATCTTCTCCCACTTACTCATGTCAACGCGCTTTGCATTGGCATGTTTCTTGAATGATGCCTCAAGCTCGTCCTTAAAGTCATCCATGGATGGGATTTTCTCCTCAGCAACCTTCTTTACTGTCTCTACAGCTGCCGTAGCTTTTTCCTTAATCTCGGCTGCTGCCGCAACAGCAAGATCCTTTACATCACCGGTTGTAACCGCAAGATCTTCAGCAACATTCTCGGCTGCCTTCTGTGCTTCTGTCTTAACATTCTCGTTCTTGATTTCTTCTGCCATAATCGATGGTACCTCTTTTTTCATTATAATCCCGGGACTCGCCCTATTGCCTTATATCATAGCACAAAAAAGGAAGTTTTAACATAATGATTTACTCCAGAAAAATCAAGGGATTATTGCAACTGGAGCAGCTAAGCAGCCACTGTCATTTCTTCGATTGGGCGTTTTTGGGCGGCGGCGGTTTCGTAGATGCGGGCGCATATCCGGTAGCGGCGGAAGGTGTTCAGGGCTTTCTTTTCATCGCAGTAGATCACCTTTGTATTTTCTATTGTTTCAGCTGAGAATAATTGGTAAAATCAAGGAGTTGTAAGATATCTCCGATAAAGCACTCATAGCTTTTCACGGGATATTGAGAAGCAATCCAATGGGTATTCCACGGATGCTTTTGTGATCATTTAAATCGAATGAAAGGAATAACTTATGGCAAATCCAATAGTTACTATCACAATGGATGACGGTAAAGACATAAAGATCGAGCTTTATCCCGATATCGCACCAATCACAGTAGAGAATTTTGTAAAGCTTGTTAAAGATGGTTTTTATGATGGTCTTACTTTCCATCGTATAATCCCGGGCTTTATGATTCAGGGCGGAGATCCTGAGGGAACCGGAATGGGCGGTCCGGGCTGGTCTATCAAAGGAGAGTTTTCTTCTAACGGAGTAAAGAATGATCTGAAGCACACCCGCGGAGTCATCTCAATGGCTCGTTCCATGAATCCGAATTCCGCAGGATCTCAGTTCTTCATCATGCACCAGGATTCACCTCATCTTGACGGTGAGTACGCTGCCTTCGGAAAGGTTACAGAGGGCATGGACGAAGTTGACCGTATCGCTTCAATTCCTACCGACTGGAATGATGCCCCTAAAGTTTCTGTCACAATGACGAAAGTAACAGTTACTGAATAAAGACACATTTCCTGCGGATCCTTATAATCCGCTCAGAAGCAAGTGGTTCCCACAATTTAGAATCATTTGCACTAAAAAACGGTGGTCTGTGATCAACTCACAGCCACCGTTTTATTGTTTTAATTATTTTTCACCCGGAGCCTTACGAAGATCGATTCCACGAATAACCTTACGAAGTCCAAGTATGGAAACAGGATTTACAGACAGCTCATCAACTCCGTAGCGGAGGAATGTCTCTGTCAAAGTCAGATCCGCTCCGAGCTCTCCGCAGATTCCAACCCATGCACCGTGACGGTGTCCTGCCTCGATAGTCATCTTGATCGCTTTCAGAACTGCAGGATGATGAGTATCAAGGAAAGGATCCAGAGCCGCATTCTGACGGTCTATAGCCAATGTATACTGGGTGAGATCATTGGTTCCGATGGACATGAAATCACATTCTTCGGCAAGCTCATCCGCAATCAAAACAGCTGCCGGTGTCTCGATCATAACACCGATACTGTACTTGCCGATTGTAACTCCCTTCTCAAGAAGCTCTTCTGTACACTCCTTAATAAGCTGCTTGCACTCATTAAGCTCTCTTGCGGAAATGATCATCGGGAACATGATACCCAGATTTCCGTAAGCAGAAGCACGAAGCAGTGCCCTCAGCTGAGTCTTGAAGAAATCTCTTCTTGTGAGGCAAAGTCTTATCGCACGACATCCCAATGCCGGATTGTCTTCCTTTACGAGATTCATGTAATCTACCTGCTTGTCAGCACCTATATCACAGGTACGAATGATAACCTGCTTTGGAGCAAGTGACTCAACTGCCAGTCTGTAGGCATTGAACTGCTCTTCCTCTGAAGGATAATCCTTGGAATTCAGATATACAAACTCTGAACGGAACAGTCCTACTCCGCCGGCATCATTCTGCTGAACAAGTCCGATATCTGAAGGTCCGCCTATATTAGCATAAACCTTGATTGTCTTTCCATCGATGGTTGTATTGCTCTGTCCCTTAAGTTCCTGAAGCAATGCCTTCTGTCTGTTATCGGCATCCTGCTTACTCTTAAGAGACTTCATGAGATCCTCTGTAGGTTCAATGTAAGCACAGGCATTGTAGCCGTCAAGAATGGCTGTCTTTCCGTCCCACTTGCTCGCTACATCACCGCACTGAACCAGAGCCGGGATTCCCATGGATCTTGCAAGTATAGCCGTATGGCTGTTAAGTGAACCTTCTCTCGTAATGATTCCGAGAAGAAGTGATTTATCGAGACGTACAGTCTCTGAAGGTGTAAGATCATTAGCCACAAGGATGCAAGGATCTGTTCCCTGCATAGATTCGGGATCGATACCAAAGAGTACATTAAGAACTGCCTGCTCGATATCATAGATATCTGCTGAACGCTCCTTCATGTACGGATCATCCATCTCGGCAAAAACACGTGCCTGATTGTTGAAGGCTGTCTTTACGGCATACTCTGCATTGTGCTTCTGGCTGACAATGATCTCCTTTGTAGCGTCGATGAGGTCATCATCCTCAAGCATCATTGCATGCACTGAGAAAACCTCTGCACTTTCCTCGCCGGCATCGATAACTGCCTTTTCGTATAATGCATTCTGCTGATCGATAGCCTTTTCACGTGCCTCGTCAAAACGAGCAAGTTCAGCGTCTGTATCTTCAACAAGACTTTCACTGATAACTACCTTCGGTGGTGTGTACACCTTGATCTTTCCGATTGCTATTCCATTAAGAACGCTTTTACCTGTTGCAACTTGCATACTTTTCTCCCTTTTTTAAAGACAAAAAATAAAGCCTCCCGGAAGTTACCTTCCGGTCTTCCGAGAAGCTTATGATTTTGATCAGAAATTATCGTTAAGTGCCTTCTCAAGTTCAGCTGCGCATGTCTCTTCGTCATCACCTTCGATCTGAATCTTGACGGTATCTCCCTGCTTAACACCCATACCCATAAGAGCAAGAAGCTTCTTCATATCTGCATTCTTGTCACCCTTATAGATAGTAACCTTTGAATTAAAAGCCTTTAAAGCCTTTACAAGGATACCTGCAGGTCTTGCGTGGATTCCATTAGGGTCATTAACTGTAAACTCGATCTCTTTCATGTTGATAATCTCCTTTATTTTTTAAGTACTGTTACAATTATATCACATTATACACTAACTTGCTTGTAATCGTCACTATTTGTTAAAAGAACTACAACCACATCCGGGTGATCGGCAGCCTTTATGGCAGCCTTGGAGAATTTAAGTATCGGCTGGCCGGCCTTAACCTTGTCACCATCCTCTACCAAAGGCTCGAAGCCCTCTCCGTTCATGGCTACGGTATCAACTCCCACATGGATAAGAACTTCCATATCTCCGGGACCACTAAGTCCGATGGCATGCTTTGATTCTGCCACTGAAGAAACTTCTCCATCGAAAGGAGCATAAACAATTTCGCCTTCAGGTTCGATTCCGACTCCCGCGCCAAGTACACCTGATGCAAATGTCCCGTCAGGAATCTTGTCCTGTGGAATTACATTACCATTGATAGGTGCAAGTATGGTTCCTGCCTCACAGGTGATAACCGGCTTCTGCTCGAATTTCCCGGTCTCTGCCGCCTCATCCACAGGCTTATTTACCGGCTTTTTAACCTCTTCCTTCCAAAAGCTCCAGGTTCCTGCAAATGCTACTCCGCCGGAAACCAGAAGAAGAACTGTATAAACTCCTGCATTATTGATAGTAAGATATCCCGGGATACCGGTTACACCGTAAGCTGTAGCACCGATTCCTGTGATGGCACCGAAGATTGAACCGATGGCTCCGCCCACCATACCTGCAACAAAAGGCTTATAAAAACGAAGGTTTACACCGAAGATTGCAGGCTCTGTAATTCCGAGGGCAGCTGAAAGAGCTGAAGGAACCGCGATAACCTTTGTCTTATTGCTCTGAGACTTGAGACCTACTGCAAGACAGGCACCGAACTGTGCGAAATTCGCTGCCGATGCTATAGGCATCCAGGTGTTGAGACCAACACTCGAAAGCATTCCGGCCTCGATTACATTGTACATGTGGTGAAGACCCATAACTACGGTTACAGGGTAGATAGCACCCATTACCATAGCGCCCAGCGGGTTCTTTACAAGTACCTGTGCTCCGTTGAGAACCATGGTTTCAAGTCCTGAGAAGATAGGTCCTATAATAGTAAATGTAATAAGAGCAGTGATAAGAACTGTACAAAGCGGTGTTATAAAAAGATCCAGCATTTCCGGAACATGCTTATGGAACCATTTCTCAACATTACTCATAAGCAGCACCGCAATGATTACCGGAATTACGTGTCCCTGATAACCAAGCTGATTTATCTGGAACAATGAATAAGATTCCGTGATCCTGATGTGTCCGAAAAGGTACCATACATCATATCCTGCTGCAGCATTCCAACCGTTGGTAAGGGCAGAGTGGATCATCAGAAGACCGATAACTGCTCCCAGGAAAATATTTCCACCGAAAACTCTGGCTGCCGAAATTGCAACGATTACAGGCAGGTATGCAAATGCTGTATTCGCTACCATATCAAGGAAAGCGTACCAGTCTGTTTCCGCAAAATTAAGTCCCGGAATCTTTCCGAGAGCCTCTACAAGACCCATCATAAGACCGGATGCAACGATAGCCGGAAGAATCGGTACAAATACATCACCGATAGGCTTAAGGAGCTGCTTCCACAGTGGCTGCTTGGCAGCTGCAGCTGCCTTTACATCATCCTTTGTAGCTGCTGTCATACCTGTGATACTCAGGAATTCATCGTAAACCTTGTTTACGGTTCCTGTTCCGATGATCAATTGGAGCTGACCATTGGATTCAAACATACCCTTTACGCCCTCAACATTGTCAAGGTACTCCTTGTCAACCTTGCTGTTATCCTTGATAACAAGTCGGAGTCTCGTTGCACAATGCGCTGCCTGTGCGACATTATCACGACCACCTATGTGGTCAACAATTTCCTGCGCACACTTTCTGTAATCAAGTGCCATTTTATTTACCTCGCTTTTAGATATATAACACTAATCTGCCACATAACCCCCCGGCAGACATGCACGATTGAAAGCATGGATTATTTGATTAATGCTGTCTCCATGAAAAACAGCCGGCCGGTTTTCAGATCTTATATTGCCTGCATCACACCGATTGATCGGTTTTCGAATCCGGACACATCAGGTATCAGGCTGTTTATGTCCTGACCGGTCTGTACTCAACGCTTTATATGAGCTTAAGATCTGCAAATGCCTTGGCAAGACCATCCTCAGTAACCGACGGACAGACGATATCGGAAATCTCCTTGAGCTTTTCGGAGCCGTTTGCCATACATACAGAAACGCCTACGGTCTCTATCATCTCAAGGTCATTCATGCTGTCTCCGAAGCCTATGGTGTCTTCGATGGGGATTCCCAGGTGCTCCGCAATGAGCCTTACGCCTTTACCCTTATCGAATTTCCGGTTAATGAGTTCGCCATTGACACATCCATGTGCAGGAACATCCTGTATAACGAAGCTGAAATCCTTCTCAAGAAGCGATCTGCATTCATCTATCTGGGAATTCTCCCTTGCCATGATGACTACCTTGTAAATGGGCTGCCCGTCATACTCATCCATGGGGCGGATACCGAGATTTTCACTCAGAGCTTTTCGCCAGCGCTCTATTTCGGAATTACCGCCCTCGGTGCTGTCAAGAAAATCCTTCAGGTTTGCGTCTCCAAAGGATCCATCCTTCCCTTCAATTGTACAGAACACACCGTTTTTATGAAGTGATTCCAAAGCTATATCAAGCTGTTCCTTACTCATGGGGCAGTCATAAAGAACCTCATCACCACAGGTAACGTATCCTCCGGAGCTACCCACAACTCCGTCAAAATCATATTTCAGCACAGGCTTTAACATATCAAAATTTCTTCCTGTACAGAGAAATACTTTATGTCCGTTCTGTTGGGCTTTCTTTATGGCTTCCACAGCACTGTCCGGCGGAACATTGGTCCCCGCAGGAGTAAGAGTGCCGTCAATGTCTACGAAAATCAGTTTATTTTTCATATCCGGTCATCTCCAAATCTATGTCAATCGATTGACATAGATATAGTTTAACAAATTTTTAACAATATTGCACTATAAAACTTCAATTATTGATTAAAAAATATTATCTGTCCGGTTCTCTGAATAAAAACCCTGATTTCCAAACAGATAAAGGTCTTTTTAAACTTCTAGCACTTGGCAATAAGCCATACAAAATCTCTTGCCGGAATTCCAACAGCCTTTGCTTCTCTCCGTTTATTGGTCATCAGATCTATATATTTCCCTTCTTCGTTGATCCAGGCTGTTTCATCCTGAGTCGAGAAATTAAAGAGACCTATCATCTTTTCACCGTGAAAATATCTTCCTATTCCAAGGATGTGATCATTATAGGTTTCAATTATCCAGCAGTCTGCTCCGGATTCAAAAACTATATGTTTTGAACGGAGCTTCTCAAGCTTTCTTAAAGCCTTATAGATACGTCCCTGTCTCTTTGCGGGAGATTTTCTTGCCGCAACCTCATCCCATTTGAAGGCACCTCTGTGGAGATACCTTGAATCATCCCATTTTTCCGGATCCTCATGGTAAGTGTAGTCATTAAGCTGACCTATCTCATCTCCGGAATAGATGATAGGGATTCCGCTCTGGGTAAGCAGAAATGCGTGCAGCATTATGTCAAGCCGTATTCCTATATCCAGCTTCCAGTCATTTCTTTCATACTCTGCTGCCTCAATGCCGCAAAGAGAAGCTGTCGTTCCGCATAGTCTTGCGTCTCCCAGTCTAGGGTCATTGTTGTAAAGCTCGCCTCTTGAATCAAGGCCGTAATGTGCTCCGCAGAAATATTCATTAAGGAACTTTTTATGGGAAACCTCTTCTACCCCGAATTGCCTAAGATAGTTATAGTCGAGACCCCATCCTATATCGTCATGGCAGCGCAGATAGTTAAGGAAAACATACTGCTTCGGAAGTGCGAAAACCTGTCCGAGCTGATGCTTCATGAGTCTCACGTCCTGAGTCGCCACAGTATGCCAGGTACTTGCCATAGTGGTAACATTGTAAAGCATATGGCATTCCGGCTTTTCGATGGTACCAAAGTACGGAACTACCTTGCTTGGCTCCATTACGACTTCTCCCAGAAGCAGTGTTCCCGGACATACGATCTCGGATGCCATTCTCATGATACGCACAAGGGTATGTACCTGAGGAAGATTCCGGCAGCTGGTGCCCAGTTCCTTCCAGATATAAGGTGTGGCATCAAGCCTTATGACATCAACACCGTGATTACACAGGTTCAGCATGTTAGCGGTCATGTCATTGAACACAACCGGATTTCTGTAGTTGAGATCCCACTGGTATGGATAAAAGGTAGTCATCACCACCTTATGAACCGCCTCACACCAGGTGAAATTTCCGGGTGCCGTAGTCGGGAAAACCTGTGGTACGGTTTTTTCGAACCTGTTGGGGATATCCCAGTTATCATAGAAGAAATATCTGTCCTGATACTCCCTCTCACCATTCCTCGCGCGACGGGCCCACTCATGATCCTCGGAAGTATGATTCATGACGAAGTCCATGCACACACTCATTCCGTTCCTGTGGCACTCTTCCGCAAGTTCCTTCAGATCCTCCATGGTTCCGAGCTCCGGCTGAACTCTTCGAAAATCAGAAACCGCATATCCTCCGTCGGAACGTCCCTTAGGGCTCTCGAGAAGCGGCATAAGATGAATATAATTTGAACCGGTCTCTTTAAGATACGAAATCTTTTCCTTAACACCATTCAGAGTTTTGTTAAAACAGTTCACATACATCTGCATTCCCAGCATCTCGTTGCCACGATACCAGTCAGGAACCAGTTCTCTTGCTTCATCCCATTCCCGGAGATCCGGATCACGCTCTTCATAGTACTGATGAAGCATGCATAAAAAATAGTCAAAGGCCTGCTGATCATTATGATACAGCTCACTATAGAGCCACTTAAGCTCATCATAATGCTTATCAAGCCGCTCCTTAAACTCTTTCTCCAATTTAATGCTTTCAAACATATCAATGCCTGTCCTTTGTTATTAGATTTTCAGTTCACGTTCTAAATAGAATTAATATTGCCCTAAACGTAATTATAAGAAAATATTTCCGTCGTAGCAATGAAATGACAGAGTATTTATAAAAAAAATATTATTTCCTTTTTTTTATTATGATTATTGATTTTTTACAATCCCTCCTCTACAATCGAGTTAGTTTATTTTTTCACAATTTTTGTGGATTGCATAAGGTTTATATGAATAATCACATTCATACGTCAGTCTTTCGCAAAGCAGATTATCGATGGTCTGACGGTCAAGGTATTCAGGAGGACAACATATGTTATATGGAGCATTAGAAGCAGGCGGAACCAAGATGGTATGTGCCATAGGTGATGAAAACGGCAAGATTCTGGAACAGATTTCGATTCCAACTGTTTCTCCGGAAGAAACCATGCCAAAGATCATTGACTGGTTTAAGAACAAAAACATTGAATCTCTGGGCATAGCCGCCTTCGGTCCTATCGATCTGGACCGTAATTCACCCACATATGGAAGCTTCACCACTACTCCGAAGCTTAAATGGGCAAATTACAACATTGTTAAAGATATGAAGGATGCCCTGCATATTCCCATCGGCTTTGATACCGACGTTAACGGCTCACTGCTGGGAGAGATAACTTACGGACAGGCCAAAGGACTTACTGATGCTGTTTATATCACCATCGGAACAGGTGTGGGCGGCGGAGTAATGTCTAATGGAAAGCTTGTTCACGGAATGCTCCATCCTGAACTTGGACATATGAAGCTTCTTCCTTATGAGGGGGATACTTACAAGGGTCACTGTCCTTACCACGGAAACTGTCTGGAGGGTATGGCAGCGGGTCCTGCTATTGAGGAACGTTGGGGCAGGAAGGCCATCGAGCTTAAGGATGATGCAAAGGTTTGGGATATGGAGGCTTTCTATATTGCTCAGGCGCTTTGCAATATTATCCTTATCATGAGTCCTCAGATCATCATTCTGGGTGGCGGAGTAATGCATCAGCTTCAGCTCTTCCCTCTCATCCGTGAAAAGGTAAAGGAGATGCTGAACGGCTATCTGAAAACTTCGGAGCTTGCGGATATTGATCACTATATCGTTCCTGCGTCACTGAATGATGACCAGGGTATCATGGGATGTATCAAACTCGCGATTGACGAGAAAGAACTGGAAGGTTAATTAAACCGGTCGGAGCCGGAGGGCAGCTGTTTGAATGCGAGTCGCTTCGTCGGAAAAATCTAAAATCGGACATCTAAGAGGCTCTAGGCCCTCGCCAATGTCTGAGTTTACTTTTATGAAAACTCAGACTTGGCGAGGGGGCTAAGGAAAAGGAACCAAGAGCCTCTAAGATGTCCGATTTTGATTTTTCACGACTCAGCTCAACGCATTCAAACAGCCGCCCTCCGGCTCCTACTTTTAAGACTATCTGCCAGATTTAATGAGCGTTTATATCTACCCTGCCGGGGTCGTATTTGCTGTAGCGGATCTTCTGGGAACCGTAGAGGCCGTAGTTTCCTGAGAACAGGAAAGTAATAGCTACGCCCAGGAGAATAAATGGTGAAAGTTCGAAACCGAAGAGTTCGAAGCCGATCAGGATCGAGGTCATGGGGCAGTTTGTCACTCCGCAGAAGACAAATGTGGCTCCGAGGGCTGCGCCCATGGTGGGGGACATTCCGAAAAGAACGGCAGTGGCATGTCCGAAGGTGGCACCTATGAACAGTGTGGGTACGATTTCGCCGCCCTGAAAGCCTCCGGAGAGTGTTACAGCGGTGAAGAGCATTTTCAGCAGGAATGCGTAGGGTACAATTTTAAATGCTCCGTCGAGAACACAGGATTCTATGATCGCAGCACCGGCTCCATTGTATGTCTGGGCGCCGACTATCAATGTGAGTGCCACAACTATCGCGCCGCAGATGGCAGCTCTCAGATAAACATTTTTGACAGTAAGCTTTGCAAGCTTTTTTGAGCTGTGAAGTACTGAGCAGAAAAGTACTGCCACCAATGAGCAGTAGAGCGCGAAGAGAACCGTAAGTCCACCCTGCTTAAATGAAAACTCCGGCACATTCGCAATTATCATGGTTTCTTCTGAACCCGGGTTTATGATTCCCGCAACAACGTGAGCCGTAAGAGCCGCAACCACACAGGGCATAAATGCGGAGTAATACATCACTCCTACAGTACTCATCTCTATAGGCATGACTGAGGCTGCCAATGGCGTTCTGAACAATGCTGCAAAGGAAGCACTCATGCCGCACATGATGGTACGTCTCCGGTCTTTATCATTAAACCCGATAAGCAGTCTTCCCAGGGCATCCCCCAGGGAACCTCCAACCTGCAGCGCCGCTCCTTCTCTTCCGGCTGAACCTCCGAATAAATGAGTCACGACAGTGGAAACTATGATAAGCGGTGCCATGCGAAAAGGAACTTTCTGATCGTTATGTATGGAATCTATGACAAGGTTTGTTCCTTTTGGTGAATCCGCCCCTAAAACATGGTAGTACCAGACTATGGCAACTCCCGCAACAGGTAATCCGAACAGTATCGCCGGATGAGCTGCCCTTAAAGCTGTAACCCAGGCAATGGCTTTTCCGAATAAGGCGGCTACAGTTCCTATCAGGCTTCCTGAAATTATGCCAAATATCATCCATTTCAGATTGATAAAGAATTTCTCAAATAAAATCCCGGATTGCTTGGAAAACTTTATAGACATTTTTTATTCCTTTTTTCTTTTAATCCTTAAACTCATCATCAGGGAAATGCCATACAAAACATTTCCCCGAGATATTGATAAAATATGCTATTTATACTGTCTGCTGAGCAATACCTTTAATGTTGTCGATAGCCCAGTCTTCATTTTCTATGGTTATGATAGATCCGCAATATGGACATTTAGCTGTCTGATTGATATCAAGAGGTGCTCCGCAGTGAGGACATACAACTGACTTAAGTCCCGTCTCTACAGTTGTCTTTATTCCGGTCTTTCTGCAGAGATCATACTCATAGGTCATGAATTTTTCTCTGTTCTTATCGCCGGAAATCAAAGCTCCTGTCTCATCATTAACTGTATAATCCACTATACGTGAACGAACTTCACAAATAATGTGATCCATACCGTTTTCCTGATACCAGGTCATAGGCTCAACTGCAAGTACAGCGATCCTTTCAATATAATTTGTCTGCTTGTTTCTTCTTAAGGCATCAAGCTGACGATCCGCCTGGTTATAGAAACTATCGGTAAGATATGGTCGTACTTCTGAAAGATCCTTATCCTGCCATGCATTCTGAAGCTTCACATAGACATTGGAGAGTCTGGAAGCAAGCTCAGAGCTGTTAAAGTCAGGATCAATCTCTTTATAAGTATCGATAGGTTTACCCTTAGGTGCCTGTCTTCTTGTGTTAACATTGACAGATTTGTTGGCATGGATGGAATTCATCTTCGCATTCGCTCTCATAAAATATATCATAAGAATGATGAAGATGATTACAGCGATGATGATTATTGGGGGGACGTCATCTGATTCCGATCCGTAATAACCTGAACTGTAACCTCCCGAGCTGTAGCCGCTTGAACTTCCGCCCCAGCTTGAGCTTGAACCGCTGTCCCAGCTTGAGCCGCTGTCCCAGCTTGAGCCACTGTCCCAGCCTCCCGAGCTGTAATCGGAATCACCGGAAAAGCTTCCAAAATCTGCGCGTCCGGTTAATGCAAATGCCGCTATAAGCAGTCCCACCAGGAAAAAACCTATCAGCTTTCGTCTAATCTTATTTTTCATAAATCTCATACTCCTGTATTATAATAAATGAAACATGTGCCCCGGATGATCCGGATAATGTTTACACCTAAAACAAATTTAAATCAAAGCCATTGTTAATTCACTTTTTTAGTTTAGCATTTTTTCAGCATATTATATATAACGGTTTCATTAATGAATTATTTATCACTATCAGACTATTTAAAACAGACCTATGGTCAAAAAGTTTATAAAATCTCTCTTCAATCAGGCTGTACCTGTCCTAACCGGGACGGAACCGTATCAAGGGGAGGCTGCATATTCTGTTCAGAGGGAGGCTCCGGAGATTTTGCCGCACCGCTGCTTCCCATAAATGAACAGATAGATTTCGCCATAAAAAAAGTTGAGGCAAAGCTGCCTGCCGGGAAAGAGCATAAATATATAGCCTATTTCCAATCCTACACCAACACCTACGGTGACACAGGAAAGCTGAAGGCGATGTATGCAGAAGCACTTAGTGATCCACGGGTTGCTGCACTGTCCATCGGAACAAGACCCGACTCCATAAAGGACGATATGCTTGAGACATTGAAACTTCTGCAGGCACAGTATGGCAAGAAAATCTGGGTGGAGCTTGGCCTGCAGTCTATTCATGAAGACACCGCATCACGTATTAATCGGGGATATACTCTTCCGGTTTTTGAAAACACCTACAGGAAGCTTAAAGAAGCAGGTCTTACGGTAATCGTCCATGTTATTCTGGGATTTCCATGGGAAACTAAAGAAGATATGCTTGAAACCGTGAGATACCTCTCTTCTCTCTCCCCGGTGCTTGACGGTATCAAGCTGCAGCTTCTCCATGTACTGAAAGGAACCCGGCTTGGGGATGAATATCTCCGGCATCCGTTTCATGTGCTGGAGCTTCAGGAATACTGCGATCTTGTAGTCAGATGTTTAAAGCTTTTACCAAAAGAGACCGTTGTACACCGTATAACCGGAGACGGTCCCAAAAAGCTTCTTATAGCTCCATTATGGTCCGGTGATAAGAAAAAAGTTTTAAATACGCTAAATCGCGCGATAAAACTTTCATAAATAAATGAAGCTTTGGTATAGGCCATGGCTATATAGCAACCGCATGACATAAATATATTAAAAATTTCGAAGAATTCTGTTGCCTATTCCCAATTCCTTAAGCTAGAATGTAATTAAAATCTTAATTATGATACCTAGTTAGTGAATTTTTAATATTTGGGGGAATATTAAATATTCATTGGGGAAATAAAATGACTGAGAGTAAAATGAATAGTATGATTAATTTCGCAAAAATAGCCAGACATATCCTGGATAAAAACCCGGATAAAAGATATCTTTTGGTGCGCTCAAACATCAGGGATTTCAAGCTGGTCAATCAGATGTTCGGATTTCAAAAAGGAAATGAGATCCTCACATGTATTGAGGATTTTCTGTATGATCACAGGAATTCTTATGCCGCCTACGGGCAGATAGCGGTAGATCAGTTTGTTCTTTTGGTGGATAAGGATAAGTTCTCAACCACAGATTTTTCGTGTTTACCTAAAATCTGTTCCGAAATCATAACCACAACAAACTTCCGTGTTCATATCCAGTTAGGCATCTATGAGATTGTCGATCCTAATATGGAAGTATATTCCATGTGTGACAGGGCAAAGCTTGCCCTTAAATCAATAAAGATAGATGAGCCTTTATCCGCAGCATGGTATAACGAATCCATTATGGAAAGCCGTATCTATAATAAAAAGATCATCAGCGAATTCGAAAGTGCTCTGGAGAACGAAGCTTTTGTCATGTATCTGCAGCCTCAGGCCAATACCAAGGGTGAGATCATGAGTGCGGAAGCATTAGCCAGATGGAACCTGGAGGACGGAACGATCCTTTCACCTTCACAGTTCATAAAGATACTGGAGGAATCAGAGCTTATCTGGAAACTGGATCTTTATATGTGGGAGAACGCCGCAAAGCTGCTGTCACAGTGGAAGAACGACCCGGAAAAGAAGAATCTGAGTATCTCGGTTAACATTTCTCCGAAGGATCTTTACTATGTTGATATAGAGAAAAAGCTTTTGGAACTGGTCGAGAAGTATGACATCTCACCTAAAAAAATGAATGTAGAGATAACTGAGTCCAGCTTCATTAACAATCCGGACCTTTACATTGACCTTATTGCAAAACTCCATAACGCGGGCTTTGCAATCGAAATCGATGATTTCGGAAGCGGATATTCTTCTTTAAACATGCTTAAGAACATCCGGGCGGATATCCTTAAACTTGATATGGGTTTTTTACACGACAGTAATGACCTCATCCGCTCCCAGATAATCATTGATTCCATTATCGAGATGGCAAAGCGTCTTGATATGCAGGTTATTTCCGAGGGCGTTGAGTCTCAGGAGCAGGCAGCCTTTTTGAAGATAAACGGCTGCGATCTTTTCCAGGGCTTCTATTTTTCAAGACCTGTCCCTGCAGATAAGTTCGAGTCAGTGCTTAAAGAATATAACCTTGAGAAGACTTCAACTCGCGGATCTCATCCGAAAACCACAAGAGATATTGTAGCGGAAACCGCATAAAAAGACTCTAAAAGATATCCGATTCAAAATCAGAGGGGACGGTTCTACTTGGCACTTTCCAAATATAGTGCCAAGTAGAACCGTCCCCTCTGGTTTTGGATTTCTTCCGGTGTTTCTTTCATTTATCCATTCTGATATCCGAGTATCATTTGAGATGTCACATCATAAGCCTCGTTCTGCCGGGTTCCATATGCAGCATTATGTCCCAGAGCCTCCAGCCATCTTCCGTCGTTTCCCACATAATAACCATCAGGAGTCCATGAATTGGTCAGCATTCCATAGTCTCCCAGGTAATAGTAAGCTCCCTGCCATGCCACCCATCCGGTCTGCATGTAGCCGTATTGATTGAAATAATACCACTTGTCTCCTATCTGCTGCCAGTTATTAACGGTATAGCTTCCATCGGAATTGAGATACCACCATCCATTCTGATCCAGCTGCCAGCTGCCGTTTGCATCTGCTGTAGGCGATAATGTTGTATAGGATGAGTTTACGGTACTATCTTCAGTCACTGTTTCCGTTCCAAAAATATTGGCTTTGATGGCGGCAGCCTGTTCTGATGTAAGGTTCAACACATTGGAGATAGCATAATTTCCCTTGTTGTCGGATCCGTTGTCCGCACGGACAGCCACGGAATAAATGCCGGCATCGGAGAAATAGTTGTGAAAATCATATTTTTCCTTCTTGGTTGATACCTTTGCAAGGTTCACACCATCCTTATAAAAAATAATGTCGTACTCATCGGCATTACCGCTCCAGGTCACCCGGCCGGTTTCCGCATTCAAGGTTACATCCGTCACCTTTGTGCTCTTGGAAGATTTTTTGCTGCTTGAAGAGCTGCTTGAAGAACTGCTCGACTTCTTTGAACTTGCAGTGCCTGAAACATTGGCAGAATCTTTGTCGGTGGTTTCCACGTATGAAGAGACACCCGATTCTTCGGAAACATCCAGCTTTATAGTTATCTGAGAGCTTGAAACCCTTTCAAATTCCTCGATGTCAGAGTTGGTGTAATCCCCATAAATTGAAACATTACTCTTTTTCATTTTATCGGACCAGGAATTTCCGGATCCGGAACTCATCTTTATAGTAAGGATGTCATCGCTCTTACTGGAAGAAGAAACTTTATACCCGGAAAGGGCCGAATAATTCGACACAGAAAAACTGCTTCCGTTTTTTGTAACTGTTATGGATACACTGTTGTATTCCTGTGCCAATGCTGTGATGGAACACAGTATAAGCCCGGACAAAAGTCCTATGAAGCTGTAAAATCTCTTTTTCATATAAATCTCCATTCCACCGCTTTTGACCGGTGGCACAATTTGTGACGAAAAATATTTTTCACACTAATCTCCTCTGTAAACAAAGTGACAATCTGTCACTTATAAAGTTATTTTAACATAAAGCTGGCTTTATTCCATGTCTTTTAGGGTACGGTAATCTGACTTTTTATTACGAAATGATAAATAGCCTATAATTTTTTTAATCCAGGTATAATCATTTTCAGATTTTTGCCGTTAATAACTATATGTGTAGTGAATTTTTAGTGTGGCCTGTTAAAGGCACATTTATCATTATTGTATTATAGTAGTTTTAGCAAGGATGCTAATATTTTTACGGAGGAACCCATGAAGTATGTTCTTGACCTTAGCGACGTAACAGACCGAGATGAATTATATGACGCCATCGTTGATCAGCTCCCGGTGTCTGATTATTTCGAAAGAAGTCTGGATTCTTTATATGAAGATTTAAGTGAAGTCCTGGAGGATTGCGAGCTTATAGTAAAAAATTTTGAAGAGCTTGCAGAATCAGAGCCACAGTTCTTTAAAAAGTTCAAGCATACACTTAAGGATCTGATGGTAGATATACCTGATTTCGAAGTACGTTTCTCTTCCGAAGAAGAATCGGATGATGAATACGACAATTCCGAAGAGGCAGAATATGATTCCAGTGGAGACGACTATTCCGATCCGGATGACAATTACAGTGACAGCGACAATTATGACAAGATAGATATGTAAATGAGACTTTGCAGGGTGCCCTGACCGGCATCCTGCTTTTATATTGTAGATCAAAACCACGTGCCACCCACTGCATCCTCTGCTTCAGGCCTTGATTCCAGCGGAGACGGTTAGCTCCGGCGATAAGAGTCCACGTTGGAATTTTCTGTGGTTTCAATGGTTTTCCGAAAAAGGTTGTAATAATCTTCATGTTTTCTTAAAATCTGAGTAAATTTTTTTCAGTTTCGCTTCAGCGTGCATTGTTATCATGATGCCATCAGTTACAAAACCTGCGCGGGATTGCAGATCACTTTCCTGTATAGGACTATCGACTGAAAACAAATAGGTTAGATTTAAGAATAAAAGATACAACCTAAGGAGGCTTAAAATGAATACAAAATATGCATTGGCAGCTTTAGCTGCTGCTTCTATGATCGCTACTGTATCAGTACCCGCATACGCGGACGACAGAACAGCGATCTCATCTGTAACCATCAATGTGGCAACCGATCTATCCATTGGTTCAACTTCCAGTGATGTAGAGGTTACAACAAATTCATCTTTATATGATGTTTACAGTGCTACTATAACCAATACACCAAGTGATGGATGGGATGAAGATGACAACCCAAAGGTACAGATCAAGCTGGCCCTTGAAGACAGTGATGAATATAAGTGGAATATAACAAAATCCACTGTAACGGTAACCGGTGATGACGGTACAGTAACATCAGTTTCAGGCGGCAGCGGCCATGGATACCTCACAATCGTTTATACTCTTAAGGATCTTGATGAAGTATACACCAACTGGTCAAGTTCTCTTGACCTTGATATCGATGATGCAGACTGGCAGTCCGGAAACGGTATTGCAGACTGGACAGCCGCCGAAAGTGCAAAAAAATATGAAGTAAAGCTTTACAGAGGAAGCTCCCTTCTTACAACCGTAACAACCACCAATACTTATTACAGCTTTGCAAACTATTTCACATCCGCAGGTACTTACAGTTACAAGGTACGTGCAATATACACAAGTTCCTATAAGGGTGACTGGGAAGAGTCCGATGACATTTACGTAACAGAAACAGAGGCAAGCTACATTAGCTCAAGCTATAACTCAAGTGTCAACAGCACTACTTCTTCTACCTCAAGTTCCTATGTGACAGGTCTTACCGGTTCAACTGTATATGGTCCGACAACATTGGCCAATACTTTGGCAAATTCCACAAACGGTCAGTGGATACAGGATCAGTACGGTTGGTGGTACAGAAATCCCGACGGTTCCTGGACATCAAACGGCTGGCAGCAGATAAACGGCAAGTTCTATTATTTCAATTCCTACGGCTACATGCAGACCGGATGGATCCTCTGGGACTACCAGTACTACTACTGCGGTGCTGACGGTGCCATGCTCACAAACACAACAACACCTGACGGCTATTATGTAAACTCCGCAGGTGTCTGGGTTTCAAACTACAGCCCGTATAGCTATACTGCTTAAATAATAAATATAAATGCCGGAGGGCATCCGTTTAAAAACGGATGCCCTCCGGCTCTCATTATTTGGATAGAAGTATCACTCCATTTCCGGCACCGATTCGATCAGCTCCGGCATTAATAAGCTCCATAGCCTGCTCATAGGTTCTGATTCCGCCGCTGGCCTTTACCTTTGCACGGTCGCCAACAGTCTTTTTCATAAGAGCAACATCCGATGCAAGGGCTCCGCCGGTGGAGAAACCTGTTGAAGTCTTTACAAAAGCTGCTCCGGCTTCAACCGAAAGCTCACAGGCCTTCACGATTTCATCCTTTGTGAGCAGGCAGGTTTCGATTATAACCTTCACGGTTCTGCCTTCACTTGCATCAACCACTGCCTTGATATCGGCTTTCACCATTTCATAGTTTCTGTCTTTCATGCCACCGACATTTATGACCATGTCAACCTCATCAGCTCCATCCTGAACCGCTGTCTTTGCCTCAAATGCCTTTGCCGCAGTACTCATGGCTCCCAGAGGGAAACCCACAACGCAGCAAACCTTTACGTCGCTGCCCTTAAGCTCTTCAGCCACAAGAGGAACGTGACATGTATTTACACATACAGAAGCAAAACCATACTCCTTTGCTTCACTGCAGTATTTTTTGATAGTTTCAGTAGTTGCATCCGCCTTAAGCATTGTATGATCGATCATTTTTGCTATATTCATAATTTCCTCCTAAAGGTCGCATATAATAATTCTCATGAATCTCATTCTATCATATTCTCCGTAATGCATAAAAGGTCAGGTCTTCAATATAATGAAATTTTGAGATCAGCTTATGAAACAGCGATGATTTATCGACTAATATGATAGTGAAGACAGTTTATTTTTATTACTTATTTATGCCCTTATATATCTGCAGCCAAAGTGCACACAAACCGAAAGGAGTCAATATGCAAAAAAGATTCTATTTTATATTAATAACTTTATCCATCATCTTTTTTACAGTTTCCATATCCCCGGCTTCAACTGTTCCCGGTAATACTTATCAGGTCATTGACGCGCAAAACCAAACGACAGCCTCTGCATCTCTTCAGGTCATCGGTCCGAATCTCTGTGACAGTACCGGTGCAAAAATACAGCTTAAGGGCATCTCCACCCATGGCATCCAGTGGTTTCCGGAATATATCAATACCGACTGCTTCAGATTCTTCCGGGATAACTGGGGCTGTAATCTCATACGTTTTGCCATGTACACAGAGGAAGGCGGATATCTCAGTTCCAACGAAAAAGCAGTACAGCTGAAAGCCTTAATTGAAAACGGCGTCCAAAGCTGCACCTCTCTTGGCATGTATTCTATTATTGACTGGCACATACTGAGCGATGGAAATCCTCTAAGCCACGTCGAAGAAGCAAAAAGCTTTTTCAACGGCATGTCAGCCCTATACAAAGATAACCCTTATGTCATCTACGAAATCTGTAACGAGCCAAACGGCGGAACCTCCTGGAACGATATAAAGGCATATGCTGAGCAGGTGATTCCCGTTATCAGGGCCAATGCTCCCGACGCCATCATCCTCGTTGGAACCCCTACCTGGTCTCAGGATGTAGATCAGGCAGCTGCAAATCCCATATCACCTGAGCTAAGTCACAATGTGATGTATACTCTTCATTTTTATGCAGCCACTCATAGAGATGATCTCCGAAACAAGCTTATGGCTGCAAGAGCCGCAGGCCTTCCGGTTTTCATCAGCGAGTTCTCCACATGCGATGCCTCCGGAAACGGAGCTGTTGATTATAACTCTGCAAATACCTGGTTCAATCTCATAAAGGAAAATAATCTCTCCTTTGCCGGCTGGAACCTTTCAAACAAGGCTGAGTCCTCTGCCATTTTAAAGCCCGGAACCATAAGCACTACGGGTGCCTGGACTGATGGAGATTTCTCAGAAACCGGAATTCTTTTAAAGAGTCTTATGGCTGATGAAAATAACTAAAATTTCACTATTCGTAACATATACTATATTTTAATTAATTTTTTATATATAATAAGGTTAATTAATTAGTTAGTTATTGCATTCTATATTAATTGCAGGAGGTAATGAAAATTTCTATGAGTTTTTTCAATAATCTTGGCGACAAAATCAGTGGGGCAGGAAACGTTCTTGCTAATAAAACCAAAAACATGGGACAGGTCATGGATCTGGAATCCAAAATAAGCAGTTGTCAAAAACAGCTGACTGAAGATTTCAGTAAATTAGGTTTATTCGTTTATGAAAATAATTTCAAGATTGGTAATCCTGAATACGAGAGCATGATAAACCGGATTCATATGGTTCGCAACACCATTGCTGAAGCTCAGCAAAAAATCGCCGAATTAAAAACACAAAAGGTATGTCCTTATTGCGGTAATGTTCTCGATGGTTCGCCTACTTTTTGTACATCCTGCGGCAAAGCTCTTAATGTTACTGTTGTTGAACTCCCTAAACAGTTCTGTCCAAAGTGCGGAAGTGAAGTAGAGAACGGTTCTGCATTCTGTACAAAATGTGGTACCAACCTGGAATCTTTCAAACCGGGCGGTACCAACTAAAACTTAAAGATATTCTTTTTAATAAATACTAAAAAACAACAGAATATTTTCTATGCATAGGAGGATGGCAGCCTGCCATTCTCCTTTTATTGTACTTTGAGCCAATCCTACAGGAGATAACCATGTAACATAATGCACTGCTCCCTCTATGTCATTTATGTTGATAAAACAACCTCCGAGAAGGCATAAGAACATAGCGATAAAGCAGGCCAGGCCATCAACTCTCCCTTCTGTATGTGTTTTACCTGCAACAAGCAGTCCCAGCATAGTGATGAGCAAAGTGTATAAAATGCATGCTGCAAAAACAGATATGGATAAATAATTACAGTACCTGAGACAACTAAACTGAATCAAACAAAGAACCACCTGAACAGGTATAACATCACCATAAAGTGACAAATTCCGTCCGTTTAACAGATGTTTGATACGAATCGATGCAGCTTTTGCGTCCCTGTTTCCATAAACAGCAGTTAATGTAAAAGAAAACAATGTGACCACCAAAAATGACAGCGCCATGGCATCGGGAATAAAAGGATCAGCCTTTTCCTCTCCTCCCATACTGCTCATTGTATATATAGCCGGCATATGCTTTCTGAAATCTTCTATAGCTAAAGCAAGTTGATGAGATTCTGAGGCGCTGAGTTTTTTACCCAGCTTTTCTTCTGCCATTTTACGTGCCTTATAAAAACTCTGCTCCGCAATAATTTCACTTGCTATGATTTCTCTGGTACTCTGTGTTGAAAAGACCTTTCCTTCAGATTCATAATGTACTGTAAATTCTTCAACATTGCTGATGGAGTTCCCAAAACCCGGTTCTATAATGAGATGTCCCTCGGGCAGCACATTTCCGTTTCTGTAAATATCTTTTATTCTGTCTAAAAACCCTGAATGATCACTTTGACTATTATCCTGAATGGTCAGGGAATCACAATTTTTTAATCTGGCTAACAAGGCCTGTGACTCATGTGTATTATCTTTATCTTCTACTGTAATTACAACAGATTCAGCTCTGTAATTCACAGCATTATCCACTATACCAAACAGCAAAAAAGCAACTAAAATGATGGCAGCCGGACAGAATATGTTTCCATAAACATATTTAACCCTGATCAAAAGCATATTCAATAAAGCATGATTGAATAATCGTCCATCCTTGTTTTCGTTTTTGACATTATCAATATATCCGGGACCGGTTAGCATATCTCCTGATTTTTTGATGATACGGATAAGACCCAGAACCATAATAAGCAATATAACAGTAACTGCCAGTTCGGTTACAGATGAAATAAGTTTAAATTTATTGATATCTTCCAAAGAGCCGGGTGTAATTGTTAAAGCATTTGCCATATGATATGAAATCGAAACAAATGACAATCTCCTTAACACACCCGGTAAAGCTGCGCGGGACCATAAGGTACCGCCTGCAATTAATAATAAAAGAAGAAATATATTCCCGCATAACTGGATAGAGCGGCTATCTTTAAAGATCTCCGTAATGATATATATTTCAATAAATCCCATAAATATCAATGTGACCATAAATGGGATTAAAATGATAAATAAACCATGAGGCACCAACAGGAAAATACCGATGATCACAGGCAGCAGCATCAAAAACACCGTGATAAATTTTGACACTAAAAAGCACCTGGAACTACCACCCATAGCTTCTATTCTGGGGATAATTCCAAGTTTTCTTTCTTCAGGAATAGTTTTTAATCCGGTGATCATCATTCCCAGGACAACTATCAGGAATAAACTTGAAATAATAGAATATATCTCATTATTTGTTTCTTTTGATTTTTCTGTGATTTGGGAATCAAAAATGCGCTGTCTTCCCAATGCGTCGTCTAACAATAATAATGAGGACTTTTCGTTGATTTCACTTCGAATTACATCGTCTATCTCATCTTTATATATATAATTATACGCCCCGCGCATAGCACTTTCATCTGAAGCAACTATGCCCATAATAGATGTAAAAACCGATGTAAATAACTTAGATCCAATGGGATTATTATAATTAACCAAACACTGTACAGGACAGTCTTCAACTGTATATAAAGCGTAGAAATAATCCTTGGGTATGGTTACCACTGCAACCACCCCACTGTCAAAAGCAGATTCCGGAGATGCACCATCCCTTAAGACCTTTACCTCAGAGAATAGTTCAACCTTCTTCATCTGCTTTATCAAAGTGCGGGACATTATCGTTTGATCCTGATCCTGAATAGCGATCGGAAACGGTTGTATAACATTGGCTCCAGAAAAATCCTTGAACCCGAAAAACATTCCTATATACAACACGATAGGAAACAACAGAGTAATGATTCCTGCTTTATTTATAAATAGTTTTATATCCTTATACAGGTATGCACTGATTGAGTTGATTCCATGCAGCATAATAATCTCCACTCCATCGTTCAGAGTCGAAAGCACATCCATTTTCACATCACTTTCTATTCGCCGTTTCGGAATCGGCTCACAAAAAGTAATAGAAAAGTTTTTTACCGGCCCATCTTCTTAATGTCTAGTTCAGATGTCCTTCATGCAAGGTTAATATACGATCACAAATCTGCTCCAGCTCACCCTTTCGATGGCTAATTATAAGTGTACTGATACCCAGAGATTTTAAATGCATTATGTTACGTAAAATCAAACCTGCTGATTCATCGTCAGCACCAACCGACGGCTCATCAAGTAGTAAAACTTTAGGCAGGCGCATAAGCGCCGTAGCAAGATGAAGGCGTCTTTTTGTCCCTCCGGAACACTCAGAAACCAATTGATCCGACCAGAAGGTCAGATTCAATTCTTTCATCAGCCACTCACTGCGTATCATTACCTGTTCCTTATTCAGTCCTACTACACTCCCCCAGAAAATAAGATTGTCTTTGCAGGATAATGCTTCATAAAGAGACAACTCCTGTGGTACATATGCGATATGTTTTTCGACTTCGGGATTATATATTATGTTACCTTTATCCGGCTTAAGGATGCCGGCAATCATACGAAACAACGTACTTTTGCCGGCACCGTTAATCCCACGGATTCCTACCACTTCACCTCTTTTAATATCAAGTGATACAGGACCGATGCTTACGCCTGATTTTGCAAAACTTTTTTCAACATTTTGCAATGAGCAGTAAGTCAGGGATTCTTCATGAGTCATATCATTGCCTCTTAGAAGTAATAATCCAGATTACCGAATAACTCGGCAATATCCTTATTCTCATCCATATAATCAGATAAATCCTGACCTAAATCATTCGTTAATTGCTCAAAATCTGAAGCATCATAATCACTTACGTCCACCTTGTTTCCGGAAGGTTTCTTAACGCTGCTTCCCTTGGTAGCATTTATAACAAATTTGTACTTTCCGTTACGGTAATCTTCTCCTCTTATAATGTGATCTGTACCGCGACCTTCTCCGTCTTCAACAGTCAGCTCAGTACCATACATACTATATTTACCATAGTAAATTCCAAACGGAGACTGTTTCTTTAAATTCACATCTTCGTATGTGATACCGGCAATTGTACCGGAAACGGTGCCATCCTTGTTCTTTTCATACTGATGCTCAAATACAGAGCTGTAACCCATAGATATAGCATCGTGATGCTCTTCCTTGTCATCAAAAACTCCCATAGAGAAGACATTGTAGCCACCGCTGGTTACGGTAATGAACTTTGCTTTATTTCCGGTTGCATATACTTTCCATACAAAGTCATCCATTCGTCCATATTCCAGGTCATCATCAATTTCGTCCATAAAATCATTTACGAAATCATCATAATCACCTAATGACCTGTAGCCATATCTGCCTTGGGAAGCAGTTGAAGTAAGCATAAAAGCCTCATATAATTCCTTGAGTTCCTTATCCTTCTTCATAGCATCGCGAACATCTTTAAAATATTTCTTTAAATCTTTTTCGCTTGGCTTAAAAGTATATTCTGTATATCTACCCTTCAGGTCATCTCTGAGAGAATACAGTCCGACACTCTCAGCATCAATTTTACGATCCTTCTTAACAGTCAGATTTTTGCCGTTCATTTGCTTAGTGAGCAGCTTTCCATAGCGGGTGAGTATCTTTGAATACTTCTTGGTATCTGAAATATCATTCAACACATTAGGGTTGTATGAATCCATGTCAACTTCCATATCAAGACTTTCTGTGAGCTTCTTAAGATCCGCAAAGTAATAATCGCCATTCAACGAAGGAAAACTTACAGATACCGATTTCTTATCAGCAAAAAGATATACGTCAAATGCTGTTTCATCATCATAATTCAAAAGACCATTCAATGTGATTGAATCTTTCTTTAAATCTGTCTTCAAAACTGCACTTGTATTTCTAAATGCCTGTCCTGAATTCTCTGAATTACCAGAAAAAGTAATGTCAGATGAAAACTCTTTTGTATAAGGCTTAACCAGTTTATTTAACGGCTCAATATAGGTCTTATTTATAAGATCTGCCTGCATCTTTAAGAAAAGGACTTTTGGAGAAAAGAATGCGTTATATACAAAGAATCCCACAACTCCCAAAATCACCAAAAGACCAGCTATAAGCGGAATGAATTTCTTTGGAGATTTCTTTAAGATATCAGCATTAATACCGGCACCTTCTGTATTGTTCTGAGCATTAAATCCCGGGTTAACTGTATCTGTGTATTTGTAGCCGCATTTAGGGCAGAACATACTTGCTCCGTCTTTACGAGGCGTTCCACAATTTGGACATACGTTGTCTCCGCCTGACTGAGCAGTACTGCCGGCGTTATTGTTTCCGGTTAAACTAAAACCGCACTTTCCGCAAAATACAGCACCATCAGGAAGCATAGATCCGCAATTCGGGCATGGTTTACCGCCTTCAGGTCTCATTTTCTCAACTTTTACTTCATTTTCAGCATTAACAACATTCTCCTCAGAATTGCTGCTTTCAGTGCCTGATGCTTCAGAAGCGAACACATCCTTTACTTCAGTGCTGCCGGCGTTACTGAAAAACTCACTTGCATCAGCTACGCTTTCCTGAACGTCGCTCACGCCATTCTCTGCTTTTGCTTCAGCAGTGTCTGTTCCTTCATCTACAGAAGTGTTAACACTTTTTTCCTGTAAATCTCCAAGACTCAATCCGCATTTTCCGCAGAAAACCGCATTATCCGGTAATTCTGTTCCACAATTAGGACATTTCATACTACTTACCTCTCTCTAAAAATATTTATTTATTGCTTAGATTCAGCTACAAGGATAATTGAATAATTATCCGGTGCGCCATTTCTATCAACAATCTCTTTAATAAGACGAATACTGTTATTTATATCTCCGTGTGTTGCAGTCTGCATACATTTATTAAAGTCATTTCTGTTTATATATTTATATATTCCATCACTCATAAGAGCAAATACAGTACCGGCGGTAACTGTTCCGGTTCTGATATTTAAAGCAACACTTTGTCTTATTCCTATAGCATTGGTTAAATGCCCATAGTTCTTGTCACTTCTGATCTCCGATTCAGTTTTATGGGAAATATTTTCTGCTTTATTTTCCCATACGTCATCAACCGTCAGTTGTTTGATATCAAGGCCAAATAAGCGTTTATGAATTTCATAAATCCGACTGTCTCCTGCCCAGATGATTCCGTAATTGTCATTCCTGACCAGTAAAGCAACAATGGTAGAACCACAGAATTCATTTTCTCTGGTTGTTTCCCATATATAATTACTTGTTTCGGTGATGCAATGCCTTATACCGTCAATTATATCATTAAATGATAAATTATCGCATATTCTGTTAATGTTATTATCCCACCATTCCGTTATATGGTTTACTAGTGTTTCACTGGCTCTTTCACCATGATCACTTCCTCCCATACCGTCACAAACAACGAATAAATAACAGTCCGGCTGAGATAGTATACATATACGGTCCTGATTCATATTCACAGGACTGTTTCCCTGATCGGATAATCCCTGAAATATATATTTCATAGACTTTTATTTAACGCACTTCTATTTTAAATACATTATTTCCAAGTTTCAATGAACTTGGCAGGCTTAGTTTAACCTGGCCGACTATTCTGGCCCCATTAACATTTGTTCCATTACGTGAGCCAAGATCGCTGATATATAACTCACCGTTCATGTCATAAATCTCACAATGTCTGTGTGATACTGACTTTTCATCTATCACCAGCTGACAATCGCCTTTCTGGCTTCTTCCGATTACTACTTTACCTGTAAGCGGAACTTCATAATGTCTTACCGGATTTGAAATGTCCTCAAGCACCAGAGTTTTTACCGGAGATTCCGATAAAAACATCGCAGTGCGGTCTCCCTGTAACCCGTAAGAATCATCCACCATAACTGTTTTTTCATCTTCTGTTGAGTATGAGGGTGCAAGTCCGCTTCCGAATGATCCGGCACCTTCAGGAGTCGGCACCACCTTGTCTCTTTCTGCTTTTTTCTTACTGCTTGCAACAAAAAAGACAATGCCGGCAACGATCAGCAATACCGCAAAGAAAGCAGCGCCAATGTAAGGGATATACTTCATTATATCCATCTGACCTTCATCTTCAGCTTCGGTTTCTTCTATCGTTTCCCGGGTTTCTTTTTCAGTCTCCCGGACTGTGGTTTCTTCCACAACCTGTTTTCCTTCTGAAAATGGCATATTCATGCGAGTTTCGGATGTGATGGCCTGACCACCTATATTCATGGAAAGAAGGACACCTTTTTCCGAACCATCCATAACATCATCAGGCAGAGTAAGTGAAATCCGGGCGATATCATTATCCAAACTTATTTCCTTAACCGGGTCCATAACAGACTGGATATCATCCATTTTCCAGATCTTTCCATTGGTCTGTCTGGAAAGTGAAAACATATTTTCCAGTTCATTTTTATTGTTTTTTCCACTGCATCCGAAAGCATAAATAGGATACTGGGTTTTATTGATGAGGTCTTTAACCTCCTGCATTGTATATCCTAAATCTTCTTCACTTGCGCCATCAGATACAACAATTATTCTGTGGAATATCCCATCCGGATTAGCAGACAAACTTGAAAAAATATTATACAGACAATCTGTAAGATATGTATCCTGATTCTGGAATTCAATCCCATCGATAGCACTCTTTACTGCAGTATAATCATTACTTTTTTCAACGAGGTAATTAATGTTGTTAGAAAAAGTCGCAACTGTTATTGTCTCGTTGGAAATGTGATTTGCTGCTATATTGGTTGCAAGTTCTATAATCTGCGGTCGATATTTTTTTGAAATTGAAAGCGAATTATCAATCAAAATCAATGTATCGATAGGAACCTCTCCGTTTTTTGAGAGCTTAACATCAACCGATGATGCCTTGACAGTTCCCACCTGAGCTTCCACGCTTTCGATATCACCTGTACTCTGAACGTATAAAACCAGATTCTGCCCGTCTGTTTCTTTGGCCAGAATAGTTCCATTTTCCGCAGCAAATGCTTCTGTCACGCATAACAAAAGCATAAAAAACGTAATAAGAAAAACCTGCAACTTTTTCATAACTGATTCTTTCCCCGTAACTATGATCAATTTCCTTTAATATGGTATCAATCTTAAAATCCCTTAAAGGGCTGCAGCCCATATCATGACCTGCAACCCCTGATATACCATTAATTTTATTTTTAATTTATGAGATTGGACGAAACTGCCTGATTTGCTGCGGTTGTTGTCTTTTCAGCATTGGTATATACTGTTGCCATATCAGCAAGATCCTGAGAGTGCTCCTGAATCTTTGCATGTATCTTCTGCATATCATCCTCTAGTTCATTAAACTTGTTGATGTATGCCTGTGATGACTCACCTTCCCATGCTGATGTAAGATTTCTTACCAGTGTCATCATTTCCGATGTTGTGTTTTGTACTGTACTATCTATTCCAGCAAACTCTGATGATGCGTTCTGAAGCTCCTCCGGTGTTACTTTTAACTGTCCTTCCATTTTAATTCCTCCGTTAAATATTTTATTTATTTCGATTTGATTCTGATTCAGATCCTACCGGTATCGTCTATTCTTTTCTGTAAATACTATCCGGCACCTTTATGAAGATCCGATTATTTTTAAAAATATTTTTTCTTTTATTCAGTTTTTAATATTAAGCTTTTCTTGTCTGTGCCGTACTGAGATTCTGTGCCTCTGCCTTGTCATACTCATTGGCATCATTTTCAAGTGTAGTGATAAAGTTCTTTATTCCCTGATAAAATACATCAAACTGATCCTTATCCTGCTGGAAAGCATTATGGAAAGCATTTCTTGCTTCACCTTCCCACATGTTTGAAAGGGCATTCTCCTTATCACTAAGATTGTTCACCTGAGTCTTGAAAGTCTCATTTAAATTTGATAACTGTTCTGCCTGACTCTTAAGTGTACTTGTGTTTACTCTGAACATTGACATTTTTTTGTTCCTCCTTGGAATTATATATTAATTAAATTATAAACCATTAATCGCGTTCATGTGCGATACGCCATGCTTCCATTTCAGCTTCGTATATGATTCTTGCTGTCCTTCGTATATCTGAAGCAATACTGTGCAGATCCTGCACCTCTCTGTTTGTTTTTTCCTTTACTTTATTAACTTTAACCAGATACGCACTGGCGCTTTCACCCTTCCATCCGGAGCTCAATGTTGTCATGGCCTGTTCCAGATCTCTCTCTGCAACATTATGCAGATTATCGGCTATTTCATCAAGTTCATCTGCCTGCTTTCTTGCCTCTCTGAAATCCATTTTGATTTTGTGTTTACTTGCCATCTGTATCTCCCTCCTAACTTATCAGGTCGCTTGAAATAGCCTGATTTGCTGCAGCAGTAGTTTTTTCTGCTGTATCATAAACCCCTGCCATCTGTAAAAGATCCTGTGGATGCTCTGAAAGTCGCTGCAATATCTTTTCTATGTTTGGCTTTTCTTCCGTAAATAATTTTCTGTGATGATCTCCCGCGAGACCCACCCAGTAATAATTGGAATGTTCAACCAACTCCAGTACGTTTTCGAACAATTCTTTTGTCTTATTAATATAACCGGTTACTTCTGAAGACTTTGCAACCAGTTCTTCGGTTTTTACTTTAAATTCTACATTACCATTGATTGCCATTGCCACAACTCCTTATACCTAAATACTCATAACGAGACTATAGACCTTACTTTCACACTTATCATACTCATCCGCAGCATGTTTCAACGCATTATTCAACTCATTCAGCGTTCCTATCATTTCTTCGAAGGATTCCAGATCCTGCGAAAACTGAGCATCAAACTGACTGTGTGCCGGTCCTTCCCATGTGCGATCAAGATCACGCATGGAGTTGAACATATTTCTCATTTGTGTTTCCAGCTGTGTGATATTACCGTTTAATGTTTCAACATCTGCCTTTAGTCTGTCCGTACTGATTTCAATCTCTTTTACATTCATAATCAAACCTCACTATTTATATATCAAAAAACTTATTTGCCCATGAAACAGTCTGTGCTCTCATTCTCTGTATCTGATTCTTGTGACTTCCTGCTTCCTCTGCATAATCGATTATGGCATTTTCCGTATGACTGTAGTTTTCCAGTATCAACTGACAGGTGCGTTTCATCCTGTTGACCGTTTCAGCTTTCTCAAGTAAACCATCTGCTTTTCTTGCAAGCATATAGCTTTCGTTTTCATACTCTGAGGAAATTCTTCTCAACTTATTTGAAATACGCTCAACTTCATCACTAAGATGTATCAGCTCTTTCGAGACGAAATTCATTTTTTCATCATGATCCATAAAGGATCTTTGGATTACACGAAACATATTTTTTTCTCCTTAACTTGTATCTAAATAATATCTTATCCGTGTCAGAAATATCCAAAAAGCTGATAAAATACCAGTTTTCATGATGAACTGCACTAAACATTATCAAAACAGCTAAATTCAGGTACTCTGAATCGTCCCGGGAATCATTTTACCTATATAATATAGTTAAATTCATTTACCATGAATCGTCCCGGCATCATTTCATCTATACCAGAAGCAAATGGCTTCCGTTTCTTATATTATATTGGCTTAAAGACAGATTTTCATTCATTAATCTGCCCTTATCCACATCACAAAGGCACAATTCGGATTTTTTATTATCCAGATAGCAGTTTTCCTTCTGACAGATGACTTCATTTATCTCCTGTATCAAAGTGTGTATGGACATCTGCTCATCCAGACTGAAATTATATTTTCTTCCAACCGACGGTACTTCTATGTCTACAATGATCATCTTTATTACCTCTCTGCCATGTCAGGCATTGAATATTAATTATAAATGTATCAATCTTTACATATTCAGCAACTGACTGATCAATTGACTCTGTTTTTCTTCAGTGTAAATATTTATCTCAGCATTCACATCATCATCAAAGATGATATATTTGTATACTCCCTGCTCCATTATCACGAACCGAAGGCATCTGGCCTTGTTATCGTGTTTCAATTCAATATAACCCTTGAACTCTTCATGATACGGATAGGTGTCACTCAGGAAATCATGTGCCGGTTCACTTATAGGCACTCTTCCATTTAGCAGATTCTGTCCGGTTTCATATACTTCCGGTGATATCTTAAGGTATTTCTGAGCTTCTTCCTCTTTAAGGAGGTTCTCTGCGCCAAAGGAAGACGGCATATCCGATAACAGGTCTTTAAATTCCGGGGCAGTTACCGGTCGTAAGCGAAAACGGTCTTCCTCTCTATCATTAAACTTCGCTTCTCTTTCAATCATTGTAAAGCTTTCTCCGGCTTTATAGAAAATCATCTGACGTTCATCATCCGGTGATACAGCTTCAATGGTACACTCTGCATTTTTAATTATTGAAAAAAGCGGATAGATCTGTTCTCCCAAATCATAGGGCTTACCCGGGATGTTTCCGGAAATTAGAAATTTTTTTGAGATAAGACTGTGCAGCGAATGTATCATCTCTTCTCTTGTAACATCACCCTCTTTGGGCAGCTCAAAGCCATAAATACATTCAATTCCCGAAGTCGCCAGCAGGATCAAGAGTTCTCTGTCTGTAAAAATATAACTCTGTTCAATTAAGTCCATATAAATCTCCATTATTCCGCTATCGCTCAACGGTACAAATAGCGATGAAAAGTTTTTTCACACCAATGGCCTGACATTCAAAATATGCAGAAATCTTATAAGCCCTAAACCAGATTAAACTCTTTTACAGTTTTTTTGTAACTCCTGGAAACAGGCACAGCAAATTTTCCCGGCATTTCAATTATATTATCTGCAGATATAAATCTGACAGCCTTTTTCATATTCACGATAAAGCTGCGATGACACCTGATAAAGTATTCAGGCAGCTTATTCATCATTTCATCGATAGTATCATAAAAGCCAAATTCCTCGGATTGTGTCCTTATATATATCTTTTTGTCTCTGGCTTCGATGTAATAAATCTGAGAATAGGGAACACGCTGGGATCCTTCTCTCGTCTCTATCAGAAATGACTCCTCCATGGAATCCTTATAGAATTCTCCCATATACGCGTCAATCAGTTCTCCGACCACGGTATGCAGCTGATCCTCATTATAAGGAGTAAGAAGCAATGCATTGGGCGAGATAGACGGGCGCAGATACTTCATGGGGGAAATTCGTGAATCAGTGATCAGAAGGATGAAGCTTGATTTATGACCTGACCTGAAACCTGCCAATGCCTCAAACTTTTCTTCTGACAGGATATGCCACCCTGCCAGATCCACAACAGGATCCCTGCTCAAAAAATCCTCCAGTTCCGGAACATTGAAAAAACTATGCAGCTCCCACTTTTCATCAGATGAAACTGCTGCAAAATGGTGTATCGCATTTTCTATATTCTGTTTTTCATTCTCATTTTCAAACAGGGATACTACTTTTACCATCTAAATCTCCGATTATTACATCATAAATCGTTCCTGGTAACAGTTCAGCCGGCAGCCCATAGGGCCTAGGTTAGTGGCTGAACTGTTTCCATTTTTACTTTTTAGTTTTTATATAAGGGATCACCAGCTTGTGATATGAATCAACGCCGTCACCCGGAGTCAGACCGATTCCCGGTTTTGTTACGAGACTCTGCTCACTCATAGGCATACCTGCAAATTCAAATGTACGCTGCTGAAGAACATTACCGCCTAAATGGCATCCGGTTCTGAACTTTATGAACTTTTCAAATACATCCTTCGCAATAACTTCCTGTCTTCTATCCTGATCGAGACATGTAAAGAAGTAGATATTGTGCAGGAATCCCTTATCAAGAAGATTAGCCAGTCCTCCATGCAGATTCGTACTCTTGTTTTCTTCGCTGTACAGCATCTTTGTGAAGTCGCAGATATCAGCAATGAATACACAATACTCCTGCTCCTGATGCATATTCTGATAGATTTCCTCTTCCTCCATACCCTGGTCGATGAAAGATTTCTTCAGAGCATTTCTGGACTTAAATACAGGGATAAAGTCATTAACCATAAAGTCATAGAAGTCCTTAAAGTTATCGATATAATCAGCTTCAAGCTTCTTAGCTAACTTCTGAAGAGTCTGGCCTTCATTCTCTATGACAACAATCTTTGCCTTTCTCATTGCAGCAGACTGCATCAAAATCTTAAGCACATTGGTCTTTCCTGTTCTTGACTTGCCCTGGATCGTATATGTATATACTCTCGAAAGATCAATTGAGAATATGTCTGCCGTATCCATATCATATGCAAACGGCATATGGCGATCATCAGCCAGAAGTTCAAGTACTTCCTCACGTTCAACAAATTCATCCCATGAAGGTTCCCTAGGAATGATAGGAATATGACGAACCTTTTCACCATTCCAGCAGCCTGACATAGCAGCACACAACTCTGCTACCTTATCATTACGGTCATAATCATTATCAGCCACAGCCGAAACAGCAGCCTGGAATTCCAATGTCCTTCCGTCGATCAGTATCAAGCCACGGCCATGGATTCCCGGTTCCGGAATAACATTGATAGCCATGGTATTGAGAACATCGGCATATGCAAATTTATCCGACATCTCAAGCGAAACAACATAATGGATATTGTCACGCATACGGTTAGGAATCTCTGTGGAATTGAAACCTGCTCCTGTGATGAGGAAATAAATACCATAAGAGCCAGCCTCTCTTGTAAGCTGAAGCAATTCATCATCATATTTATTCTCTGTTTTTTCACGGAATGCAGCAATATTGTCAATTGCAATGACAACAGCAGGTTCCCTTACACCGTTTTTCTTGATGAACTCAACATAATTTCCACCTTCAAACAGCGCTTTACGCTTATCGATCATCTTACGAACCATACGGAAGAACTTACCTATATTATCGAGGTCATTTTCTCTTATTATTCCGCCGCAATGTACATCCTTCTCCAGCGCGTTCATGGAGGCACCCGAGAAATTCAGACCGTAGAAATTGAAATACTGAGGAGAGAACTTCTCACACAAACCAAACAGGATAGTCTGCATAAGGATACTCTTTCCACTCATGGCTATACCGATTATGCCAATGTTTCCATACTGTGTGAAATCAACTTCTATAGGGAATTGTATCTGATTTTCAGGATCATCCACAAGTCCTATCATGGTCTTAAGCTCAAAATTCTCATCATACTTCGGCCATTCTGCTCCATTGAAAACAGAATCGGTAAATCCGGCAAGTTCTGTAAGTCCCAGCATCTTGGGAAGAACCGGAAGCCACAACTTACGAACAGGTCTGTACTTCTCGGCAACGGCAACCTTTCCAAGATATTCAACAATCGCATCAAGCTGTGTGCGGTCTTTACGCTCAGGAAGCTTGAGGTTATCCGACTGACCGAAACTTATCATGGTTTCTGCGCGTTCCTCAGGATCCGCAGCAGCAAAATTATCCATAGTGTTTCTAAGTTTCAGATATAAACTTCTGAAGCTCCGGAGAGCCCTGGTATTGTAATCATTCTTTGGATATTCGATATTATGCTTCTCGAAACATTCATACATTGTCTCGATGATATTGTTTTCATCCTCCTGTGTCAGATCATTTTCGCTAAGGATTGCGTCTTCATCCATTACACGGCCAACCGCTTCAGTCATAACTGCTTCAAGTTCCTTGAACCATTTAAGCTTCTGCTGTTCCTTCTGAACCTTCTTCTGGTGGCTTCCTACAAGTGCAGCTTTACCTGTAGTTGTAAGCATGGTAGCTATGATCTGCTTCTGGTTTCCTTCCTCTTCATCATAGGAAGCTCCTGACCATCCTGACTGGAACAGTTCATAAAGCTCATCATTACCAACCTGGAGATAACATCTTCCGGCCTGTGTAAGGAATGCAGCATCAGGCTTGTGGAGCATATCCATGGAGTCCTGACGATCCTGAACTCTGAGACAGAGTCTGAATTTAGAGTTGGACCAGATGTTGTCATCTACCGTTCCTGCCGGTTTCTGGGTAGCAAGGATCAGATGTACGCCCAGAGATCTACCAACCTGGGCAACAGAGATAAGCTCTCTCATAAAATCAGGCTGATCTCTTTTCAGCTCGGCAAACTCATCGATTATGATGAACAGATGAGGAATCGGCTCATCCGCTTCACCATTCTTGTAAAGCTGGGTGTATGAGTTGATGTTGTTAACACCGTTTTCGTTGAAAACACGCTGTCTTCGTCTGTTTTCACTCTTTATAGATACCATGGCTCTGAATACCTGGTTTCCGGAGAGATTGGAAATAGTACCAAGCACATGCGGCATACCATTAAAAAGGTTAGCCATTCCTCCGCCCTTATAGTCGATGATAAAGAAGCCTATATCATCCGGGCTGAAGTTTAATGCAAGTGAAAGCATGTAAGTCTGAAGAGTTTCGGATTTACCTGAACCTGTAGTACCTGCAACAAGTCCGTGCGGTCCATGATACTTCTCATGTACATCAAGATAGCATGGAGTTCCGCCGGCCATCTGTCCTACCAGTGCCTTCATAGACTTAAATACACGGTTCTTCTTCCATCTTTCCCCGACATTAAAGTCTTCAAGCTTTTTAGCATTGTACATGTCAAAGAAAGTGATGGCATTTGGAATGTCTCCGCCCTGTTCTGTCTCAGTAACCTCCAGATTACTTATCCTCTTGGCAAATGCTTCCAATTCCTCTTTTTCAATATGGTCAAAGTTTATTGCAACCTTTTCTCCGGTTCTTACATTATATAAGCCATGAAACTCCGCATCATTTTGAATTATACTTTCACAGGTATTGGGCAGGCTCTCATAGTTCTCAGACATGAGTACCACCGTGATACCCATAGGATTCTCACGATCGTTGATATATTTGGCAATTAATTCTCCTTCCAGAATAGAAGGGTCTTCCACGAACATGATAAAGTGCGGCTTGTACACGCCTTCATGCTTTCTGCTTAAGCCACTCATCTCTTCGCTTCGTTCTCTGAGAACCTTTGCTATCTCATAGAAAACGTCACTTGCCTCTCCGGCAGAAGCAGCTACATATCTTACCTTTTTATCGGGTGACCATGCATGAGGAAGCCACTTGGCAAATTCCCATGCGTTATTGCTTTCTCCCTGATCCTCCTGATAGATATATGCAAGCTTAACATCTGTGTAGCAGTTCTGAGATGCAATCTGAGCAGTGAGATTGTACACAACATCATAAGCACCTGCTTTTCTCTCGCCACCTATGATACCAACTATATTGTTTTCAAACAGATCTGCGAGCACAGGTACGCTCTTAAGCATACTATAGCTTTCTTTTATCAGCTTTGGTCTGTCAGATAATGAATCATTTACAAGAGTGAATTTCTCTTTTGGAATACTGATGTCAACCTGGAACGGAATATCGCCGAGACCCAGTCTGTAAGAAAGCACATCCCTGTGTGTAGCATTTCTGTTCCACATATGGTTCTGCACCTGCATTTCCGGTGAGATGCATTGCTTTGGACCGGGATACATCTTGAGTAATGCTACGGCATTGTTCTCATATTTTTGTTTTACCTCATCTGCACACTTGATAAGGTATTCACTGTATGCCTCAAATCTGTGATTTTCCTCACTCTGAATGCGTTTTTTATTCATACGCATATTTACGATGGACCAGGTTGCACCGATAAGAGCAGAACAAACGGCGGTTATAATACCGGTATACATAAACATGCTTCCGGTAGCTCCCGAAGCTCTGCTTCCTATGATGGCGATTCCGGAACTAAGAGCCATAGGCACTGCCATGGTTAGAGCCGGTCCTATCATCATGAATAAAGGCATCTCCGCTATCTCTTTTGGATTTGGCGGTGCCTCTATCTCAACAGGTTCAGTATTGATCTTTTCGATATTTCTGGGGGCACGGTGATATACGTATTTATGAACTTCATGATTTTCTACTATATCCGTCTGATCATCCGTGTATCCGCCCCATTCCATAAGATTCCTTATCTTAATGTTTGCATCCGGACGGACTGCCAGAATATTTCCGAGAAAGATCATATCCAGGCCCCAGATGTGGATGTGATCGCCAAATTTCAAATTAGCTTTGCCATTTACATGGACATCATTCAGGAATATACCGTTTCTTCCCACATCTTCAAGAACGGCACCGCTCCGTAAAAGATGGATGATGGCCATTCTGTGTGATATATATTCATTACCCTGGAATTTGTAGGAATATTGGATCAGATTGTTTTCATCACTACCGATACTTATATCCTGAATACCGTTAAGCACAACTTTTGTGTAGCTTTGGAAGGAAGTCTCTTTAACAGAAGTAATGATACTTAACTTGCTTCCGTTGGATGCCAGGATTTTGTAGTTGGCATCAGGGAGTATAACTGTTCTGGAATCAGTTTTAACCTCTGTTCCATACTGAATCCTGTATTTATCCGAAGTCTGAAAATACCATTTTCCATCTGTTTCCTCCAGATGTATCTCCAGATCTTCAGCCAGTTTAAACAGTCTGCTGTCAATAACTATAACATGATCCTGATCGCGGACTGCCGGGAGTACATACTCCTTATATGCCGCCATACTGTATACTGATAAAACTACACTCATACCTGCCTCTCAATCTCTATACGATCATTAAACTTCAAACTATTGAGAACCTAACTAAATCGATCATGGTTTTATTTGAACCTATACAAATGAAATAATATAACTGGTGGAATTAATGAGAATCATATCCTCATCATGAATTTCCATTCCCTTTTGATCGATTGCATATTTCTTTTTATGTCTTTCAAGTACGACTTCCTTTAGACCCGAAGTTCTTATATAATTCGAGCCCTTATAAAAGAATATTTCACAGTAAGGAACTTCCCCGTCTCCTCCCAGAGAAGACAGGATAGCTATCTTTCCGAATTGAGTTCCGATTATGATGCCCTGCTCTCTCGGGTACATATATTTTCTGTTTACGAAATCACTTTGCTCAGTCAACTGGAGCATTTGCTTTTTACCGGATTTTGCATATTCCCTACTGCTGTTTTCCTGCTGCATGGAATCACCGGTATTGTAAGATACGGAATACGGTCTCTGAGTGTAATTCCCCTTATTTTTTATTTCGGAAATGTCTGTTCTCGGATTTATGATTGCCTGGTCCAATGCCTTCTCACGAACAGCACGAATCGCATATCTTTCTTCCTCTTTCTTTGCTTTTCTCTTCTTGAAATATCCTGAGATCAAGCGTATCAAAAAGACAATAACAAATCCTATAAGGACTCTTAATCCGTATACCTTTAGAAATTCAATTATCCTGTCCATAATTCTTATTTAAATACTCTTCCAGTTTTCTTTTTCTTATGCCTGACGTAACCAATGAAACCAGCGCAATGATAATAGAAATAGTTATCATGGCTAATCCGGCAAAAAACATTATATTTCCTACAGTCATATCCATCCTTCTTTCCGTAATCGTCTTTTAAATGCTAGTTAATCCACTTACCATCTTTTGCCCTCTGAATATCTTTTTCGAGCACACTCATATCATTATCTTGTGCTCCGGATTCCTGATAAAGTATTTTGGCTTTCTCGTAATAATCATTCATAGTGTAGTAGTTACGCTGTTCATTTGGCAGCTTCATCTGTTTCTGACCTTCTAAAAAAGCAAGGTTACGATATGTCTCATATCTTTCAGGATAGTCTTTAGCAGTTTCCAAAAGGATGTTTTCGGCCATATCCAGCTGACCCATTTCATTATAACAGGTTGAAAGATTTATCCTGGTTTCAAACTGAATATCACCTGAGTCTATGGATTTTTTAAACATTTCGGCAGCCTTATCAAACTGTTTCGCATTGAAATATGCAGTAGCAAGATATAAAACACTTGATTTTGAAGCATCCGGCTGAGTTATATATTTCTCTAAAAATTGAATCTGAGACGTATAATCATCAAGCCGGTTATAGCAGTCACTTAAAAATGATACAGACCTTCTCCTGATGATGGGGTCCTTAGTGTATTCCATAGCTTTAGTGAAGTCTTCTGCGGCTTTACTGTAGTCCCCTTTTATATAGGAAACCTCCGCTTCGATCATGTAAATGGAGTCTTTCCCAAGTCCCATTTTCTTTGCCGATTCAAGGCACTTGAGGGCATCTTCCAGATTACCTTCTTTTGCCAATGCTGCTGCATAGTCTCTGAAATAATCACCATTATCCTTATTACGCTCTATTGCTGACTTAAAACAGCTGACAGCATCGGAATACTCTTCCATTTCATAGTAAGCATTTCCCATGAGAAAAACGATATCCCCTGAAGACTTCTGATCCTCCTCTGTTTTTACATCAAACCGGGGACCGTTGATGGCAGCCATTCCATAATCTATAACTCCATCATAATCCTCAGTCATATAAAGTCGCTTTGTCTCCGACACATACGCTTCTACACGTTTAGGTCTCTTTCTCATTGCCTCTTTTATGATTATTTCCGCATCATCATAATTACCTTCGGAAATCTCCTGATCCGCAACAAGCAGCTCGTCCACATAATCTATATCGGTCTCACGTTTCATGGTGATACCGCCCGCAACACACAAACCTACACCGCCCAAAAACAGCAGAGTTGTAAGAAAAGTACGTACGCTGTTACGGTGACGGTAGCTTCTGTATACCGAATCCAGTTCGTAAATATTATCAAAAGCGGCCTTCAGCTCCATACCGTTTTGATAACGTTCATCCGGATCCAGGGCCATCATTTTCAGGATGATATGAGAGAATCCCTCACTTAACTTTATATCATACTGAGTTATAGGCGGGTTTTCCCAATAGTGGGAACTTGGCTTAACACCTGTTAATACATAATAAAGTGTGGCTCCCAGACTGTATATATCAGAACGCTCATCGATACCCCGTCCGACTGTTCGCTCAAGAATCTGAGAAGTTTCCTCATCTATAGTGGATACATCCGTATAGGAACGCCCGCTGTTGTCCGTGAAGACATTTTGTGTCAGATTTCCTGCATTGACCCGTGACTGGGTGTTGCCCGTCATCTTGTCATACATCATCTTGTTTCTGTACTGCTCGGGCGGAGAAAAGCCTTCACTTATGCTGGTAAGTTTTCTTTTATTTTCATCAAATACCAGCGAAACATTGAAGTCTATAAGGCAAATGCTTCCATCGGGCTGCAGCATGATATTGGCAGGCTTTATATCTCCATGGATGATAGGCGGCTCAGAACTATGCAAATAGCTTAAAGCTTCCGCCAGCTGCCTTGCCCAGTTAAGCACTAAATCCTGAGGATAATAACCGTTTGTCTGAACAGCTTTACGTAAATCCATACCTGCAATAAAGTCCATTACGGTATAGATTTCACCATCAATTTCCAGAAAATCGTAGACTCTCGGCAGGTAGGTATGATGAAGTCTTTTTAAAACATCAGCCTCGGATATTACGCTTTGTACACCTTTGGCCTCATCCTTTACCTGCTTAACCACAACATCGATATTGAGTCTGAGATGTCTTGCGCGGTAAATGATACCACCGCCTCCGGAGCCAAGCTCATCCAATATCTGATATGTATTGTTCAGAATTTCACCTTGTCTAATCATTCTACTCTTCCCTTAAAAACACGTTCTGAAACTATTTTCTATCGAAATGCTGATAGTCCTTCAGACTGCTCCAGTCTCCACCCCACCTGAAACCTTTCGACTTAAACAGTCTTACGCACAGGTCATCATTGGTCATCATATGAGGTCTCAGGTTACTGCGATCCATATATGTCACCGCCTGTTCATCCTGAGTTGTATATGCATGTCCCGACCCGTCATAAAGAATATAAGGATTCTCCCTTGGATTAATGTCTATGGCCATACCATAACTATGTCTCGATGTACTTCCGCTATAATCAACTTTACGATCATTGAAAGACGAAGTGTTATTGGCATTCATAGAGGCTGTATCAGTATCATTGGGATCACCGGTCCAGAAATTGTCCACCAGTTTCATAGAGTATATTTCATATTTTTGGAGGTAAAGATTCTTGAAAATATCAATTACGTCCCCGGCAATGGATTTATTTACGATGATCTCCCCCACCTGAGGCATCCCCTCATAATTCCAGTGAAGCAGCTTTAAGTATCTGAGATTCCCAAGAGGTATACTTGTCTGTACTCTGTAGCTTTTCCCGTTTATAAAAGCGAAAACATCTGAATCCTCTGTGATTTCAGAAACTGTAAAGTACTTGTCGATGTCCTGAGGATCCAGCTGCTCTTCAGTCAGGACATCACCTGCAGAAAGACCGTCAAGCGTGTCGATAACCTCTATTGCAGGTTCGGTAAACTCTTTTATTTCAGTGAATCCTGTTTCAGTGGATCCTGTACCGGCAGATTCTGTCTCAGCAGATTCTTTTCCGGCAAATTCTTTTCCGGCAAATTCTGTTCCGACGGATTCTGTTCCGACGGATCCCAGAGTATCACTCTCTTTCTCACCGGAAGTTCCCGAAACAAAATCAGTCGCTCCGGTTGAATCCAGAGCGACCGTTTCATCTTCAATTGAAGATTCTGTAATTTCTTCTGCAACATCATTCTGAACTATCTTTTCTTTACTGCCTTTATCTTCAGGTATTTCCGGTTTTTTATGACAAGCCGTCATCATAACAACATATGCACAAACCGGTATTATCAGTTTAAACATTCGTAAAGCGCATTGCTTTCTCATGCTGATCTCCTCTAAAAAACGCATTTTTTCGCCGCTTATTTCTGACATACATATGCAGATCTAATCGGCCTCATTCTATGTAAAGATCCAGGTTCAAAAATCAGTTTTTGTCAAAATGCTGGTAATCCTTTACCGAATTCCAGTCTCCACCCCAGCTGAAGCCATACTCTGTAAACACTTTGTACGCAAGATCATCATGTGTTATTACATGAGCAAGACCCGTATCACGCTTGATGTAGTCATTGGCATTGCTGTGAGACCACTTAGGTGATCCAGACTTATATGATACGTATGGGTTTTGCTGAGGGTTAATGTCTATGGCCTTACCGTAAGCATGATTGGAGAGCTTTGAGCTTCCCGTTGCAGCCCTATAGTTAAAGGCCGATGTGTTGTTAACATCGATGGAAGCAGAATCGGTAGAATCCGGGTCACCTGTCCAGTAATTGTCAACCAGATGCATGGAATAAATCTCATACTTGTTTCTGAAAAGTGTCTCGAAAACTCCTATGACATCATCGGCAACGTCCTTACTTACTATCATTTCACCCATTTGCACTACGCCGTTAAAGTTGTAATGGGGCATGGTGATATAAGTCAGTGAACTTAGCGGAACATAATTGTTCTCCCTGTATGACTTTCCGATGATCCTGTTGTAAACATCATCTCCCACAGTGATGTCATGCATCACAAAATACTTTTCCGGATTATCAAAATCAAAGTAATCCATATTTATCAGATCACCGGCACTGTAATCGTTAAGATTATCAAGATATACCGGTTCTGTAGGTGCCTCGGTAGTGGTCTCCTGAGTAGTTTCTTCTGTTGTTTCCTCAGTTGTTTCTTCCGGAGTTTCAGCCTCTGTGATGGTGACCGGTTCGGTTCCGGGAAGGAATTCTTCCATCTGCTCGTTATTCTCAGATTCTGATGCAAATTCCTCTTCAGAAATATCATTTTCCACTACTATTTCTGTGGATTCTTTATTTTTATCCCGATTGATAACAAATAATAAACTAACCAGAAGTATCACTGACAGGAGTAAGAGTCCACACGCCAGCATTAATATGATTTTTATTGATTCTTCATTGTACCCTTCAGGCTTTTTTCTTGACCTGTTACTCAATTTCCATATACTCCAATCTCAGCAATAGTCATATCATTGTATTTAGTTCCCGGATAACAGCCTCCGATTCCAACCAGAATAAAATCAGAAGGAATCGGCTCAGAGAACTCCACGACGTATTCTTCGTACTGATCAGGGAATACGATATCATAGTAACATTCTCCCACAGTGATGCAGAGAATAGAAGGACGGTTGTTCTTTAAATACCAATCCTTTGACCTGTGATTTCCCAGAGCAAATGAAATTGCCTTAACGTTATATGTTCTGTCAAATTCACCATGGATCCACTCTTTTAATCCGTTTCCGCTTACTCCATCCTGCCAGCTGGTTTTCAGATCTCCGTCAAATGCATTTTTTCCATAATTTATATAACCGGTATCCTTCTGAACAAGGTATGAAGACTCGGTTACATTTAACATAGGTACCTGCATAAGTCCTGCAAAGCTGTAATTTGATTTGTAATTGAGAGAATAAACAGGCTGAACAAAGGCTGCGGTTGTTTCTGCGGTAGTCTCTATAACAGTGGTCTCCGCTACAGCGGCTTCGGTTTCAGCGGCATCTGCGGCACCTGCTGCAGAATCCTTATCATCTTCCTCTTCTTCTGTTTCGGATTTCTTGCTTGACTTCTTACCGGATGAAGACTTGCTATCCTTATCTTTATCCTTATCCTTCTTTTTACTGGTAGCACTTAATTCATCATCGATGGACACGGCCTCATACTGGGAATCAGCGAAGAAGGTTTGATATGCAAAATATCCGCCCACACCAAGCACTGCCAGGATAGACAAAACCAGGAAAATGATGGCAACCACAAGTCCTGCAGAGCCTTTCTTCTTTTGCTTTGCTTCCTTTGGCTGCTTGCCTTTACGGTTGCCGGCATTGGCAGCATTGTTCATGTTATTAAAGCCTGAATTTAACGGTGCCTGAGGTCCATTATAAGTGTTCACGGAAGGAACAGTCCGGTTAAAGTTGTTCTGTGGCTGGTTTACATTCTGGCCCTGGCCCATCCCGCTAAGCTGTCCCTTAAAACCGGAAGAATTGTTAGGACCGGGAGCATTGTTAAATCCGGAATTATTGTTATAGCCGGAAGCATTGTTATAGCCGGAATTATTGTTAAAACCGGAAGAACCGTCAAGATTGGGAGCCTGATAAAACGGATTGTCCGCCATCACGGTTCTGTCATCATCAACATCAGTTCTGCCGGGCGCATTTCCGGGCACATTGGGCTGCATCTTAGGGGCTTTGGCACCGCACTTCATGCAAAATGCATTACCTTCATCAATTTGTGCCCCACACTTCATACAAAACATTTCTAATCCTCCAAAAAACCTAACCATTGTGAATAATGTCTTAAATTCACAAAGAAATTATACAAGATATTGTTTCTTTTTTCTACAGTAACGAAGTGTTAACTTTATTTCATACAATAAAGCTTTAGGTCCCGGCTTCGCGGGCTTTTTGATACCATTCTTCGGCTTTTGCTGCGTCTTTTTCGACACCAAGTCCGTTTTCATATATAATTCCTAAATTATTCATGGCAGTTGTTTCTCCGGCTTCGGCGGCTTTTTCAAACAGCTCTTTGGCTTTTGTATAATCCCTGTCGACACCAAATCCGTTTAAATACATGTATCCCAAATTAGTTATGGCTGCTACTTCATCTTTTGCCGCTTCTTCACACAACTCTTTTGCTCTTTCATAGTCCCGATTTACACCATATCCGTATAAATACATGTATCCCAAATTAGTTATGGCTTTTGAGTTTCCATCTTCTGCCGCTTTTTCACACCACTCTTTTGCTTTTGCATAATCTTTTTTTACACCATATCCGTTTAAGTACATTTCTCCCAAATTAGCCATTGCATATGTTTCACCACCTTCGGCGGCTTTTTCAAACCACTCTTTTGCCTTTTTAAAATCTTGTTCTACGCCTTTCCCATGAAAATATAATATTCCTATATTATTCATGGCACCTGCACCTCCACCTTCAGCTGCTTTTTCAAAACACTCCTTTGCCTTTTCATAATCTTGATTGCTGCCTTCTTCTTCATACTTTAATCCCAAATCAAACAAATTAACCAAAGCCTTTTCACTACCACACTCAGCTGCTTTTTCATAAAGTTCTTTTGCTTTTGTATAATTCTGGGCGACGCCGTCTCCTTCTTCATACCTCAGTCCCAAATCTACTAATCTTTCTAATGAAGTAACATGACCACTTTCGGCTGCTTTTTCATACCACTCTATTGCTTTCTCATAATCTTGTTTTATGCCATCTCCACATTGATACATGTATGCCAGATGATACATGCCATATTTATCTCCACCCTTTGCCATTTCATAATATCTATTAAATCGTTGTTCTGGACTTTCTTGAGTTGTTGTTTCCTTAGGATTTTCACTACTTGTTGTTTCCTTAGGATTTTCACTACTTGTTGTTTCTTTCCTGACGTCCTTACTATTTACACTTTTTGTCTTTGTCCTTCCACTATTTGTTAAATTTGAATTAAAAACTCCTAGAATTATTAACAGACAAACAACTACTAATATACCATAATTAGTTTTTTTCTTATCCTTCTTGGGTGTGGTATCACTTATAGGAGAATCATCTTCATTATTATTCTCGTTTTCCCGAGATTCCTCTGTATTCTTCTCAACTACCAGATCCGCAACTTCTTCAACTGGGTTAGTGTATTGATATTGCGGTTTCACATCGATGCCTTGAGCTGATGGTAATGTTTCAAACATAGCAATGGTTCTATCTGAATCCAAATCATCATCTACTATTACCGACTCTTCAGGTTTTCCCTGTTCTTCACGTTTAATTAATTCCTCAGATTTTATTGGTTCTTCATGTCTATATTGAGCTGCATTTAAATTCTCTTTGTTTTCAACACTTGCCGGCTGTGCTTCAGGTCGGCTCTCTTTACGATTTTCTAAATGTGATGATTCCCATGTCTGCTCATCTTGCTTTTGATTTATGATGATCAGTTTGCTGAGATCATCTGCCATTTCTTTTGCAGAGTGATATCTGTTTTCCTGGTTAAAGTTACAAGCCTTCAATATGATTTCAGCCAGAGCTTTGTCTGCAAATACAGGCGCGGGAATAGTTTCTCCCGACATACGTCTGTTCAGGCACTCTTCTCTGACTCGGAAACTTAAGCCTTTACTTTCAAAGGGCTGAAATGGTATCTTACGCGCATTCATGAGAAAATACATTACCATTCCGAGGGAGTATATGTCCGCCGCTACTCCGTAGCTTTCGCCTTTATATACTTCCGGTGCCATAAAGCTGTAGGTTCCCTTTTTGGACATGAATCCCTGGGTCTTCTCCATGGCTCTGGACACACCAAAATCACCCAGCTTATAATTTCCATTCTTGTCAATGAAAATATTAGCTGGTTTTATATCTCGGTGTATGATGCCGTATTTCTGGCAGGCGCTTAATGCATTACATATATCGATTCCGAGTTTGACAACCTCATCTCTTTTCAGGTTACGCTCTCTGAGAAGATTTGTAAGAGATGTCAGTAATTCCATCCTGATCAGTATATCCCATCCCACTTCATTTTTATGTTCATTGACAACATGGTCCTGGTACTCAACGATATTTTTATTACCGCGTAATGCTGCCATAAGGAGAGTCTCTTTGTTCAGGTTCATGACCGCATCCTTAAAGTAGGCATTAACAGTGTGTTCATCAGATTCATATGACAGCATCTCAGAGTATTCCGAGTTGTTTTGGGGGATAGTTATGGCTTTTAATGCCGCTTCCTCCTGCCCTGATGACGTATTCCGGACAATCCTGAACACCTTGCCAAAACTGCCCTCACCTATGAGTTTGTCAATGTACCATTCACCCCAAAAAGGTTCCAGTCCCTTATAATAAGAGTTTTCCATGCTCCCTACCCCTTGAATTACTTCCATCTGAACTTTTGTTTCCGAGTATTCCCGGATTTCTCTTTAATCTAGAAATACTCTGAAACCACATTAGTTAAATTGCTCCTGACGTTGTATATCATTATAAAAGATTATGAACCAGAGGCTGCGGCTGCTTTTTGATGCCACTCTTTGGCTTTTGCTGCGTCTTTTTCGACACCAAGTCCGTTTTCATACATATATCCTAAATTATCCATAGCTAATGTGTTTCCACCTTCGGCGGCTTTTTCAAACAGCTCTTTGGCTTTTGTATAATCCCTGTCGACACCAAGTCCGTTTAAATACATGTATCCCAAATTATTAATGGCATCTGCGTCTCCACCTTCGGCGGCTTTTTCATACCACTCTTTGGCTTTTGCTGCGTCTTTTTCGACACCAAGTCCGTTTTCATACATATATCCTAAATTATCCATAGCTAATGTGTTTCCACCTTCGGCGGTTTTTTCAAACAGCTCTTTGGCTTTTGTATAATCCCTGTCGACACCAAGTCCGTTTAAATACATGTATCCCAAATTATTCATGGCATCTGCATCTCCACCTTCGGCGGCTTTTTCATACCACTCTTTGGCTTTTGCATAATCCTGAGAGACGCCTTCTCCACGAACATACATTACACCCAAATTATACATTGCATTAGTGTTACCAACTTCAGCGGCTTTTTCATACAATTCTATGGCTTTTGTATAATCTTGATCGACACCTTCTCCGTTTTCATACATTACTCCCAACTCATTCATGGCAGCTGCGTCTCCACCTTCAACGGCTTTTTCATACCACTCTTTGGCTTTTGCATAATCCTGAGAGACGCCTTCTCCACGAACATACATTCTGCCCAAATTATTCATGGCATCAGTGTTACCAACTTCAGCGGCTTTTTCATACAATTCTATGGCTTTTGTATAATCTTGATCGACGCCTTCTCCGTTTTTATACATTACTCCCAACTCATTCATGGCACCTGCATGTCCACCTTCGACGGCTTTTTCATACCACTCTTTGGCTTTTGTATAATCCTGATCTACGCCATTTCCTTCTGAATACATGAATCCCAACATGAACATGGCACTAGTATCTTCACCTTCAGCTGACTTTTCAAACAGCTCTTTTGCTTTTGCATAATCCTGGTCTACGAAATACTGTATTCCCAAATTCAACATGGCAGCTGTGTTTCCACCTTCAACGGCTTTTTCAAACCACTCTTTGGCTTTGGAATAATCTTGGTCTACACCATAACCGTATTCATATATTTCACCCAAACAATTCATAGCAGCTGTGTTTCCACCTTCGGCGGCTTTTGTATACCACTCTTTGGCTTTTGCATAATCCTGGTCAACGCCTTCTCCGTTTTGATACATTTCACCCAAAAGCATCATGGCATCCGTGCTACCACTTTCGATTGCTTTCTCATACCATTCTTTTGTTTTTGTATAATCTTGGGTAACACCATTTCCGAAATAATACAATAATCCCAATTTAGTCATGGCTTCTGTATTTCCACCTTCGGCGGCTTTTGTATACCACTCTTTGGCTTTTGCATAATCCTGGTCAACGCCTTCTCCGTTTTGATACATGAATCCTATAATATACATGGCATCTGCACTTCCACCTTCGGCGGCTTTATCAAACAGTTCTTTTGCTTTTGTGTAATCCTCCTTAGAATAATACTCTAAAGCTTGATCAAACGTTGACTCGGTTTTTCCATTAATACAGACTGCTGCGATTATCAATACTGCTATGGCTATTAATATACCGAAAGTAGTTTTTTTCATCTCCTTTTTCGGCGCAGGATCCCTTTTAGGAGTATCATCTTCCATCTTCTTCTCAAATTCAGGAGCTATCTCTGTCTTGTTTTCAATTACCGTATCCGCCACTTTTTCAACAGGCTTAGTGTATTGATCTTGCGATTTTACATCGCTATTATGGGATAACGGTAATGTTTCAAACATTGCGATAGTTCTGTCAGAATCTGAATCATAGTCTATTATTTCTTCAGGTTTTTCCGGTTCTTCACGATTTACTAATTCTCCAGATTTTATCTGTCCCTCATGTTTTTCTTGAACTGCATTCAAATTATCTATATTTTCTGTACTTACCGACTGTGCCTCAGGACGGTTTTCTTTGCGGCTTTCTATGTGTGATGATTCCCATGTATGCTCATCCTGTTTTTGATTTACGATGATCAGTTTGCTGAGATCATCTGCCATTTCTTTTGCAGAATGATATCGGTTTTCTTGGTTAAATTCACACGCCTTCAATATTATTTCAGCCAGCGCTTTGTCAGCAAAGGTAGGCGCAGGGATTCTTTCTCCTGACATACGTCTGTTTAAACACTCTTCTCTGACACGGAAACTAATGCCATTACTTTCAAATGGCTGGAATGGTATCTTACGTGCATTCATAAGAAAATACATGACCATTCCAAGGGAGTATATATCTGCCGCTACCCCGTAGCTTTCGCCTTTATATACTTCCGGTGCCATAAAGCTGTAGGTTCCCTTTTTGGACATGAATCCCTGGGTCTTCTCCATGGCTCTGGACACACCAAAATCACCCAGCTTATAATTTCCATTCTTGTCAATGAAAATATTAGCCGGTTTTATATCTCTGTGTATGATGCCGTATTTCTGGCATGCGGTTAGTGCATTACATATATCGATTCCGAGCTTAACGACCTCATCTCTTTTCAAGTTACGCTCTCTCAGCAGATTTGTCAGCGATGTCAGTAATTCCATCCTGATCAGTATGTCCCAGCCCACCTCATTTTTATGTTCATTGACAACATGATCCTGGTACTCAACGATATTTTTATTACCGCGTAATGCTGCCATAAGGAGAGTCTCTTTGTTCAGGTTCATGACCGCATCCTTAAAGTAGGCATTAACAGTGTGTTCATCAGATTCATATGACAGCATCTCAGAGTATTCCGAGTTGTTTTGGGGGATAGTTATGGCTTTTAATGCCGCTTCCTCCTGTCCTGACGAAGTATTTCTGATAATTCTAAATACTTTACCAAAACTTCCCTCACCTATAAGTTTGTCGATGTACCATTCACCCCAAAAAGGTTCCAATCCCTTGTAATAAGAATTCTCCATGCTCTTCCCCTATAATAACCTTATATTTATTTCAGAGTTTTTCCAGTTTTCACATCAATCTGGAAATTCTCTGTCACCGCCATTCATTCACAAAACGCCAACACAATGGTTATATTATCTTTGCCACCGGAATCCAATGCATCTCTGAGAAGATTCCATATCTTTTCTTCTGTAGTGACGTTTTCCATCAAACGTTCTGAAATCCGCTCGTCCGAAACCATGTCCGTAAGTCCATCACTGCACAAAAGTATACAATCACCGGTTTTTAAAGATATATCATCCGAAGCAAATGGCTCTATCATCATTTCTTCAGGATCTATTCCTAAGTGCTGTGTTAAAACATGTCCATACTTGCTGTTTCTTGCCTCTTCTTTACTCATGGCCCCGATAGAAACCAGTCTGTCAGCCTCCGTATGATCTTGACTGATCTGTTTAAGTTCATTATCATGCCAGTGATATATCCTGCTGTCGCCAATGTTAAAGCATTTCATCTTGTCACCATCTAACTCGGCGCAGCAAAATGTACATCCCATGCTTCCTTCACCCCTATGGGATATTTCATCACATATTTTTTGATTGGCAGCTTCAACATATTCTTGGTATTTTTCAGTGAAGCCTTCCTGATAATCTTTCATGGCCTTGGCCGCAATAAATGATGCTATCTCGCCATTCTCAATGCCACCCATTCCATCAAAGACACCAAGTAAAGCATGATCCTTTGCAACAAGGTCATTTGCATCCCTGTTCCTGCCTGTGTCGGTTTTGTACAGGCCGTTTAAATAGTAATTGTCTTCGTTGTTTTGAAGAACATTACCTTCATATGTAAGTTGATATATTTTATATTCCATAATAATCACCACTCATATTCTTCTATACATTATTGGTCACATTTTTTCTAAAAGCTGTAGGTTCCTTTATAAGTGTTTTCCATACTCTCCACCCCCTGTATTTCTGAGTACATCCAGGATTCTCTGCGATGTATCCATTCTTGTATAGTATTAATCTTCAAAAGTCCAACTTCTTTTATATGTATCATTCTATCATCAGTTTTAATATTTATGTAAAAAAATGATAAAATACATTAAATATTGATAAAATAACATAAAACAAAATGGGCTGTCACTTTAAGAAAAAAACTCCACCTCTGCTATTCGCAGTAGATAGAGCTACATGTAAGCGAACAGTCCGCCCTGCCTTCTCCAAAAGTGACATTATAAGTGACATTTGAAGCTGCCCATTCCGATATACTTAGTGTAAAAGTACCTAATCCCATGTAGATAAGAATTCAAGTGTTGACCTGTTTCTTAACCGGCTTTTAACAAGCACACAATGTTTAAAGGTGCGTAGTTTGAGTCATTAACGCAAGCAGCCTCGGTGTGCTTTCAGGATAGCATCCATTACACTCCGTAACTATAACAGACATATTGGCGTCGTAGAAATTTGCCCCGTTGATAGTACCTTCTGCTTTGAGATTCTCGAAGCTGTCATATTCACTTTTATCCAGGTAAAAAATCACATTCTTTTTCGTTTCCCCATTATCGCCCCAAGCTCCGAAGCGGTGCTTATGACCTTCAACGGTAAAAAAAATATCTGTACAGAGACCATCATTCAAGTCGTCAGCCAGGATGTCAAACAAGAGCCGAGAAGAACATACCACGGTCTTACTTTTTTTTGAGAATAATTTTGAGAACATGAGAACCCTCCTGATTTACTAAAGGCTGGAAATGCAGGCACATTACATCAGTGCCTGCATTCCCGTTTTTGATCTGTCCGATTAAGCAGTCGCACAAGTTGCAGCCTTTGCGCCGCCGAGTACTCCGTACAGGCTTGTCGGTGCAATGCCGTTTACGCCTGCAGTATCCTTATTTGAGATATACTTAATTAAATCGATAGCTTTGTTCTTAACAAACTTCTTTGCTTCCTCTTTTACTGTACTGATCCCCTTGCTGATAATGGTGTCAGCTGTTTTAACAACGCCGTAACTGAGAAGACCCTTACCAAGTGTTTTCATTGTCACATTTGCAATGATACCTCTTTGTGCTTTTGTCATGACCTGCTTCCAAACTGCAACCATGCTCCCACGTCCTGAGGTTATACCCGGTATCTTGAGATACTTGGCAGCAGCGCCCCACGTAAAGCCTGCAGCTGCGCCTTTTACTCCGGAAACAATGGTATCACCCGCAAGCCTTCCTATACCGTATCCGTCTTCCTTACGATATCCTTCTCTTCCGGTTATCATACTGAGTCCGTTGGTCACAAGCGTTTCTGTTACCGCTCCGGCGGCGCCTGCTGCTGCCGGCCCGGCAACGACAAATACGCTTCCTTGGACAAAACCTCCGGCTGCCGCGCCGACATAGCTCTCCCAAGAGCTTCCTGTCCACTTACCATTCTTGACCGAATTTACAACATCGCCGGCAAATTTAGTCCCGACGTTTACTACTGCACCAACAATTCCTCCCGCAAGCCATGCAACAATCATTCCGGTCGGGTCAACGATATTAACAGGGTCAGACAGACAATATAGATACGGATTCAAGGTAATAGGCGTCATAAGTCCGCCTGCAATCGGGTCTTGGCTTATGAATCGACCGTTTGTCGGATCATATTGCCGCCATCCGGCATCATAATACCCTGTAATCGGGTCATATCGATAACCGGAAAAACCAAATCCACTTCGAGGTGCAGGGTCATCCCCAAATCCGCCGAAGGCGTCATATGCAAATACTCTTGTCGCAGCCCCATCCAATGCAGCACGGTTAGACATTCTCTCATCCATGAGCAGAATTGTCTGTACATCTGCGTTCTTAGCAGCAACCAACTGAGTGTCCCAAACATAATCTTCCCACTTGTCATCACACGATGAAGCAAGAAGACGATTCTGTGTATCCGCATAGTCAAATAGATACCGAGTCTCTTTGTTCGCTCCACCCATCACACATGACACTTTTGAAAGCATTGCCATGCCATTATACTGATACTCCGCCTCCCCGGCTTCTGATGCCGCTCTTGTCAGGCGATTGAGCGCATCAAAGTGCATTGTGAGCTTTTTGACGCCATTGACTGATTCACCGGTGAGATTGCCTCTTCTGTCATATGTATATGTGTGCTTTTCGCCGTTGGTAGATCTACACTGCAAGCGATTGAGATTGTCATATGAATACAACGTCTCCTGACCATTTGCTGTCATTTTACTGCGATTTCCGAAAACATCGTATTCAAACGACTGCATCAGAGAGCCATTGCGAAGAACTCTTTCCAGACTGCCTCTCGGATCATATTTGAATGTGTAATCTGATTCCGGTCCTCCGGTAAGCTTCTCGACGATACGGCTTTTCCGCTCGCAGGCATCATACTCATATGTAAACCTTGCTATTTCCCCGCTTTCTCTGTGGTGGGTAAGCGATGACACTCTTCCTGCTATGTCATATTCATAATCTGTATGTGTTCCATCATTGAAAGAACGACTGCGAAGCTGGCCATTATCAAAGTAATCATATGCAATTTGGGCATCCCCCACTCTGCTGTGGGCAAGCCGTCCAAATGCATCATAACCATACTTAACACTACTGCCGTCAGGATAGGCAAGCTGAATACACTTTCCTCTCTCATCCCATTCGTAGGTTGTATGCTTTCCATCATGTTCAGTTACTTCAACAATACGTCCTGCAGCATCCCGCTCTATTCTAGTGATGCCAAGCCAGTCCTCAATCTGAACGAGTCTCTTAAGAACATCATATTCGTATTGAACTGTTCGTCCGTCAGCAAATCTCAACACATCCTCTGTGCCGTCAGCCCTGTATGTGCATGATGTGCTGTTTCCCTCCTGATCCTTCCTGGAAATGATTCTTCCGCAACCGTCATAAGAGAACTCCATACTGCCGGAACCGCTATCCGTCATCGCAACCATATTTCCGTCCAAATCCCATTGGTAAGACGTTGTGCGAACCTGCTGCTCCTTATTGAATTCGTTTAATGCGGCTGCATCAAAATGCCCACTTTCAGGCTGTAGAATCTCCTTAAGTCGATAGCAGGGGTCATATTGATAGCCTGTTTCATTTCCCAGAGGATCGGTTACCTTAAGGAGCGCACCTGCCTTTGAGTATTCATATGTTGTCTTATTTCCTTCTCCGTCAATCACTGCGCAAATATTTCCTATGGCATCGTATTCGTAGCTCTCTACCCCACTGCCAACATGCTCAGCGCGGACAACACGATTAAGTGAATCGTATTGGAATTTCCATTTACCCCGTATACTATCAGCAACATCGATAACATTACCAGCTGTATCATATTGATATGCCAATGAAGCACCATCCATATGCTTTTCAGCAAGCAGCTGTCCGCCCGCTCCATATGTGAATGTTGCGATAACTCCCTGAGAATCTGAAATCTCAGTTATCATACGAAGTGAATTATATTTGAAATTGCGTGTGTAACCGGTCTGGTTTGTGTGCGACAGGCGATTTCCTTCTAAGTCAAACGTAAAGTGTTCGCTTGTCCCATCCTCGTAATGTATATCCGTAACATTTCCAAGCTTATCATACACTGCTGTTCTGGTGCCCTTAACAGGATCTGTTACTGAAACGGGTCTATCCAGCTCATCGTAAGCAAGAACAAATTCGCCGCCGCTTGCGTCGATTCGTCGCGTAAGATTTCCTACCGCGTCATACTCGGCTTTTTCAATGCCACCCATAGGATGCTTGATGGAGGTTATTCTGCCTTCTGTATCATATGTATACTCTGTAATGCCTCCGTCAGCTGCCTTTTTCGCAACAACGTTTGACATTAAGTCGTATTCGAATGTTGTAATATTTCCGTCTGCATCCTTAATCTCAACGGGCTTGTTCATCGAGTTATATCGAACAGCAATCTCACCACCGTTAAAATCTTTTACTTTGACAAGATTTCCACGAGCATCATACTCATAATTACGGCTCTTTCCTTCTGCGTTGGTCACTTTCGTGAGCTGATCCATGGCGTCGTATTCATAATGTGTCTCATGATCCAATGCATCAATGGAACAGATAACGTGCTTCGCCTTATCATATTCATATTTCGTTGTTCCTGTAACAGGGTCATTGACGCTAATTACATTTCCGGACTCGTCATACAGAAGCGAAGTAACGCTGTCATCCTCATGCTTAACCGATATAACACGGCCTAACTTATCATATTCAAATTCAACCGCCGCTCCATTTGCATCAGTATGTCTGATTTGATGCCCTTTATCATCATACTCTGCTTTTCCAAGAAGTTCCCCGTCAATTGCGACTTCATTGAGCTGTCCATGCTGATTGTACCCGAATGTAAGCTGACTTCCGGACGGATTTGTAAAAGCTTCAAGCCGTCCACCTGCATCATAAGCATAACGGCTTTTTCGGCCCAGCCTATCAGTAAAGGAAACACGTTTGTTTTCTGAATTGTACTCAATATTTTCCTCGCCAACCGGATAGACTGTGCGCGTATTTCGATAAAGTGTATCGTGGTAATATACCACCTCGGAACCATTTTGGCGCCGCATAACGATGCTTTGATTTGCATCGTCATATTGATATGTGACAGTACCTCCATCAGCAAACCTTTGCTGAAGCGTTCTGCCCAAATCATCATAAGTGTTCTGTACTGACAAGTCGCCCGTCGGAGAAATAATGCGGGTCAGTCGGTTTTTCTCATCATATTCATATGCAGTTATGTAACCATTCGGGTCGGTCAATTCCGTAAGATTGCCATCAACATAGCGGAATTTCACCTTCCTACCCGTATTATCTTCCAATCCAACAAGATGCCCGTCCTCATCATAAGCAAAGCTAATTCCAATTCCATCAGTGCAGGAAACATGCTTCACCTTATCTCCATCGTATGAAAGATCAATGCACCAGCCGTCAATAGTTTCTTCCCTTATGAGCTTTCCTTCATTGGAAAAGAAATAGTATTCATGCTCGTCATTTGTATATTTGTATCTATCCTTAATTTTTTCAAGCGAGCCAACCGCTCCGTGAACTGCCTGATAACCTTCGTCCCCATTTCTAAAAATCTGTGCAGAGGCATCTTCATTAATAAAACTTATGGTATCTTTTTCAATAACGATAAACTTCTCGAATGAATGACGCCAGCCTTTGCCAAGAGAACCATTTATGCTTCCACACGCGTTATAGAACATTCTAAAAGTCAGCGGCATTGGCGTGTCATAGTCAAAGAAGTTCTTTTCATAGACATAATTACCGTTGCCCAAATTGACCGGGTCACTACTAAAAACAGCCGCAGAATCCATGCCCAAAGATCCTTTTACATCTTCAATTTGATTTCGGATGTTCTCCAACATCTTCCCAATGGTTGTTCCGGTCGCCTCGCTATTCCCTATTATACGGTTCTCCGTATTCACATATTCGTTTGTGATTTGTTCCAGAGCTTTTGAAAGGTATCTAACTTTTTCAGTCTTTGAATTTAGAGCCGACACTGCTGCATTCAGATTCCTGCGTACTCTATCATACCCAGAAGATTTCATATTCATTTTACGCACCACGGCTTCAATTTGATTTTTGAGGCTGATGATCTTTCTTGATACGTTATCCATCTGACCACCGGCAGCATCCATCGCACTCTTTTTAACATGAAAATTGGACATAGTTCTTCCTCCAGCATATTTTTACTCAAACTTAGCACATTGCAAAATAGAGTCTTTGCAAACAGCATTATATAAATCGCGATAATATTAGTTTAAACCTTCCCACATCTTTATGGATAGACATGTGTCATTGTATCATCAGTTACATGATTTATGTTAAAAACCGACTAAGTGTAACACTATTGCTATGAAATTTTTAAAAAATAATCTGATACAAGACTTTTCCTGTTTCAGAATCCTCACTGATTTTTTGCAATAGCTTTGATTTCCCAATGGTAAGGTAATAATTTTTATCCGCAGTTTTTACTTTTAACAACAAATACTGCTTATTTACAGAAACCTCCTCCGCATTATCTAGTTTATGACCTGTAACATCCTCAAATATTGCTGCAATTTTAATTGCCTGTGTTTCATCACAGGAGGCTATTTCTTGTAAAAATGCGAATTCACCCTCTATTCCTGTTTCCTTTAATTCCTCTGTTGAATGTTCTTCATGGTTTACGTTATTTTCTACAATCTCTACAGGTTCAACCGGCATATGTGCCTTTTTTGTTGATAATATCCCAATAATACTTCCGATTCCCATAAGTAACATCACCCCTATAATTATTATTTTCTTCATCATATCACCCATGACGCAAACTGCCTTGCATCCTTTTCTATAGGCTGATCACGATATGCACTATACCCGTCTTTAGCTGTGGTCTTATAATTCTCAAAATTATCACTCCATTCCTTAACGGTCTCTTCATCAACCATAAAATTCTTGGGATTACGTACCACTTCATGTTGATATGCATGTCTCATTTCATGCACCATAGTATTCATAATCTTATTATAATGTGACGGATCGGATAACAAATCCTCATTGATCCACACGCCTCTATAGAAATCGCTATAATATCCATTAGTAGTATATCCTGGATCTGAAGGTATAGGTTCGATTGTTAACAGACTGAGGGAAACTCCATAGATTGCCTGCATTTCATTAAATAAATCCCTCAGTATCTGTTTTCTTTCTTCAACAGATGCTTTTTTCCAGTTTTTTTGGGAATAACGATCTGACTTTATCATGGTTTTCAGCTCTTTTGCCATGGCTTTATCCCTGCGAACGCGATCTGCTTTCTCACGATTACCCCATATGCCAGTCTGAAACCAATCTTGAAGATTCTCAAAAAAAGAATTTTTTTTAGTAGAATTCTCTTCTGCCTTAAGAGCATTCGGTAGATCACCCATTAGCTTCTTTTCGCAGCTGAGATATAACTCTACAGCCTTTTCAATGCCATCCTCCATGGTTGACAATTTCGAGATCAATGTTTCCAGACTGTCAGCTTTTTTTTCAAGAACCTTTGAGATATAAAGATAAGAGTCAGAAACATTATTTATCTGACGACTTATATTACTTATTTCCATCTGTACATTCCTTAAGTTCCTATCAACATTTTTCATATCAGCTGCTGCATTATTTACTAAATTTGGTCGAATATTGAATCTCATACCTCTTTCTCCTGCATTTGTACTATCAACTCTCTATGCTGAAACAACATCCATTTTCCGATAATATTCACAATCGTGGAGCGGTCTGCACAGCCATAACAGAATCCTGAATTATCCTGATAAAAATAAAATGCGCAATGGTTTTTGAATATCACATATGCAAAACAGTTCTCCCCTTTTATCGATGAAATACCCCTGATCCACAGATACTCGTCCTGTGAGCGATCTTCTTTCAATAGATTCTGGTACCTCTCTTCAGTGACACCTTTAATAAGGCAATCCATGTAGTTACCTTCATTGACCTGAACCTTCAAACTTCCTTTGAATTCCTCATTTCCGCACTCTATAATCTGATCACTAATCATATATGCCAGAGATCCCATCAGGTTTTTTATAGTCGGAAGCCATAAGAATTCCCCACCATCACGATACGCTTCTAGCAAGACAATCAGATCATCATCAAAGTAATAGCCTCTTTTTACAATTTTGTGTTTTTTATGAAACTCAACTACTACCCTTACAGAACTCCTTATATAGGTTTCTATCAATATCTGAGACATACTAACAGATGATTCATATTCGTTGTCATCCTGATTGTTATTGGCATCACCCTCGGTCTTGAAGATTTCTTCTAGCTTTTTACTATTCCGCAAGATAGTTTCTTTATCGATTTCTTTCCTTGCATAAATGTCAGCAAGAAAAGATATTGTTTCGTTGTCCAGAAAAACAGAATTCATTGCCTCATCCTCCATATATGTTTTAAATTTGCAACTACTCAATGCCCTCGAGCATTTTTTCAAAGTTATCCGAAGAAAAATATTGCCGCAATGTATAGACTTTTATTAACTGATAGTAATTATACATGACCCTAGAATTTAATGCGTGTATCCTGACGAAATGCAGGAAAAACAGGATGAATGGATTAATTTAAACATTTCCTTCCGGTAAATAGGTGACTCCTCATGTAACCTACAGATGATTATCTATTTTGCCCAAAAAGTAGTTTGCAATGATAACACCCAGTAATCAAATTTAATAATTATAGGTTGTGACAGTGGTGTATTGATATTGATCACGAATACTTGATTCTGTCTCTTTGATTATTCTGTTTTGTTCGTCATATTCATAGGATGTAGATATTTTATACCATTCGTCTTCGTAAAGCTCAGTTTTGATGCGATTCTTTTCGTCGTATTCATATTTGTATGAAAACGGATACTGAACTTGCGTAGTGACTGTTACACCTTGATATATACCACCTTCATCATATTCATGTTTATAATTAATAGGATCTTGAGGTTCATGCAAGTTATGATATACAGAATTAGTTAATCTAGCTTCATTATCATAGAAGTATTCTTCTGAATAATCATCTGCTAGTTCATGAAGTTCCATATAATTTGGATACCCGTTAATATCATATTGATACTTAATAGTTCTTTCTGTTTTATTATCCAATACAACAGTAATGGGCAGCGTTCCTGTCTCATCATATGTATAGTTGCAATTAGTGTGATAGGATCCATTCCTCCCTGGGCCAGTGTATACTGTGTCAAAACTTTTAGGCTGATAAACCTGAAACACATCAATGATAATTGCTCGTGCATTCTCATTATAAAGAAGTTGATTTGATTTCCGATTATTCCCTTCATCAGTTTTAGCTTCCGATTTTTCCTGATTTTCTACTTCTTCAAGTTCAGATTTCAGTTCATCCTGCTCAGTGATTTCAAAGCCTTGATTCAATATGTTTTTGGCCATTTCGTAGTCTTTAAGATCTATGTAGATTTGCGCCCAGTTAAGATAGAATTCATTAATTGTCTTTACTAACCTCGCATCATCTTCTCCAGCGTAGTACATGGCATATTCATAGTTTTCATTCGCTGTTTCATAAAGATTCAGTTTTTCTTCTTCTGAAATATGATCAGCCTTAACAACATAAACTTCAGCAAGATTTGAATAAAGCAGAGAATTCTTTGGATCTATTCTTAGTGCCTTTTCCAATGTGATTATGGATTGGTCGTAATCCAACTCAGCAAGATACTTTTGACCGAGATCTAATAATCTCTGAACCCTTTTTGCCGGATGATTCCACCAGATGAATCCGCCGACTGCCATGGACAGAATGATAAGAATGACTACCAGGACTATAAGCAAACCCTTTAATGGATTTTTGCCGGATGAAGCATTATTTTTAAGAGTTCCTTCTTCGAAATAAAATCCGCAGACAGAACAAAACAGTGTATCATCATTTACTTTAGATTTGCAATTAGGACAAGTCTTCATAGTTGGTCTCTTGTGTGATTTTCATGTTGGGTTGTTATATGAGTCTAAGAATGATAAAACATTCATACCTGTTTAAGTACTCGTTTGATATACTGCGCCCTTTAGATATTATACATCTTCCCAAAAATAAAAAACGCCAAAAATCTTTAGGATCCTTAGCGTTTTTAAACATCTCATTTTTTGTCGATCAGCTTATCAGATTTGATGAAACTGCCTGGTTTGCTGCAGTTGTTGTCTTTTCAGCATTGGAATATACTGTTGCCATTTCGGAAAGATCCTGAACATGCTCATCAATCTTCGCATGGATCTTCTGCATATCATCCTCAAGTTCGTTGAATTTATTGATATAAGCCTGTGATGACTCACCTTCCCAGGCTGATGTAAGATTTCTTACAAGTGTCATCATTTCCTGTGTTGTATTTGATACTGTTTTATCAATGCCTGAAAACTCTGCTGATGCGTTCTGAAGCTCCTCCGGTGTTACTTTTAACTGTCCTTCCATGTTTATTTCCTCCGTTTAATTATTATTTCGTTAATGTTTAATTCTGGTTCAGATCTAACCGGTACTCTCCATGCTATTTTCTGTATATATTATCCGGTACCTGTATTGAGATCTAATTGGTTTCAAGTATTAATCCTTGTTTCTCTTATTCTATATTTGTTATTAAGCTTATCTGGTCTGGTTTCTCTTATTCTGTAAATGTTATTATGCTTTTCTTGTCTGTGCAGTGCTGAGATTCTGTGCTTCTGCCTTCTCGTACTCAGCTGCGTCATTTTCAAGTGTTGTGATGAAGTTCTTTATTCCCTGATAGAATACATCAAACTGTGCTTTGTCTGCCTGGAAAGCATTGTGAAAAGCATTTCTTGCTTCGCCTTCCCACATGTTTGAAAGAGCATTTTCCTTATCATTAAGGTTGGAAATCTGAGTCTTGAAGGACTCGTTTAAAGTTGATAACTGCTCTGCATGACTTCTAAGTGTGCTTGCGTTTACTCTGAACATTGACATGATTTTTTCTCTCCTTGAATGTTTTTATTATCTTGTGGTTTTGTTTTCTTTGTTATGTACACATATTATCATCGGCGGCTATGTATAGGTTGATATTCTGATAAAAAGCGTTTTTTGCTGATGAATGGTAAATATTTTTTGATTTACAGGTATAACTCGGTCTGTGTACTCCTGAGTACATAGACTTAACTGTTACTGTAAATCCCTCATACTTCCCACACCAAAAAGTGCCCACTATTTATATGGGAAGTTTAAAGAGATTCCTTTTAATATTTAGTTGATTTGAGTATCCAATTAGGTTAGTATATATTTAATTATAACCATATTGGTTAGTTATCTTCTTACTTTATTTTGTTTTGCGAAGAGGCCCTAAAATGAGCATTAACATCAAAGAATACAGAAAAACAACCGGTCTTTCTCAAACTCAGTTTGCTGATCACTTCGGTATCCCTGTCAGCACGTTACGCAAATGGGAACAGGGAGAGACAAAGCCTGCACCATATATCATCAAAATGATTTCCATGCTGTTGCCGGTCTCGAAAGACATCACTAGAGAAATCGTTACCCAAAACGGCACGGCTTACTACTATGAAGAGAGTTCCGGTACTTTGTATGATTCAGTTGGAAACTCTATACAAATCAAATGTGATATCGAAAGCGTTAAACCTAAAAATCTGCCGCTTTATGTATCGGATCTATTTGAATCATTTTATGAGATTAAAGAGAAGTTCGAACAGGATTGCAGTTGGGACAAGGACGAAGACATTATCTGGAGTTAAATCATGACAAGAAACAATGTGAATGAATACTTCCTAATGCATAAGGATATTCCCGTATGTCTCATGGAAATATCTGAGGACGGAAGTCTGAAAAATTACAGAAAAAACCTGGACGCCTGGGAACATTTCCCTTTGGGCGGACAAATGAACGAAATGAAATTCCATGACTGGTGGAAGGACAGAGCCATTCCCAAGACCCGTGCCGGTGCCAAGTCTGCCCTCCAACGCCTTGGATATGTTTCAACAAACAGTGCTTTAGTTGATAATCTTGCTCTTAGTCTATCCGACTGCTATTGGATCAAACCTCGTGGCGAAGACTTATCCTGGAAAGATGTGAATCTATTTTCAAATGATTTTGTTGATACATTTGGCGAATTGACCATAAACAAAGACCATGTCATAGATATCAGAAAAGAAACCAAGTTCAAATTTGCCACCTCTCAAGGTGAACTTCAAAAGAAATGGTGCATTGACAACACCGGTAAACGTTACATGATCAAGGGAAATTATGGACAGTCCTACCAGCAAAGCCTGAATGAACTATTCGCAACCAATCTTCATAAACAGCAGGGCTTCGACAATTTTACCGAATATTCACTCACACTCCTCAAGGTTGAGGGGGACTTAGAAGGAATTGGCTGTTTATCATACGATTACTGCAGTGAAAACATCGAAAGCATTAGTGCCTGGGAATTGCTGCAAACCGTAAAGGTACGTCAAAATGAATCCTTCTATTTCCCCCTAAAAGATGTCTGCATTAAATTAGGTATGTCGGAAGAATATTTCACAAGGTTCATGGACTACGAAATAATGACCGATTATCTCCTGTCCAACACTGACAGGCATATGAATAATATATCGGTATTGCGGAATCCCGATACTTTGGAGTTATTAGGCTTTGCACCGATATATGATTCCGGTAATTCCATGTTTTATAATGTTCCCTACGATCAGATGTATAAAATCAGGATTGATGAGATCAAAACACATTCTTTCGTTGAACGGGAAATCAAGTTGCTTTCATATGTTCATGACCGAAACGCTGTGGATCTCAATAAGGCTCAGATGGATTTTAATATCTATACTAAAGATCTTTACGAGCGACAGGTCCGCATCCCTAAATTGAAAGAATTTTATAAAAAAAAGATTTCTATGCTTTCGTCATTCCAGGATGGCAAAGACTTGTGGAAAACTTATAGGTAAATGCATAAAATAAAACGCTAAAAATCTTCCGGATCTTTAGCGTTATATTTTATCTCATTATTGCCGGCTTATTCCGAGCTTCTGCACCTGCTCATCCCAATGTGGTCTGAAGCATTCCTGATTAAGCTCCGGGTAAGGAGTTGATAACTCAGCAACATGGAAATAGATGTCATCCCAAAATGCATTCCATTGCTGTTCTGTTTCCTCGTAAGTCATGTCCGGAGTTAAATGCGTAGCAGTGTAATTGACTGTTATTGCTTTAAACATATCTTCAAACCTGTTGTATTCCGGCTCACTGTAAGGTTTATGATGAATAAGTGCATATGAATCTACAAGATTAACAAAGTGATATGCGGGAATTTCCACTCCGATCTTATCAAATTTTTCCTGAAGCTTTTCTATAAAGTAGTTAACTGAATGGTTCATGTAATCGGCGCCGTCGTAATCCATTCCGTCTAAGATCTGTCTGTAAATATTCGTTTGGAATGTATAATAGACCGACTTGTTGCCTAAACCTTGCAGTTCATATGCAAATTGAGTGACCAAAGCTTCATCTTCATACAATCCCATATCCAGGTCTTCATAAAACTTAATCGTCAGCTGTTTTCCGTTTATATCCTTTGATCTGCAGATCCTGCTGGCATGCATTAATTCGTGAGTCAGAACTATATAATCATCAGTCGACGGATCCATGGCTTCGTTTTCTTTTCTGACGCAAATTGTGTTTTCATTGTTCAGATAGCAGGCAACTGTACCGATGGACATCGCTTTCATTTGTATTTGCCTTTCAGTCAGTTCATCAAAAATGAGTGTTTTCAAATTATGTTTAAAAACAGAAAAATCCGCTTCGGGATATACGGTTAAAAACCTATGGATATAATCCCGGATAAATTCTTTGTATTTAGGGGAAATGTTACTGTTCGCTTCAAGAACTGCATACAATTCCTCTTCAGTAGGCTTGGAAAACCCAAATATTTTTTCATTTGCTTTTGAGTCTCTGGCATATACATATGGAAGCATTTCAGGTGAATCATGATCATTAGCCCATTTATAATCATACTCATCATCAGCCGGTAAGAACAGCGCCAGATACTTTTGTGCAATCGGATCGGTTTTTTCATCCCAATATTCCGTCGAAGCACCGGTCCCAAGTATTACTTGTTCCTTTTGATCATTTGAATCAGTATCTTCTGCTGATGTTTTATCTGTTTCGCTTGTCGTGCTGAGACTCACAGCACTGGATGACGATCCGTACTTCATCCCCCATGCAATTGTTCCGGGTTTTGGATCTTTTAATTCATCAGTGGTTGGTACTTTTGTTTTTTTGCTGCATCCTATCAGGAGGAACGATGAAAGAATTGCTACAGCTGCGACTACAATTCTTGTTTTTTTCATCTTTTTAACCTTGTATTTTAGTTCGATGAGCATGGCACTCGTTATCTCTTGGTCCAGTCCTATATAATCTTCAAAAAATGGGGATAGCATACAAACGACTATTCATAATAATACACATATTTCCCATCAGTGGGATAATAATCATTCGATTCTTTATCAATACTATAACCGCTCACAATACCTCCTATCAAACGTCCATTTTCATCATACTCAAACTCAACTTCAGTATAACATTTAGAATAATCATCCTCGCTCTCTTCAAGAGATGAGAGTACTCTTCCGGAGGCATCACACTCATAGGTGGTAATATTTGGCTCCTTACCCACAAATTCACCATCGTTCCATACAAACTCCGAGGTCTTTAAGATGTTGCCTTCGTAAGTGTAGGTATAGGTTCCTGTCCTTGTCCTATTTCTTAGTTCCCTATGATAATGTCCCGCCACCAGATTTCCAGCGCTGTCATATTCAAAGACCACTGTATATAACGGATTCTCTTCTCCATTTATAAAATATGCCATCGAAACAGGCCGTGCTGTGCTGCCAAAACCCGATTCTTTAATGACATTGATAGCTTGCGATTTTTTCAGTAGTTCTTCATCACGAAGAATGAGGTACCCTTCTTCAAGTATCTCTACAGCGCGATCGGTGTCTCCGACCTTTAATGCCATATCAGCCCAGGCGCCATATAGTTCTGTCAGTACACCCAACACATCGTTATTAATCACTTCAAGAGATTTTTCCGAAGTGGTTGTTCCGGTTCCGTCACTGATCAATGCGAGAACAGTCTTATAGTTTTCTGATGAGTTCATATATAGTGGATCTGCAGCTGTATAATCTGTTTGCGCTTGTGCCTGCTTGTAATATGCCTCACCAAGTCCGTTATAGGCATCTGTAATCTTCGGATCGATCTCTATAACTTTATTGAATGCTAAAATGGCCTGTTCATAGTCAAGATCGATCAGATATTTATTTCCCAACGTTAATTGCTTTTCTATCTGCTGAGCTTTAGATGCGCAGGAGCAAAGAGTTAAGACAATAAGCAAATTTATAAAAACTCTAATAATCTTCTTCATTTGTTTACTCCATAATGCGGTTATAAATACATTCAGAAAAGAATGTGTTCAAGTTCAATAGTTATATGTAGTTTCAATAGTGGTTCTCTTTTTTATAAATGAATTCCTATTCAAACAAATTATAATGAGGTAGTTCAAAAATTCACATGTTATTAATGATTTCTATCATCTCATTACTGGTGTATTTCCCTTCAGGAGTTGTCATATCAGACTCATCGAAATACTTTCTTTCTGATTCAGCGAGCTGCTCATTGGTAACAGAAATACCATCAACATAACCGTCATAATAGCTATAATCATACTCATCTACACCACTCTCTAAAGAATGTACGAGTATAAAACCTTTCTTAGAATCAATGCGATAACTATATCTAGAATGATCCAAGCTGAAGTCAATTAATTCATAAAGGAGATTCTCGTTTTTATTAAATTTCAGTCGACATTCTGCTCCACCTGTTCCTATGATTTTTTTGTTTGAATAAGTGAGAATAATATAATCATAAGAATTGTAACAACCAATTAGTTCAGGTATTTCATCATCATTTAAAAACACATAATCCCAGCAACAATTGGGATTTTCACCAAGACGAGTTTCGTTAAAAAATCCATCATAATAATAATAGATTCCACCGTTTAGCACATCGATATACGCCTGTTTCCAAGATTCATCTACCTTCTTTCCATCTTTCCCGACTTTCTTTCCATCCGGTGTCACGGTATTAACGAGCATTGCACCGTCTGCACCTACATAATAGGTGTCATCGATCCACTGGTTCTTAAGCATTGCTCCGCTTTCGTCGAAGTAATATTTCTTTCCGTTTATCTCCTGCCAGCCGGTGAGCATAGCACCATCAGTACCGAGATAATAAGTCTTTCCTTTATCATCCTGAAGACCGGTGAGCATTACACCGTTCTTGTCAAAGAGATACCACAGTCTACCTATCTGAAGCCATCCTGTAACAGATTTTCCGTCAGCATCATAGTAATGTCTTCCATCGGCTTCATTTGTCCACTCATTGAAATGATACTTACTTTCATCGAGTTTTATCACATAGGTAGCGGTCTTGTGTTCACCCTCATAACCGCTTTTGCTGACGGCATAATACTCTATGGAGTATTCTCCGTTCTTTCCGAAGTCGATTGGGGATGAATATTTACTATAAGTGTCACTTCCGACAATCTTATAGAAAATCTTGCTTCCTTCAGTCGAAGACATTGAGAGTCTCACGGGATCTGTATAAGTTCCTGAGCTTTCTGATAAAGCGACATCCGGGTATACATCCGAAAGTACTTCAGATATCTTTTGATTTTCCGATATCATAGTCACTGCTTCCTGAAGGAATTCAACTTCTTTATCTATATCGCCATTCTTTTCATATGTATCGGCAAGAAGTACATAGAGATCTTCGTTTTTCGGATCTATCTCTATCATCTTCTGCAAGGTCAGGATTGCTTCGTCATAGTTCTCTTCAGCAATGTACTTGTTTGCCGTCTTAAGCATTCGCCTGATGCGCTGGTCAGGAAGGTTGAAAAATACCAGTATTCCTGCAAGAATCAAAAGAAGAATTACGGTCACAACAGAGATGATTAAAATTGGGCTTGATTTCTTTTCCATACGTACTCCTAAACATTCATTAAAGTGTGCGTCCTTTTGATATTATACAGCTTTACAAAAATAAAAACGCTAAAAATCTTCCGGATCCATAGCGTTTTAATACCTCGTTTTTATATCAGCTTATCAGATTTGATGAAACTGCCTGATTTGCTGATGTTGTTGCTTTTTCAGCATTGGAATATACTGTTGCCATTTCTGCGAGATCCTGAACATGCTCATCGATTTTTGCATGTATCTTCTGCATATCATCTTCAAGTTCATTGAACTTACTGATATATGCCTGTGATGACTCACCTTCCCATGCGGATGTAAGGTTCTTTACAAGTGTCATCATTTCCTGTGTTGTGTTCATCACTGTCTTGTCAATTGCTGAAAACTCTCCTGATGCGTTCTGGAGCTCCTCCGGTGTTACTTTTAACTGTCCTTCCATTTTTTATTCCTCCATTTGATTATTTGTTTTATTTCTGATTCTTCCGACCGGTACTATCATTGCTTTGATAGGGCTATCCGTAATCTGTATTCACATATGTTTGGTTCTGATTAATTGTTTTTCGTCTTAGTCATTATGCTTTTCTTGTCTGGGCTGTGCTGAGATTCTGTGCCTCTGCCTTCTCGTACTCAGCCGCGTCATTTTCAAGTGTTGTGATGAAGTTCTTTATTCCCTGATAGAATACATCAAACTGCGCTTTGTCATTCTGGAATGCAGTATGAAAAGCATTTCTTGCCTCGCCTTCCCACATATTTAACAGAGCATTTTCCTTATCGTTAAGGTTGGAAATCTGAGTCTTGAAGGACTCGTTTAAAGTTGATAACTGTTCTGCCTGGTTTCTCAGTATGCCTGCATTTACTCTGAACATTGACATGATTTTTTCTCCTTGGATGTTTATATTGTTTTGTGTTTTTGTTTTCTTTGTTATGTACACATATTACCATGGGCATTTATGTAGAGGTTGAAATGCTGATAAAATGTATTTTCCACTGACGAATGGTAACTATTGTACGTTCCGAAGATTTTATAGAAAAATAAAACGCTAAAAATCTTCACGATCTTTAGCGTTTTAAAAAATCTCATTATTGCTGACTGATTCCGAGTTTCTGTACCTGCTCATCCCAATATGGTCTGAAACATTCCTGATTCAGCTCCGGATACGGGGTTGATAATTCAGCAACATGGAAGTAAATGTCATCCCAGAAAGCATTCCATTCCTTCTCTGTTTCCTCGTAAGTCATATCAGGGGTTAAATGCGTTGTGGTGTAATTTACTGTTATTGCTTTAAACATATCTTCAAAACTGTTATAAGCCGGTTCATCGTAATCTTTGTAATGAATGGTTGCATATGCATCCACGAGATTAACAAAGTGATATGCAGGAATCTCGACTCCGGTTTTATCAAACTTTTCCTGGAGCTTTTCGATAAAGTAGTTAACTGAATGATTCATGTAATCAGCGCCGTCGTAATCCATTCCATCAAGCATCTGCCTGTATATATTCGTTTGGAAGGTGTAATAGATTGATTTATTGCCTAATCCCTGCATCTCATATGCAAATTGAGTGATCAATGCTTCATCTTCATACAATCCCATATCTGAATCATCATAGAATTTTACGTTTACCTGTTTTCCGTTAATATCCTTTGATCTGCAGATTCTGCAGGCATGCATTAGTTCATGGGTCAGGACTACATAATCATTTGTTGTTGTATCCATGGCTTCATTATCTTGTCTGACGCAGATGGTGTTTTCATTGTTCAAATAGCAGGCAACGGTGCCGAAAGACATTGCCTTCATTTGTATCTCTCTTTCAGTCAGTTCATCAACAACAAGTGTTTCCAGGTTATGTTTGAAAACCGAAAAGTCGGTTTCGGGATATAAGGTTAAAAATTTATGTATGAAGTCCCGGATAAATTCTTTGTATTTTGAAGATATGTTATTGTTTGATTCAAGAACCGCATATAATTCCTGTTCGGTCGGTTTGGGATAGCCAAATATCTCTTCATTTGCTTTTGCGTCTCTCGCATATATAAATTTAATTATTTCAGATGATTCATGATCATTGGCCCATTTAAAATCATACTCATCATCTGCAGGCAAAAGCAGCGCCAAACTCTTTTGAGCAATCGGATCTGTTGCTTCATCCCAGTGTTCCGTGGAAGCACCGGTGCCCAGTATAACCACCTCTTTGTTATCTGATACAGTATCTCCTGTCGATGTTTCGTCTATTCTGCTTGTAACGCTGGGGGTTGTGATTCTATCTGACGAACCGTATTTCATTCCCCATGCAATTGTTCCCGGTTTGGGATCCTGTAATGGATCATCCGCCGGGGCTTTTGTTTTTTTAGCACATCCCATCAGGAGTAATGCAGAAAGAACCGCTGCAGTTCCTGCAATTTTGACTTTGTTCATCAGTACCACCTTTGTGTTTTGAAATATATCAACTTTTAATCATAATCAATTGATCAGATTTGATGAAACCGCATGATTTGCTGCGGTTGTTGTCTTTTCAGCATTGGTATATAAAGCTGTCTTATCCATACCTGAAAACTCTGAAGATACATTTCATTATAACTACATATTATTTATGATTTCTATCATTTCCGCACTGTTGTATTTACCTTGAGGTTTTGTCATATCTGCTTCATTGAAATATTTGAGCCTTAACGCATTAAATTCTACTTCAGTGACGGGTTTATCATCGAAGTAATAATTACCCCCTTCATTTACATACATACCACTATACCAAAAATCATTATTAGGGTCCCGATCAGTATAATACCCACCATAAATAGAATGAACCTTTTCAAAACCATTTAACGTAAGCATAAAACTATCAATCGAATAATCAACTGTATAAGCTTCAAAGAAATAAATAAGATTATTACTGTAATTAAATTTAACTGCAGGACCGAAAATGTATATTACCCGATCATCTATATAAGTAATAATATAACAACGGCGGTTCTCTACACTAACAATAAGTTCCGGGATTGAATCATTGTTTAATTGTGCGTAACTCCAACAAGCTGAACCAGCATCTACTCCCAAAAAATCGTATAACTCGTATATATTGTTTACGCTATAAGGATATTCATAATCATCATCATAATCATAAAATTTTAATGTTGATTTTCCATTTATAAAGTCTATATAAGCTTTCTTCCATGCCTCATCTATCTTTCTTCCATCCTTACCTACTTTCTTACCGTCGGGTGTTACAGTATCAACGAGCATGGCTCCATCTGCCCCTACATAGTAGGTGTCATCGATCCACTGGTTTGTGAGCATGGCTCCGTTTTCATTGAAGTAATATCTTTTTCCGTTTATGTCCTGCCAGCCGGTGACCATGATGCCATCAGATCCGAGATAATAGGTTTTTCCATTGTCTTCCTGAAAACCGATGAGCATAACGCCATTACTGTCGAAAAGATACCATTTCCCTTTAAGCTTAAGCCAACCTGTAATTGATACGCCGTTTTCATCATAGTAATGTCTTCCGTCGGCTTCTTCCACCCACTCATTGAAATGATATTTACTCTCATCAAGGTTTATTACGTAAGTGGCCGTCTTGTGATCACCTTCGTATCCGTTTTTGCTTACTGCATAGTACTCGATGGTATATTTTCCGTTTTTATCTAAGCTTACGGGGGATGAATATTTGCTTTCATTATTACTTCCGGATACTTTGTAGAAGATCTCGCTTCCTTCCGATGAAGACATGGAGAGAGTTACAGGATCGGTGTAGGTTCCTGAGCTCTTAGATAAAGTGACTTCCGGAAATACATCCAAAAGAACCTCAGATATCTTTTGTTTTTCCGGCATCAAGGTTACAGCTTCCCGAAGGAATTCAACCTCTTTATCAATGTCGCCGTTTTTTTCATATGTGTCGGCAAGCATTATGTATAGATTTTCGTTTTTAGGATCTATTTCAATCATCTTCTGCAAGGTCAGGATTGCTTCGTTAAAGTTTTCTTCGGCGATGTACTTGTTTGCAGATTTAAGCATTCGCCTGATGCGCTGTGCCGGAAGATTGAAAAATACAAGCATTCCGGCAAGTGCTGCCATAAGGATTCCGGTCAAAACAAGAATGATTATAATTGGACTCGATTTCTTTTCCATACTTACCCCTAAATGTTCTTTATAATATGTACCCCGCAAATATTATACATCTTCCCCAAAAAGAAAAGGGATAAATCATTTCCTTATTCAGAAATTGATTTATCCCTGCTATATTAATCATCAATTAATATCAGAATGTTTGTTTGTCAAAGCCCAAGTGTGCTACCGGTAGCACTACTTTTTTCCGTATTCATCTTCGAAATTGATGTCAAAGGATTTTAAACTGTTTTCGGAATAACACAGAAGGATATTGCAACATGATCCTCTTCCTATTTCATCAGGCACATAGGCCAGAACTGACATTTCCAAAATTCCATCATTATCTATATCGACAAGTGCAATATGTTTCACATATTATATTTTTACGGTCTTCTTATAATTGCACATATGTCAGACCCACCATAATTTGGTTTCTGTCCGGTTAATCCGCTGGCTCCATATAGTACTACCAGATCATATCCTGTATCACCAATCTTCCAACGCCAGACTCCTTTTTCGATTCGTTCAGGATTATCTCCCAACAATTCACAATTAGTATTAAAATGGCGTCCCAGTGGTACCGGCAATTTCCTACCGTCCCCATTACCTTGATAAATCGTGCCGATAGGATATCCTGTTTCTTTTCCTGCCAACCAGTAGAGCTTACGATGATCAATATTGCTGCACAACAACGGATATTCTTCATTCAATCCATAATATGAAGCCAAAAATTTGCTTGCATCAAAGATATATCCTTCTTCTACAGTGATGATGTCAGTAGAGTTTAAAAAGTAATTGACGGCTGATTCGTCATAACTATACATGTCCAGAGGACAAAGTGGTACTGAAACTTCATCTGAGCCCATTTTTATCACTCCGGTCTTCAACAATTCTTCGAGTTCTTTAAGCTGCTCTTTTTCATCTTCGTTAGTTATAATCTCAAGCGCAGATTTGTCCGGAGTAAGAACAGATGGAACAAGCGCATCCTGTGCAGGCCAGTAACCATTATCCAGATAATTATCTACATCCCGAAATTCATATTTAATAAAATTGCTATTGCAAACCATTTCACATAAGCCAAGTTCATCATCTATCATCTCCGCACTGATGTGTCTTTCTATGTCACTGTACTTTGGCTTCAGCCAGTATGATCCGTCAAGACCCATATCCTGTATTCTTTGTGCTTCATTTCTCTTAAAATCATCTGATAATGGCCAGAAATGATACTGTGATACGCCTTCTACAAAGAGCCTCGGACGATATTCTTCTTTTGCGTGGACATCTGTGTAATCTCGAGTAATCGTCCACCCATTGGCAACAAGTTTCTGAAGTAATGGATCGATTTCTTCAGCCGGAATGTTAGCAGATAAATCCACACCCATCATTCCCTCAATGAAAAGTTCCTTCATTTGTGTGACTCTTCCATCCAGAATAGAAATCGTTTCCCCTGTCAAATTACATATAGTCCCTTCCAAATGTAAGCGTGATTCAGGTAATGTCATAACAAATTCCATGCATGTATACGGCTCCAATACTGAGTCCTTAGTATAGTTAGGAAGCTGGATATGTTCAGCATCTGTCAATTCCTTCAGATCCCCATAGGTCATCTTCGTTATATCAAAGTATTTTCCATGAAACAGGATAGTATTCCCTCCCGGATCATTTACGCGGCTTTTCCTGTCTTTCTCTCTTTTATTATCCTTTGACGAATTCTCTTCATCTGTAGTATTATGCCTTTTCCTACGTGCCGTACCATCTTCTGACTTTCCGCAACCTCCCATAAGGAAGGCACTTATTGCCAGGCCTATCATTATTTTCACCAAATGCTTTGTTATATTCATTACGGCTTTATCCTCCAATTATGAATGGACCATATTTTATAGAATATATTTGGTCGAAGTATTCATCCATACTTCCACCCTGATTTCTAAAAATGTTCTTTATAGCATGTACCCCTCGAATATTATACATCATCTTAAAAATAAAACGCTAAAAATCCTTTAGATCTTTAGCGTTTTGAAATGTCTCAATTTTTAATCACAATCAGTTGATCAGATTTGATGAAACCGCCTGGTTTGCTGCGGTTGTTGTCTTTTCAGCATTGGTATATACTGTTGCCATTTCTGCAAGATCCTGAGAATGCTCCTGAATCTTTGCGTGTATTTTCTGCATATCGTCCTCAAGCTCATTGAACTTACTGATGTATGACTGTGATGACTCACCTTCCCATGCGGATGTAAGATTCTTTACAAGTGTCATCATTTCTGATGTGGTGTTTAACACTGTATTGTCAATATTTGAAAACTCTGATGATGCGTTCTGAAGCTCCTCCGGTGTTACTTTTAACTGTCCTTCCATTTTTATTTCCTCCGTTTTATGATTATTTATAATGTTTAATTCTTATTCTGTTTTTGTTATTATGCTTTTCTGGTCTGAGCAGTGCTGAGATTCTGTGTCTCTGCCTTGTCGTACTCAACAGCATCGTTTTCAAGTGTTGTGATAAAGTTCTTTATTCCCTGATAGAAAACATCAAACTGTGCCTTGTCCTGTTGGAACGCATTGTGGAAAGCAGTTCTTGCTTCGCCTTCCCACATGTTTGAAAGGGCATTTTCCTTATCATTAAGGTTTGAAACCTGAGTCTTGAAAGTCTCATTTAAGCTTGATAACTGTTCTGCCTGACTTCTAAGTGTGCTTGTGTTTACTCTGAACATTGACATAATTGCTTTTCTCCTTGAATTTGAAATTTATTTGTGTTTTTGTTTTGCTTTTCTTTTGTATGTACTCATATTACCATCGGTGTTTATTTAGGGGTTTGAATTCTGATAAAAAGCATTATTCGCTGATGAATGGTATATATAATCTAAATAATCTTTATAGTATGTCCCCCTCAGATATTATACATCTTCCAAAAAGAGAAGGGCTAAATCATTTCCTTATTTAGATATTTATCTGACGATCACGAAGTATCGTAACAGCTCAGCCGTCATTCTTATATCTTCAAAATATCATATAGTCTGAATTTAGACGATATGCAAATCTATCATGTTGTGGTATGATGCTCACATCTCAAATACATGCAGTTCTTTTCAATCTTAAAATATCCAATTCTTCATCTTAGATTTGTACATCATATAAAAATATTCCAAATTATAATCCACCCTTTAATAAAAACGCCAAAACACGTTCATTAAACATAACGGCTGTCTTTTGCATAATGAAATGAGCTGCATCTCATTATTTTTCCGGAGGTGTAATTGTAAATATATGGGAAAGAAAGATGTTCTTACAAAATGTATCTTGGGCAGAACGAAATCTTTGCTGATGCCTTTAACTATTATTTGTTTGATGGAAAGCCCTTGATCAAACCATCGGATCTGGCAGAGAAAGATATCACAGAATTATCTGCCATCTATAAAACAGGTAAAATATTTGCAAATCAAAAATTCAGAGATGTTTTGAAACTTTGCAATATCAAACGTTACGGGCAAACCACCCTTGTCCTTCTTGGCATTGAAGGTCAGGCAGACGTGCATTATGCCATGCCGGTGAGGGATTATCTGTACGATGCATTGAACTATACGGCTCAAGTTGACGATATAAAGAGGAATCACGAAAAAGCGAAGGATCTAAATGGTGCTGAGAAGATCTCAGGTTTTTCAAAAGAAGATCATTTATTGCCGGTGATCACACTTTGTATAAGTTTTGATAACAACGCCTGGGACGGCCCCAGGTCTCTTTATGATATGTTTGGTGATATTCCAGAGGAACTACTGAAATATGTGAATAACTATAAACTCAATCTTATAACTCCAAATGAAATCAGTGATTTTGGCAGATTCAACAGCGAACTCGGTACCGTATTAAAATTCATACAGATTTCAGATAATAAAACCGCAACTCGTGATATACTGAATTCAGGTGAATACGAAAATATCAGTACAAATACTGTTAATATGATAAATGAATATGCCGGTGCAAAGATTTCAACAGGAAACGCAATAGGAGGTCATGTCAATATGGGTAATGCATGGAAAGAATTAATGGATGACATACGCATTGAAGGGCGTAATGAAGGCCGCATTGAGGGTCAATCCAAGGGCGAAGATATGCTCGCCAAACTTCTAAAGAAGCTTGATCCCGGAAGTACAGAATTCAACAAGGCTTTAAACGCAACTTCTGACGAACGACAGGAAATGTATCTGAAATACGGAATTGAATAAAGATCCCGAACATGCTTATCGATCGTTGCGTGGATCTTCTGCATATCATTCTCAATTTCATAAAACTTGTTAGTGTATGCATGTGATGACTCACCTTCACATGCTGATGTAAGGTTCTTTACATTAAAAAAATAAACCGCCTCAGCCTGAGAAACTAAGCGGTTTATCTTAACCAATTCATAAGGGCTAACCGTCTACCGGTAGCACTTCTTTTTAATTAGTATCTTAACATCGTAATTTATCTTAGTTAATGCATTGCTTTAGATTCTTATCTTACCTGTACCTTCTGTTCCCAAATATGGCGGTTCCGACTCTTACCATAGTGGCACCTTCTTCCACTGCTACCTCAAAATCTCCTGTCATGCCCATGGAAAGAACCGGAAGTTTAAAATCAGAATCTTGATCGGCTATGAGTTTATTATCATGAAGCTCATGGACAAAAACTTTACCGATGATAAATGGCAGCAGCATGCGATTAGACTATTCATAATAATATACATATTTTCCATCGCTGGATGCATAATCATCCTCTTCGCCATCGAAACCTTTAGACATACAATAACCGCTTACGCTGCCTCCTATCAGTCGTCCATCCTCGTCATACTCAAACTGAACTTCAGTATGTTGTTTAGAATCCTCGTCCTCGTTATCTTCAAGAGATGATATTACCCTTCCAAAAGAATCACACTCATAGGTCGTAATATGTGGAGCCGTGCCTGCGAATTCTCCATCGTTCCATACAAAAGATGAGGTCTTTAGGATATTTTCCTCATAAGAGTAGGTATAAGTTCCATTCCTGTTTCTTCGTTCATTATGATAATGTCCTGACACCAGCTTTCCTGCGGCGTCATACTCAAAGACCACTGTGTATAAGGGGGTATCCTCTCCCTTTGGAAAATATGCCATTGAAACAGGCCGTGCAACATCTTTAATGCTGCTGATGGTTTGTGATTTTTCCAAAAGATCGTCATTTCCAATAACTGTATAGCCATCCTCCAATATCTTGGCAGCGTGATCACTGTCGCCTTCTTTCAATGCCAGATCCGACCATGCAACATATAGCTCTGCAAGGATATCCTTTACATTCTGATTGATTTCATCAAGAGATTTATCATTAACTGTGGTTCCGGTTCCGTCAGCGGTTAAGTTCATAACCATTCCATAATTATCTGTCGCACTTGTATAAAGCGTATCGGCAGCACTATAATCTCCGGCATTCTTTGCTTTTCCGTAGTAAGCATCACCAAGTCCAAAATATGCCTCAGTATTTTTGGGATCGATTTCAATTACTTTATTGAATGCAAGAATCGCCTGCTCATAATCAAGATCAACTAAAAATTTGTTTCCGAGCTCCAATTGCTTTTGAATTTTCTGAGCGTTTGATGCGCAGGCGCATAGACATAAAACTAACAGCAAATTTATCAATAGCTTCGAAAAGTTTTTCATTTAATTACCCCCTCTACGTATCCAATATTATTGATTTTAACGTTTTAAGTTATATACGTAATTCAACATATCACTACAGATATGATTAAAACTGAATTAGATTTCTTTTCCATACTTACCTCTAAATGTTCTTTATAGTATGCATATATCAAATATAATATATCTTCATAAAAATAAAAACGCTAAAAATTCTTTGGATCTTTAGCGTTTTGACATATCTAAACTTTTGATTATTATCAGTTGATCAGATTTGATGAAACCGCCTGATTTGCTGCGGTTGTTGTCTTTTCGGCATTGGTATATACTGTTGCCATTTCTGCAAGATCCTGAGAGTGCTCCTGAATCTTTGCGTGGATCTTCTGCATATCATCATCAAGTTCGTTGAATTTATTGATGTATGCCTGTGATGACTCACCTTCCCATGCTGATGTAAGATTCCTTACAAGTGTCATCATTTCCGATGTTGTGTTTTGTATTGTACCATCTATTCCCGCAAACTCTGATGATGCGTTCTGAAGCTCCTCCGGTGTTACTTTTAACTGTCCTTCCATGTTTATTTCCTCCGTTTAATAATTTATTCGTTAATGTTTAATTCTGATTTTGTCTTTGTTATTAAGCTTTTCTTGTCTGAGCAGTGCTTAGGTTCTGTGCCTCTGCCTTGTCGTACTCACCGGCATCAGTTTCAAGTGTTGAGATGAAGGTATTTATTCCCTGATAGAATACATCGAACTGTGATTTGTCCTGCTGGAATGCATTATGAAATGCATTTCTTGCTTCGCCCTCCCACATACCTGAAAGAGCATTTTCCTTATCATTAAGATTTTCAACCTGAGTCTTGAAAGACTCGTTTAAGGTTCTTAACTGCTCTGCCTGGCTTTTAAGTGTGCTTGTGTTTACTCTGAACATTGACATAATTGCTTTTCTCCTTGAATTTGAAATTTATTTTTTGTGTGTTTTGTTTTTCTTTTGTATGTACACATATTACCATCGAGATATATTTAATGGTTTAAAATCTGATAAAAAGCATTATTCACTGACGAATGACAGCAGGCGGTTTTTTCAAATCTTTTTGCACAAAACAAAAACAAATAAAACTCTCCATAGAATTAAGAGTTTTATTCTGTGATATGTTTTTCATTCTAATACCGATCAATCTGCCAAAAAAATATCTGCATAATTGGGCATACCTCGTGTGTATTTAAATTCTTCAAGTTCCATAACTGCAACTGGTTCCCCATCCTGGCCAACTCCATAACAATAATAGCCCGGCATATCAGGATCAGGTCCCAAGTTCACAAGATAACCTTGATTTATGCTAAAATATATCAAGTACCCATCACTAACCGATATTGTTCCTTTTCCATCATATAATCCGTTTATTAATTGAAAATCACCGGATACTGATTCATCGCCTAAAATATCAAAATATTCCGCGCTACCAAAAGGTACATCATCTTTCCATTCACATTTCACATAGCATGTATAGTCATCTATTATCATGATCAATCCCGGGCCTTCACGTAAACCATTCTTGAAACTTCCGCGGAATAAATAATACTCTCCGTCAACCTTGTACAAACCAAATCCTTGACCGTTTTCAGTGGAAATATATTTCCCGTTACACATATCTGTTATTGCGATAAGTTTATCTGCACTGTCTGCTAACGAAATATCAATATCTTCGGAAGATACATCCAATTCTCCGATAAGTTGTTCAGCATCTTTAATGCCGCTGATAGTTTGTGATCTTTCCAGAAGATCGTTATTTCCGAGAATTGTATATCCATCCTCAAGTATCTTGGCAGCATGATCACTGTCGCCTTCTTTTAATGCCAGATCCGACCACGTAACATAAAGTTCATTAAGGATTTCCCTCACGCTCTGATTGATTTCGTCCAGCGATTTATCGTTAACTGTGGTGCCGGTTCCATCACCTGTCAGGTTGATAACGATTCCATAATTTTCTGTCGCACTTGTATAAAGAGTATCGGCGGAACTATAATCTCCGGCATTTTTTGCCTCTCCGTAGTAGGCGTCACCAAGGCCCATGTATGCATCGGTATTCTTGGGATCAATTTCAATTACTTTATTGAAAGCCAGAATCGCTTGTTCATAATCAAGATCAACCAAAAATTTGTTTCCGAGCTCCAATTGCTTTTGTATTTTCTGGGCGTTTGATACGCATGCACATAAACATACAACTAACAGTAAATTCATCAATAGCTTAGACAAGTTTTTCATTTAATTACCCTTCTATGTATCCACTATTTTTTATGTGAACGTTTTAATTTATATACATAATTCAACATACCATTACAGATTATTTATTATTTCGATGATCTCTTTTGTTGAGTATTTGCCCTCGGGCTCTTTCATTTCAGGATCATAATATTGTGAGAATGCAGAATCATATTGATCCTCTGTGACTTCTGTATCATCAACGTAGTAGAATTCTCCCAAAGAACCATTAGCAGTATAGAAGCCTTGAATTGATTCAAGACCATCAGATCCAATCTTAAAGACTTCCAGTTCTCGTGGTAGGTGGCTGATAATAAATTCTGTTCTAGGTTTGAATTCGAACCATATTTTTCCACCTCCAAATCCTTGAACTTCACCATCAAAGTAAGATAAAAAATAATTCGAATAATGGCCAATATGAGTTATTTCAGGAATGTCATCATCATTTACATACCCATAATTCCAAACTTTGGCTTCAGGATCAATTGATTCGTCATCTGGATCTTCAAAACCAGACTCATAATCACCCCAAAATATATTCAAAAAATCTCCGCCATTTATAACATCAATATACGCCTGCTTCCAAGATTCATCAGAAGGATACTTACTCTCATCAAGTTCTATAACATATGTAGCCGTCTTGTGATCACCTTCGTATCCGTTTTTACTAACCGCATAATATTCGATGCTATACTTTCCGTTCTTTTCAAGGTTTATGGGTTTGGTATACTCATTCTCTTCATTACCGGTTTCCGAATCATCTGCGAAGTTTGTATCATCTTCTCCGGCATCGGTAACCCTGTAATATATCTTACTGTCCTTAGGAGCACGAAGCACCAGATTTACAGGATCCTTATAGGTTCCCTCTCTTTCAGATATGTTAACATTCGTATATGCCTGTTCCAATGCTTCAGACAAGTTCTCTGCCTCCGGAAGCACATCAACGGCTCCCTGCAGAAGGCTTATCTCTTTATCTATATCGCCTGTTTTTTCATATGTGTCTGCAAGAAGGACATAGATATTTTCATTTTTAGGATCTATCTCTATCATCTTCTGCAAGGTAAGTATTGCTTCGTCATAGTTCTCTTCAGCGATGAACTTGTTTGCCGTCTTAATCATTCTCCTGATACGCTGTGCCGGAAGATTGAAATAAACCAGCATCCCGACAAGTGCTGTGAGAAAGATTCCGGTCAATACTGATATGATCAAAATTGAATTTGATTTCTTTTCCATAAACACCCCTAAGCATCTATATAATATGAGCACACACAGAATAACTTTCCAAAAAAGTAAACCTGCCGTCAATAGAGACGGCAGGAAAATCTGTTGTCAGAATTAATATATGACAGATTGAATTAACAATTACATTTTCTCGAAAATACCAATATAGTAATCACCTATGTCCCCTTCTTCCGGCCAGAAGATCAGGTTGCCATCCTTAAATGATATTCCACTGCAATAGCCAAAGTATGTATATGATTCAGAGCCATATCCATATGTATCTAAACGAAACGATTCTGTTTGGCCATAATTATATTCTCCGGTAGTCGTTACATTTATAATCTTATCTGACACTCGTTTTACCTCGATAGTATCTCCTAACCAAGATTCACCTGGAACATAAGACCCATCATAAATGCTGCGAGCTTCTTCTCTTAAAAATCTGTATGTTCCGTCCACGCAATCTCCGGATCCGGGGATATATACACCTTCCGAGTCAACAAGAAATCCATCACAGGTTTGCCCATCGACTATCATTGCTCCATCATTACCTACATAATACTTACTTTGAATCCATGAGTTCTTCATCATCCACCCTTCGCCATCAAAGTAGTACCATTTGCCATCTATTAATTCCCACTGATTTACCGAATAAGTTCCATCATCTCTCTGATACCCTGTTTGCCCATATTGGCCGTATATCCATTGTCCCGCAAGTGCAGTAAGTGAAGACATAACGGTTAAAAACATAGTTGCTGCATATAATCTGGATAATTTCATTTCTTCCTCCTGATAACTATTACATAGTTTCTTTGTATGAACACATATTACTATAGTCATCTGAATAAGAGTTTATAATCTGACAAATAGTATAATTAATCGATAAACGGTAATCATCCGCCTTGTATGCTTCTACTGTCTTGCCAAAAACTCTGTCGGAGTATATGCAATCACTTTGCTTTTCTTGAAGTCCTTAACATTCCTGGTGATAATACACTCAGCATGTATCCGATTAGCTGTAGCTGCCTGCAATGCATCTTCAAAATCTTCCCACTGCATTTCTGCAGCTGCACTTAAGTCAGATACGGTCAAATCTTCAACTGAAAAGATCAGCGACATCTTTTTTAGTATTTCACTGATTTTCTCTGCATCCAGTTCCTTTCGCATGATATAAACAAGATTTGCAAATGTCAAAGCAGAGACATACCCTTCGACAAGATCAGTTTCGCACATTTTCCAAATTTTGGATGAGTCCTCGTAATGGGGTTCCCTCTTCTGAAGGACATCAAGAAGAATGTTTCCATCAATCAGCAACTTCATACTTTTCTCTAAGCCTTTCTTCTTTTGCCTGATCTATATCCATGTCACTTTTAAGAATCCCTGTAAGAGAATCTGTCAAATAGGACACAGCTTTTGCACGAGGTATGAATCGTCCAACTTCCTTGCCGTTTTTTGTAACAATGACTTCACCACCGTCCTGTACCATTGCAAGATAGCGTCCAAAATTATTCTGCATTTCTGTTGCTGTAGCCGTCGCTGTATTTATAGCCATGGTATCACCTCACTTCCATTTTAGCTAATTTAAATATATCTTATTTTAGCCATTTTGCAAAGCTTTTCGAAACATCTGTGTTTGACCTCCAATAGAAAAATATTATTACTTTTGTTCTTTTATATCCTTTGTTAGCCAATTTCTGTTCAGATATAGGTTTATTTTTTCTGTTGTTACTTAAACATAATTAATCATATTACTCAGAAAAATCTTCTTCAGAAAATAATGGTGACGTATAATGATCAAACAGTAAAAAGCTATCTGCATACCCCGGCATGCCTCGAGTGTATCCGAATTCATCATTCTGCATAACTGAAAATGGAAGACCTTCATTATCAACAGAATAAAATGAATATCCCGAATAGTATGGCTCCGGACCAAGATTTTCAACCATCCCATGATTAAGAGTATAAAATTCTTCTTCAAGCCCTCCAAATGACGTTGTACCTTTCCCGTCATATAACCCATTTTCAAGCTGAAATACTGCTGATTCTGTAGTATATTCCCAGCCGTCATAATATCTATAATAGTATTCTGCACTGCCAAATGGAACATCTTCTTTCCATTCACACTTAACATAGTTTTCAGAGACATCTCCAATTAACATGATCAATCCCAGACCTTCACGTAAACCATTTTTGAAGCTTCCACGGAAAACATAATAGTTTCCATCTACTTTATAAAGACCGAAGCCCTGACCATTTTCAGTTGAAATATATTTTCCGTTACACATATCAGTTATGGCCATTATTTTATCATTATTATCTCTTAAAGAAACATCGAAATCTTCGGAAGATACATCCAATTCTTCAATAAGTTTTTCTGCATCCTTAATGTCACTGATTGTCTGTGATCTTTGCAGAAGTTCCTCATTTCCGAGAATTGTATATCCATCCTCCAGTATCTTGGCAGCATGATCACTATCGCCTTCTTTTAATGCCAAATCCGACCATGTAACATAAAGCTCGCTAAGGATTTCCTTTACATTCTGATTGATTTCCTCTAACGATTTATCATTAACTGTGGAGCCGGTTCCATCACTAGTTAAGTTCATAACCATTTCATAATTATCTGTCGCATTTGAATATAATGTATCTGCTGTACTATAATCTCCAGCATTTTTTGCTTCTCCGTAGTAGGCATCACCAAGACCCATATAGGCATCGGTATTCTTAGGATCGATTTCAACTACTTTATTGAAGGCAAGAATCGCCTGCTCATAATCCATATCTACCAAAAATTTGGTTCCGAGCTCCAATTGCTTTTGTATTTTCTGGTCATTTGATACACAGGCACATAAACATACAACTAACAATAAATTCATCAATAGCTTCAACAATTTATTCATTTAATTACCCTTCTATATATCCAGTATTTATGTGAACGCTTTAAGCTATATATGTAATACAACACATTATTACAGGTTCTTTATTATTTCGATGATCTCATTTGTTGAGTATTTACCCTCGGGATATTTCATCTCAGGATCATCATATTGTGAAAATATGGAATCAGATTGATCTAATGTGACTTCTATACCATCAACATAATATATTTCTCTCCCATAACTTCTTTGATTTGTAAAGGAATGAATACATTCAAATCCTTTAGAACCAATCGTAAGAATATCTTCTTCATGTTTCATACTACTTATAATTATATTTTTTCCGGGCTTTATTTTGATCCAAGATAATCCGCCTCCAAAACCTTGAACTTCACCTTCAAAGTAAGAATATAAGTAATTCTCGGGCTCATGAAAACCATAATTATCTGGAAGAGAATGAGTTATTTCTGGAATGTTGTCATCATTTATGTATGTATAGTTCCAAACTTTGACTTCGGGATCAACATCATAATATGCATTCAAATATACTTTCTCATTTATGAAATCGATATACGCCTGCTTCCAAGCCTCATCTACTTTCTTTCCGTCCTTGCCGACTTTCTTCCCGTCCGGTGTCTTGGTATCAACGAGTATTGCGCCATCAGAACCCACATAATAAGTGTCATCTATCCACTGGTTCTTGAGCATAGCTCCACTATCATTGAAGTAATATTTCTTCCCGTTTATTTCCTGCCATCCGATGAGCATGATGCCATCTGGTCCTAGATAATATGTATCTCCGTTGTCCTCTTGAAATCCTGTGAGCATCACTCCTGCTTTGTCAAAGAGATACCATAATTCATCTATCTTCTTCCAACCGGTAACAGATTTGCCATCGGCTTCATAGTAATGTCTTCCGTCAGCTTCATCCACCCACTCATTGAAATGATATTTACTTGTATCAAGCTCTATAACATAGATTCCTTTTTTGTGTTCACCTTCGTAGCCGGTTTTGCTTACCGCATAATATTCGATGCTGTACTTACCATTTTTTTCAAAAGTTATTGGCTCGCTATATTCATTTTCTTTTTTGCCTTTTTCTGAACCATCAGAGGAGTTTGCATCATTCACATCCGTCCCGGAAACTATGTAATATATCTTACTGTCCTCAGGTGCATTAAGTGTCAGACTTATAGGGTCCTTATATGTTCCTTCTGCCTCAGAGATAGTGACCTCCGGGTACACATCTAAAAGTACTTCAGATATCTTCTGATTTTCCGGCATCAATGTCACAGCTTCCTGAAGGAATTCTATCTCTTTATCTATATCACCATTTTTCTCATATGTGTCAGCAAGAAGGACGTACAGATCCTCGTTTTTTGGATCTATCTCCAACATCTTCTGCAAAGTAAGAATCGCTTCGTCATAGTTTTCTTCCGCTATGTACTTATTGGCCGTCTTAAGCATTCGCCTGATGCGCTGCGCCGGAAGATTGAAATATACAAGCATGCCGACAAGTGCTGCCAGAAGCATTCCAGTCACAACGGATATGATTATAATTGGACTTGATTTCTTTTTCATACGTACCCCTCTTATGATTTCAGACTTTTTATTTTGTATGTAAGCAGATTATCATTTGTATCTATAAATATGATTATAATATGATATACAGCAATATTTGCTGATGAATTGTAAAGAGCACCAATTTGTCAAAGCTAAAGCATTAAAAAATAGCCGCCCAGTCTTCAAACTAAGCGGCTATTTCGTAACTCAATGTTTATTGACTCCCCATCACATCGTAGCATTAGCAATAGCATTCTGGATAAATGCAATGTTCTGGTCTCTTACGGATGTCTGCGGGTAAGAGGCAACCTGTGTAAGTGCCTTCTGCAAAACTGCCTTTGTAAGAGCTACATCATAGGTGGATAATGGAATATTTCCTGCATTAGGGAATATATTTTCGTAATTCATGATATATTCTTCCCTGGCAATTATTAAATCAATGTTGTTATTCTCAAGTGTGCTGATAGGATAAGGGCTCAATCTGTCAAATTCACTCGGAGAATACTTAGGCTGTATCTGCAGGTACCAACCCTTCGAGTAGAACCATTGATTCAGCAGATTATCCTTAAACAGACGACCGTGGCGTGCAAAAATTTCGTTTCTTGCGATACGGAGTTTGGCAAGAGAAAGACCTTCAAGATCTGCATTGGTCAATGCTCTGTAGCTTGAGTCCGGGATGATATTGTCTACATCAAATCCAAAATTTGCATCGATTGCAGTCTGTGCCACAGGAACAAATTCCTTCTGGCAGGAACCTGTATATCCTGAATTATCGGACATGTTTACAACGATTTGTCTTGCACCTGTGGTGTCAGAGGCATTCTTACTCGTATACTTGAAAATGTAATTATTCTGCTGATCTTTATATATGTTGTTATAAATGTCACTAAGCTCCTGCTCCAGATTTACGTCAGAGGCAGAATAGTACTCTCCCGAACATTTTTGAGCAATATCTCTCAGAGAATATTCATCAACACCTGATCCTATTCCAATGAGATATACCGGAATTCCTGTGCTCTGAGATATGTTCACTACATCATTTACAGTATAGTTACTTGAATTCTCTTCTCCGTCGGTAAAGGCGATAACACACTTTGCTCCTTCTCCGACCTTATAAGTATTGTACACAGCAGTATATAGGGCATCCATCAATGCTGTGCTGCCATATGGCTGGATTGCGTCAATGGAGAATATTGCCGAACTCAGGTCCGAAGAGAAGGGATAATCCTGATAAACATAGCTATCAAATGAAATAACTTCAACCTGATTACCATCTTTCATATTCTGGATGAGAGCGGTTGCGGCATTTTTTGCCTGCTGCATCATGCTGTCGCTCATACTGCTGCTTCTGTCAATGACTAAATCGATGTAAGCTGCCTTGGAATCGATAACCTGATAAACTTCATCGATCTGAACATCCTGGATAGAACCGTCTGCCTGAAGCTCCTGGATCTTGAAATCATCTCTTTTCAGATTGTCGACAGATTCATTATTACCGTTCAGAACACTGGCATAAAAATGAATTTGCGGGAATGAAGTATTCTCCACCTGACGTACAAAAAGTGAAACCGGACTTTTCGGTTGATTATTTGTGATAGTATGATTGCTTGTAGTACTCTGATTGTTGGTTGTTGGTTTGGAATCCGTGGTTTTACCGTCTACAGGCGCTGATGAGTCATAACTATTTGTTGTAAGCTCATTCAGTCTGTCTTCAAGTACCTCTTCATCAACTATTTTTAATCCCTTTTCTATAAGATCAATCGCAGCTTCATAATCCTGCTGATCAATATAAAAATCAGACCACTCAACATACAGGTCAGATATATCAGCTACTAACTGAGTATTATCTTCATCATAGTATAATGCTTCCTTATAGCTATTACTTGCCAGCTTATATAACTTGACTTTTTCGTCATCGGAAGCAGTTTGTGCTTTCTGAATGTAAGCTCCCGCCAAATCTGAATACAAATCTGCATTCTTCGGATCAATTTCTATCGCTTTCTGGAAGCTCAGAATCGACTGGTCATAATCTGCTTCAGCCAAATATTTCTGTCCGGCCTGTATCAAGCGTTCTACTCTCTTGGCTGGCTGATTCCACCAGACCAATCCTCCGACCAGTATTAACACGAGTATTAATGCAGAAACCAATACTGCTACCACCGCTCCAAGACGGGAACGTTTTTTAGAACCGCCGTTAGGTGTATCTAAAAGCTGCGCCTGGGCTGGTTCAGGATTATCATATGAGAATTCTGTTTGATCGTAAGGGGCAGACTGCTGATAGGAGTCTGTCTGCTGATAGGGAGCAGACTGTTGATAAGCGTTTGACTGCTGATAGGGAGCAGATTCTTGATATGAGTTTGCCTGCTGATAAGGAGCAGACTGCTGGAAAGATCCCGGCTGTTGGAAAGAATTCGGTTGCTGGAAAGATCCCTGACCCTGAGAAGAATCCGATCCTTGAGAAGCTCCTGGAACCTGGAAGGATTCCGATCCCTGAGATGATTGCTGTACTTGGGAGGATTCAAATCCTGGGGATGCTTGCTTTACCTGGGAGGATTCTGATCCAAGGGATGATTGCTGTACTTGGGAAGATTCCGCTCCCTGGGATGATTGCTGTACTTGGGAAGATTCTGATTCCCGGGATGATTGCGATCCTTGAGAAGATTCCGGTCCCTGGATAGATTCCGGTTTATGAAAAAATTCCGATCCCTGCTCTTCAGTATCATTATTTATCTTCTTTTCTTCTTCGGTCTTCTGAACATCAAATGAACCGGGCTGTTTTGCTCCGCAATAAATGCAAAACTGCTGGGAATCTTCTATTTGCTTTCCACATTTAATACAAAACATCTTTGCTTACTCCTTGAATGTAGCTTTTTACAGTATGAACACACGGAAGATGTTCAATTCAATGATGCTATTATAGTTGATGGTATCTTGAAATTGTATAAAAATCTGATAAATAACCATTTTATGGGGATGAAATGCAAAAAAACTCCCGACTAAAGCATATTGCTATCAGCCGGGGCATTAATGAACTTATGCTTTTTTGTTTATTTTTTCACGCCTTTGACCTCGGAGTTTTTTCATTTATGTATCTCTCTTTATATCTGATACCGTATTATAGGTTCCTAATACTAAATACCATTAACACTTACCAGTTTTCAATAATTCTTATTGCTTCTTCAGCATTATACTCATCCGTCGCTTCCAGTGATTCATCATAGATGGATTTTATTTGTGCTGCAATATTGTTATAAGCTTCCCAACTAGTTTCATCATCGTTATATCCTGTAGCACTATTATCATCAAGGTTTATAGTAAATACTTCTCCTAGATGTGAATGTTCCTCAAAAATCGTATGTTCCTCAGTGAATTTACCATATTTCAGCCTATATAACCCATCTTTACTCCATCCATTAGCATACGCATTAAGTCGTACCGTCCCAGAACGAGACATATATCCGGCACTTACTACAGAAAAATCACTGCCTCTATCAAATATATTACTTGTCTTACCTTCATAATATGTCATCACTCCGGATTCTCCTTGAAAACAGATACACCTATATATTAATTCAGGAATATCATCTTCATCCACATAACCAATTTGATAACTTGGTGTACAATCCGGATCTGGATTTGATGCCTCAACGTCTTTTATTTTTAGTATATATGCCTGCTTCCAAGCCTCATCTTTCTTCCTTCCATCCTTACCTACTTTCTTCCCATCAGGTGTCTTGGTATCCACAAGCATCGCACCGTCTGCCCCTACATAGAAGGTGTCATCAATCCACTGGTTCTTGAGCATTTCTCCATTTTCATTAAAGTAGTATCTCTTCCCATTTATATCCTGCCAGCCGATAACCATAATGCCATCCGTTGTGAGATAATAAGTGTTTCCTTTGTCATCCCGAAAACCGGTGAGCATCACGCCATTGCCGTCGAACAGATACCATTTCTCTTTAAGCTTAAGCCAGCCTGTAACTGACAAGCCATTTTCATCATAGTAATGTCTTCCGTCAAACTCATCTACCCATTCATTGAAATGATACTTACTCTTATCAAGGTTTATTACGTAGGTAGCAGTCTTATGTTCACCTTCGTATCCGTTTTTGCTTACCGCATAGTACTCGATGCTATACTTTCCATTTTTCCCCAGGTTGACGGGAGATGAGTATTTACTTTCATTATCACTTCCGGAAATTTTATAGAAAATCTCGCCACCTTCAGATGAAGACATGGAAAGAGACACCGGATCAGTATATGTTCCTGAGCTCTCGGACAATGTAACCTCCGGATACACATCTAAGAGAACCTCAGATATCTTTTGTTTTTCCGGCATCAACGTCACAGCTTCCTGAAGAAATTCTATCTCTTTATCGATGTCGCCGTTTTTTTCATATGTGTTTGCAAGAAGAACGTACAGATCTTCATTTTTCGAATCTATCTCTATCATCTTCTTCAAAGTCAAGATTGCTTCGTCATAGTTTTCTTCCGCGATGTATTTATTGGCAGACTTAAGCATTCGCCTGATGCGCTGTGCCGGAAGGTTGAAATACACAAGCATTCCGACAAGTGCTGCCAGAAGGATTCCAGTCACAACAAAAATGATTATAATCGGATTTGATTTCTTTTCCATACGTACCCCTGAACGTTTTTTAAATTATGAATATATAAAAGATGTTCTTAAGCATGATGATATTATAGTTGATGGTATATTAAAGTTGCACTTAATTCTGATAAACAACCAATTTATGAGATGAAATGCAAAAAAGCTCAGGCTAACCCTTGTTGCGATTAGCCTGAGCTTTAAGAGAATTATAATTGTTGATTATATTTCACGTCTTATACCATCTTTTTTGAAATTCGCTTTTGGAAGGTGTTATCCTATTATGCAATAAACAAAGGCCCCTATAATTGTAAGTTAAAGATTTTCGATAATATCTATGATTTCTGTTGAAGTATATTTGCTTTCCCATACATCCCAGGTTGGTAACATATCTCCGTAATTACCTTGCTCAAAATTATCAATTGATTTAACCATGTTGGGTTCATTAAAATACTTCCATGACATTTGAACGAATTGACTATGTGTAGTACTAATACCATCAAATGAATATTCAGGCTCAGGGTCAGCACTAAGTCTTGAATAGCCTACTTCGGCTTCATGAATTATAACGAACCCTGTGGATTCTATCTTAAAACTATAAGTACCGTAGTTATTATGGTTATCACTATAAAAATCTGCATATATTAAATTTCCGCCATTAGAATAGGTTAAATGACCACATCCCATATGGTCATCATATAATCCTATACTTTGTACTATTCCGTCAAAGCAGGAAAATAGTTCATAAGAATAATCATAAATATAATCATGAGCAACTTCGTCATACCATTTCCCTCTTTTTGCACGTATTAATTCCGGAATATCATCCCCATTAAGATATGCATAACTCCAGAAAAACTCATCATTTTCACCTCTGTATACATGAGCGTTGATATCTTCATAAACTATAGTTTTACTTAAAGGATCGAACTTATTATAATTGCCCCCTCTTATCACATCAATATACGCCTGCTTCCAAGACTCATCTATTTTCTTTCCGTCCTTATCAACTTTCTTTCCGTCCGGTGTCTTTGTATCCACAAGCATGGCACCATCAGTTCCCACGTAATAAGTGTCATCTATCCACTGATTCTTAAGCATGGCTCCGCTATCATCAAAGTAATATTTATTTCCGTTTATTTCCTGCCATCCGGTGAGCATAGTGCCATCTGTTCCGAGATAATATGTTTTTCCATCATTTTCTTGAAATCCGGTGAGCATCACTCCTAATTTATCGAAAAGGTACCATAATTCACCTATCTTTTTCCATCCGGTAACAGATTTGCCATCGGCTTCATAGTAATGTCTTCCGTCGGCTTCATCCACCCACTCAGTGAAATGGCATTTACTCTCATCAAGCTCTATAACATAGGTTCCCTTTTTATGTTCACCTTCGTAGCCGTTTTTACTTACTGCATAGTACTCAAGGCTGTACTTTCCATTTTTATCAAGGGTTATGGGTTCACTGTATTCATTCTCTTTGTTGTAGGTTCCGGAATCATTAGCGGAGTTTGAACCACTAACGCCTATCCCGGAAATAATGTAATAAATCTTACTGTCCTCCGGTGCATCGAGTGTCAGTCTTATAGGGTCCTTATAAATTCCCTCTGCTTCAGAGATGGTGACCTCCGGATTTACATCTGATAGAACCTCAGCTATCTTTTGGTTTTCCGGCATCCGATTCACAGCTTCCTGAAGGAATTCAATTTCTTTATCTATGTCGCCACTTTTCTCGTATGTGTCTGCAAGAAGAACGTACAGATCTTCATTTTTCGGATCAATCTCTAGCATCTTCTGCAGAGTAAGGATTGCTTCGTCATAATTCTCTTCCGCTATGTATTTATTGGCGGTCTTTAGCATTCGCTTGATGCGCTGTGCCGGTAGGTTAAAATATACCATTATCCCAACAAGTGCTGCCAGAAGGATTCCTGTCACAACGGAAATGATTATAATCGGATTTGATTTCTTTTCCATACGTACCCCTGAACGTTTTTATATTATGAACACACATAAAGTGTTCCAAATCATGATGCCATTATAGATTATGGGCTCTTAAAGATGTATTAAAATCTGATAAACAACCAATTAATAGGATGAAATGCACTAAAAAAGCTCCAGTTAAACCATGTTTTGATTAGCTGGGGCTTTATATTTAACACATAGACGCAATAGCAGAAACACAAGAGAATAGCCGCCCCGGTCTTGGCAAACTAGGCGGCTAATCTCTTTTAGCTACAATTAGGAAGCCTACCGTTTAGCCGGTGACATCCTTTTCTTTTGTTCTTTACGATTTAATCTTACCATCCACAGTCATCTCTGTCAAACAAAGCTACTGACAGGATATATACCAAATTCTGATGCAATCAAACATCTTTGTAAACTGAAGATTTATTATCCGGAAGAGTTTCTTGAATGGGAAAAATATACATAGAATCATATTATGGAGCTAATGCATCTCCATATCCAGGCATACCAAATATTGTTTCTTCATCTTCGTTATGGTAATCAAAATAATTGCCGGAGTCTTTTTCAATCCCACTATAATTTAGTATTTTTCCTTGTTCAATAAGCATATTAGTGCTGAAATATTCGTCATCCATTACAAGAACACCATCATATAATCCATTATTTATCTGAACATTACCATTGATGGTATAGCTCCCTTCACCAAAATAAAATGAATATATTTCTGCCATTCCGTAAGGAATATCTTGGTTCCAATCACAATCAGCACGCCAAATTCTTTCCCATTCATCTGTCATCAATAAAGTAATTGTTCCTTTTCCATCACGTAGACCATTTTTAAATCCTCCACGATAAAGAAAATATTGACACTCTACATTATATATACCAAATCCCGTTCCATTTTCTGTAGAAATATATTTTCCGTCATAAAGATCAGCTATGGCTATAAGCTTGTTCTCATTTTCCGGCATTGAACTCTCAGTTATTTCACTTGTTAATATGGGATCAATCAGCTTATCGGCATCCCTCAGATATCCGATAGTTTGAGCTTTTCTTGAAAACTCTTCATTCTTTGTTATTTCATATCCTTCGTCTAAAATCAGTGAAGCATGTTCTGTATCACCTGCCGCTAAAGCAATATCTGCCCAAGTATTATAGACATCATCTAATATGGTAAGAATATCTGAATTTATTTCTTCGAGAGTTTTTCCTGTTGTAGTTGTTCCTGTTCCATCACTGATCAACCCAAGAACAGTTTTATAGCTTTCCGATGAGTTTAGATACAAGGGATCAGCTGATGTATAGTCAGTTAATACCTTTGCCTGTTTATAGTAGGATTCACCCAGTCCGATATAAGCATCTGTATTCTTGGGATCGATCTTTATTACCTTATCAAAGGTGAGAATGGCCTGTTCATAATCCATATCTATAAGATACTTGTTTCCAAGGGTTAATTGATCCTCAATCCGTTGAGCCTTAGATGCGCAGGCACATAAGCATAATAAAAATATAAGTTCTAAAAAAATCAATGAGGTTTTCTTCATTTTACCTTCCTAACTTTTACCAGTTTTCAATAATTCTTATTGCTTCTTCTGCTGAATATTCATTAGTATCTATCAGATCATAGTCATAGGTAGCTTTTATTAATGCTTCTATGTTTTCGTGACCTGCCTCGTCATAAAAACTATCTGCTTCAATATCATCGAAGTGTAAAACATGATGTTCTACTCCATGATCGCGCCAAGAATCTGATCCATATTCGTGTTCCTTTGTGAATTGACCTGATTTTAATCTATATATAATATAGTCGAAATCATGAGGTATACTTTGAACATAATTTATCAGTCCCGAATAAGGAATATAGCTGACATTGTCTCGGTGGCTATCGCAATTTGTAAGGATACTATTAGATTTACCTGCATAATATGTCATTACTCCGGATTCTCCACCAATACTTCTATATATAAGTTCAGGAATATCATCATCATCCACAAAACCAATTTTATAGCTAGTGTATGAATATTCTGTAGCAGATGCCTCCACATCCTTTATTTTTTGAATATAAATCTGTTTCCAGGCCTCATCTACCTTCTTACCATCCTTTCCTACTTTCTTTCCATCCGGTGTTTTGGTATCTACAAGCATGGCGCCATCATTACCTACGTAATAGGTACCATCGATCCACTGGTTCTTAAGCATGGCTCCGCTTTCATCGAAGTAGTACCGCTTTCCGTTTATTTCCTGCCATCCGGTGAACATAGCACCATCTGTTCCGAGATAATAGGTTTTTCCATCGTCTTCCTGGAGGCCGGTGAGCATCACTCCTGATTTGTCGAAGAGGTACCATAATTCACCTATCTTCTTCCATCCGGTAACAGATTTGCCATTGGCGTCATAGTAATGTCTTCCGTCGGCTTCATTCACCCACTCGTTGAAATGGTATTTACTCTCATCAAGCTCTATAATGTAAGTCCCATTTTTGTGTTCCCCTTCGTAGCCATTTTTACTTACCGCATAATATTCGATGCTATACTTTCCGTTTTTTTCAAGAGTTATGGGTTCACTATATTCATTTTCTTTGTTGCCGGTTTCTGAACTATCAGCTGAGTTTGAATCATCCGCTCCTGTTCCGGTGATAATGTAATATATCTTGCTCTCCTCCGGTGCATCGAGTTCAAGTCGTACAGGATCCTTATATGTTCCTTCTGCCTCAGAGATGGTGACCTCCGGATATACATCTGTTAGCACTTCAGATATCTTATGATTTTCAGGCATCAAAGTAACAGCTTCCTGAAGGAACTCAACCTCTTTATCTATTTCACCATTTTTTTCATATGTGTCGGCAAGCATGATGAACAGATCTTCGTTTTTTGGATCTATCTCCAGCATTTTCTTTAAGGTCAGGATCGCTTCATCATAGTTTTCCTCAGCTATGTACTTGTTTGCAGATTTAAGCATTCGCCTGATGCGTTGTGCAGGAAGGTTGAAATATACCAGTATACCGACAAGCGCTGCCAAAATGATTCCTGTCACGATAGAAATGATTATAATCGGACTTGATTTCTTCTCCATAAGTACCCCTAAGCGTTTTTATATTATGAACACACAATAGCTATTCCAAGCTATGATGATATTATAGTTGATGGTCTCTCGAAGTTTTATTAATTTCTGATAAATAACCATCTTATGAGATGAAATGCAATAAAAAGCTCCGGCTAACTCATATTATGATTAGCCGGAACTTTAAAATTGATATTTTTTTGTTTAGGGACAAAATTCATCTTAAGGCACTGTATAAAAACATGTTCATAGAAAATGCACTCATGCTCTTTCTATCTTACAGCTATGGTGTTTGAATTCCGGATGGTCATTTTTCATTTCTTTATCATAGTTTATTCCAACAAGAATAAGATTTCCCTTGTAATGCTCCAGTCTCTCGGGATATTTTTGCCTGTGGATCTGTGCTATTGCCGAATCCGCATTCTCGTCATATTTTAATTCAATCAACATTGCCTTCTTATCCAGATTCTTTGGGATGAAGACCAGATCAGCATACCCCTTTCCTGTATCAAGTTCAGGAATTATTGTGTAATAATCCTGTGCGCTGTAATACGCAAGCTGGATGGCATAACTTAGGCCCGCTTCACTGTTGTAGGTCCTGTTCCCGGCTTTATTGTGAGCCGCTTCGATGAGCTCTGCCACTTTTTCTTCATCACAGTTCCAGGTCGCTTCCAGAAGGCTCCTTGAGTTCTGTAATGCGCGGAATGTCATAGTCCAGTCCTGAGATTTCGTAGATGATTTGAAAACATCCATTACCTCTTTGTTTGGAATGAAAACTTCCTTACTTTCACTATCGTAACTCAAATATCCCAAGTGAATCAGCATAGTCAGAATATCATCCTTACTATTGAAGGTTGTCATATCGTTCTGATATCCGGTAATGTCTATCTTTACACGACCGAAGTCCATCAATACAACAATATCTTCCTTGAGACCATCATAATTCATGTCGATGTACTGTCTGAGTGCTTCATATGTTTCGGTCTGATTCCAATAATTTGAAAACTGTTTGTTGAGAATAGCTTTAACTACTGAATAGGGACTATATATTTCATATTCCCTGTGTTTGTCATCATCAACTGAGCCACTTTCAGAGATCATTCCTTTTGAAACTTTATTTGATAATCTATATCCATCATACCAGTCCTTAAAGGAATCATATCTTAGATTTCTTTCTAAACACTCGTTTTTTACTTCATCTGAAGTAAAGCCCATGAAGGGAGCAAGCTGAGAAGGCTGTGTCATTGAATACTCATCAAACATATTTAAAGCAGAATGTTTACCATATTTTTTGATAGGAAGTATCCCGGTCATATATGCCAGTGCCACATATTCCTTGTCTTTCAGCAGATCACGAAGGAAATCAAGATATTTTTTTGGGCCGTCTTTATCATCTTTATATTCACGAAAGATCGAATCCCATTCATCGATTACTATCACAAACTGTGTGTGATTATCAACATATACATCCTGTAATGATTGAATCAGATCATCCGTATCAAAGAAATCTGTTTGTGGATATGTTTTAGATAACTCTCTTACTACGAGTTTCTGCAGTTTCTCCAGTGCTTTGTCTATTGAGACTCCATTTTTGAAAAAATCCGTCATGACAAGTCTGATCACATCAAAGTTACCTAGATATTTATCCCATTCTGAGTGATTGAAGATTGTTGATTCATGGATTTTACATTTTTCAAATAATAGTCTACTGTCAGCAGTTCTGTCATAGTAAGCACAAAGCATATCTGCAGCCATGGTTTTTCCGAATCGACGAGGACGAGATACACATACATATCGTTGATTTGTATTTACAACGGTATTTATATAGTCTAACATTTCTGTTTTATCTACAAATATCTCAGAATTTAAAGCAATATCAAATCTCTTGTTTCCGGGATTTAAATATATACCCATATAAAGACCTCCTCGAAATATACTAAAGGCATAAAGCAATATTGAATCAGTCTATATCTATTACCTCATACCATTATCATTATATTATAGAAAACCAAGAACACCCAACACTTTTACTCTTTTTTGAGCTAACGCTACCATTTTTTAACTTCAGGAAAGATATGACTTCAATACAGCTGTTTTTTCAACCATATCAGAATAACATTCCTCACAGTATATGGGAGACAAACCTGCCCCTACACCTAAGTTGATCAGATCCTTTTTAGTGATATTCTTCCCCTTGCATCCTACAGAGGTCGTTTGCTCACCCCAATATGTGTCGCTGTATGTCAGATCGTAGGCAGGTGCAAGGCGCCATCCATTCATGTCAGTGTAAAAGAATGAAAAGTTTTTTGTGTGGTCATCTCTGTTATGGGTTAAGACATTGAAACACATGGTTTTAAACATTTGCTTTTTGTCAGTGTCATTATCTTTTGTCAAAACCCGCACCATTTTGAGGTATGTCTCATAATCACAACACGGGGACCTGAAATCAGCTTCCAACATCAAGCTTTTTAGCTGTTTTCATTTATAACCTCCTCTATACTGGTATATACCGATTTGGTAAATAATTCGTTTATCTCATTTACTACTCCCAGTTCCATTGTCAGTTTTACAAATGATTCCAGTGATATCTGTCCGGTTTTTTCAAATTTTCTCAATGTGGCATAACTAACATTACTCCTGCCCGCCAACTGTTTTTGTGTTATTTTCTTTCTTTTTCTGATATTTTTCATTCTTAAAGCCAATCTCTTGGTCACGTCGGACGGCATATCCCATAAATAATCCATATGATTGTACCTCATTCAATATTGCTATTATTAGAGCATTTATCTAAATTTTTATCATCATATTGCTATTATAATAATGAAATTTAAAATGTTGACGCCTGATTGTCATTTCACATCTGTAATTTTCCCTGGGATTCTCCGACAACTACGCCCCTGGCGGAATTTCACTACAGGTTGACTGCATAAACGTCATTAAAAAAGAACCGGAGGGCGTCCCGGCTTTAAAACGGAGGCCCTCCGGCTTTATTTAAGAAATGTCACGATCAACTGATGTTTGAAACGATAATCTGCTCGATAGCTGCTGCATAGGGAGACATCACAAGGTAAACATAGTTACCGTAAGTCTTAACTGAGCTTGCTGCAACAATCTGATACTGATCAGGCATATATTCCTGAAGTTCCTGAGCCTTCTGCTGCTGAACTGCACTAAGCTGTTCTGCAAGTGCCGGCACGTTTGTAGCATTCTTTGCCTTAAGGATGGCAACTGTGTCTGCATGTGTTACATCCTCAGGTATGGCGAAAACATATCCATCAAGCTGTGATGCATCGATTCCGTAATAGTTTTCAATATAGTTTGCATCAACTGTGATCATACCCGGAAGAAGTCCTGTATTTATAACCTGGCTGTAAATAGCACCTGGATCTACGTCTGATGTATGAACTCTGGTCTCCACAGTAGGTGTCAAGGTATCAACGATAGTCCGCTCGATAGCTGCTGCATTGGGAGCCATTACAAGGTAAACATAGTTACCGTAAGTCTTAACTGAGCTTGCTGCAACAATCTGATACTGATCAGGCAGGTAATCCTGAAGCTCCTGTGCCTTCTGCTGCTGAACTGCACTGAGCTGACCTGCAAGTGCTGCCACGCTTGAAGCATCCTTTGCCTTAAGGATGGCAACTGTGTCTACATGTGTTACATCCTCAGACATAGCGAATACATAACCCTCAAGCTGTGATGCATCGATTCCGTAATAATTTTTGATATAGTTTGCATCAACTGAAATCATACCACATGAAAGAAGACCTAAAACCTGTCTGTAAATAGCACTTGGCTCTGCACCTGATGTCCGAATCTTAGTCTCTTCAGCAGATGTAACGGTCTCAACTATCATGGCGCCATCAGTTTCATTTACCCATTCATTTAAATGGTGTTTGCTCTCATCAAATCTTATTACATTGGTATCTTTTTTATGTTCACCCTCGTAGCCATTTTTGCTTACCGGTTCCTTATATGTTACTTCGGCTTCGGAGATGGTGACCTCAGGGTTAACATCTGAAAAAATCTCAGCCAGATTTTGATTATCCGGCATCAATGTCACAGCTTCCTGAAGAAATTCTATCTCTTTATCTATATCGCCATTTTTTTCATATGTGTTTGCAAGCATGACGTACAGATATTCGTTTTTCGGATCTATCACAAGCATTTTCTTTAATGTCAGAATTGCTTCGTCATAGTTTTCTTCTGCGATGTACTTGTTTGTAGTTTTAAGCATTCGCCTGATGCGCTGTGCCGGAAGATTGAAATATACCAGTATCCCCACAAGCGCAGCCAGAAGGATCACTGTTACAACAGATATGCTAATAATCGGACTTGATTTCTTTTCCATACGTACCCCTAAACACTTTTTAAAATATGTACCTTTCAAATATAATACATCTTTCAAAAAAGAAAAACGCCAAAAATCGTTTAGATCTTCAGCGTTTTTAGTCTTTACAGAATCTCCATCTTCAGCTTTCCAAACTCTTCATCCGAAATAATTCCCTGCTGTCTGAGATTACTCAGATCTGTCAGCTTTTTGATCTTATCTTCAATACTTGAACATTCCGGAGTGCTTACCTGGGGCTGTGTATTTTTCATTGCTGCAGAAACCGCCATAGACATTGCTTCTGCCTGATCATGAATTTTCTTATACTCATTTATCTTTAAGAGATCCAGGCAATAGCGCTGGAACTCAGCTGCATTTTCTACACCTTTGAAATAAATGGTTTTTCCTGCTACACTTATAACTATAGTTGCATAATTAAATATCAGTCCCAACAAGTTTGTTCTTATTGCAACAGATGTGATCTGTTCTATAGGAAAATCAATACGTTTAACATTAAATAATCCTTTTTTTCCTACCAACCGGTTGGATGAAACCGATAATTCGGTAGTTAAGTAATATATCCAACTCTGGGAAAAACCTATAATTACCAATATAAATATTATCATTACTCCAAAACCGAAAATACTCATTTTCCCACCTCACATTTTTTCTATGATCGAACCTACAGAGAACAAAAATAAAGATGATAGAAACCATGATGGAATAAGTATTCCCCAATGGATACGAGCGACCATTATTTCCTCTTTATCGTGCTGAACCGTATGACTTTTCGAGAATGTAACTACCAGAATAAATAATACCGTAGGGATGAAACCTAAAATAGTAGACATTAATATTTCCTCCTTGATTAAAAAATATGTGTTGTTTTTTTTGTTTTGTATTGTTTGTTTGTTTGCTTTCTTTTGTATGAACACATATTAGCATTTGCGCCTACCATAAAGATCGTAATCTGACAAAATGTATTATTTGCTGATAAATGGCATCAAGAACCTGTTTTTAAAAACAAAGAACTCCGGCTAAAACATATCGCTATGATTAGTCGGAGTTTGAATAATTACTTAAATGATCTGCCTTGCAATAAGGCCTGTTTTACATATTACGGATTATATCTATGATTTCCGAGGATGAGTAATTGCCTTCCCAAGTGCCCCAGCTTGAAGAATTATTTCCATATGAACCACACCATGGACTACTATTATCAATTGAAGTTAACATATCAGGTTCATTGAAGTATTGTGAAGCTTTTTCTCCTATTTGTTCATAAGTAACAGAAGTACCATCAATAATAAATTCATCTGAGACGTCAGCACTACCCGAAAATATAGCTTCTATTTCATGAACAACTTCAAAACCTTTAGAGCCAATCCTATAGGAATAAAGACCACAAATTTCTGAAGCGCCTTCCATATCAGCATAAATCAAATTGCCTCTGTTTTTATAGGAAAGATGTTGACATCCAGGAAAGTCATTATAAAATCCAATACTCTGCACAGAACCATTAGAATAAGTAAATAGTATATAGCACAGAGAATTGTATGTATCAAGAGTGGTATATATTAATTCAGGAATATCATCTTTATCTATATATGCATAGAACCAATTTTCCGAAAACATATTCGATTCATTAATTGACTTAATAAACCCACTGCTTTTTAATTCCTGTAAAGACTTTATAGAGTATTCTTTATAATATGAATCATATAATTTAAAATCTCCTCCATTTATCACATCTATATAAGCTTGCTTCCAAGCCTCATCTATCTTTTTTCCGTCCTTGCCGACCTTCTTCCCATCAGGTGTCACGGTATCAACTAGCATAGTGCCATCAGTTCCGAGATAATAGTTCTTCCCGTCGTCTTCCTGAAGTCCGGTGAGCATCACTCCTGTTTTGTCAAAGAGATACCATAATTCACCTATCTTCTTCCAACCGGTAACAGATATGCCATCGGCGTCATAGAAATGTCTTCCATCTGCCTCATCTACCCACTCGTTGAAATGGTATTTATTTGTATCTAGTTCAATAACATATGTGGCAGTCTTGTGTTCACCTTCGTATCCGTTTTTACTTACCGCATAATATTCGATGCTGTACTTTCCGTTATTTTCAAGGGGTATGGGTTCGTTATATTCATTCTCTTTGTTACCGGTTCCTGAATTACCGGCAGAATTTGCACCATCCACACCCGTCCCGGTAATTATGTAATATATCTTACTGTCCTCCGACGCATCGAGCGTAAGTCTTATCGGATCTTTATATGTTCCTTCGGATTCGGAGATAGTGACCTCAGGATATACATCTGTTAGAACTTCAGATATCTTCCGGTTTTCCGGCATCAATGTCACAGCTTCCTGAAGGAATTCTACTTCTTTATCTATATCGCCGTTTTTCTCGTATGTGTCTGCAAGAAGAACGTAAATATCTTCATTTTTTGGATCTATCTCCAACATCTTCTGCAAAGTCAGTATTGCTTCTTCATAGTTCTCTTCCGCTATGTATTTATTGGCAGTTTTAAGCATTCGCCTGATACGCTGTGCTGGAAGATTGAAATATACCAGTATGCCGACAAGTGAAACCAAAAGGATTCCCGTCACAATAGAGATGATTATAATTGGACTTGATTTCTTTTCCATACGTACCCCTCCTGAATATTTTTATAAGGCTTAATTTTTAAAAAAATACCCCGGTGACTGTCATATCAGTCCAGCCCCGGAGTTTTCTTATTTATTCACCTCGTATTATATCTTATATACTTTTATCGCTTCCCGGCTATTTTAGCCTTTCATCAGATAGATGCGGGTATCGTTTTTCTCATTAACCAGATTTTCGTACTGCTCTTTAACCGCATAAAAAACTGCTTCTTTTTGTTTTTCCGTCTCCCAGTCGATATCATCGGCTGCACCTTCCGGGAATGTATCGGAGAAAACGAAGACGAGAGCGTTTTCAGGAAGTGACGAAGCCTCAGGGATGGATCTGTGCATATAAGTGATCTCCTCAGGGCTATACCTGGTTGCAAGGACATTTTTCCATGTCCTCTCGATCATATCAATGAGCTTTTCCACTTCCTTTTCTTCTGTTGTATTCTTTTCACCCCAGTTTTCCAAAAGTACTCTATCCTCGTCAGAAAGACGTTCTGTATGAGCCCTATTATACAGAGAAAAAAACTTCATCCTGTCTTCCGACTTTTTTCCTTTCGGATAAAATTTCAGGGCATTTTCTGCAAACCTCTCGTCCAGTCTCCGGAGAGAGAATTTTTCAGCAAGGACTTCCTCCGCCAATGCCACATAAATCTGATCTAATTCTTCTTTCGTCATGGTCTGTATCCCTTCTTTAAAGCTTTTTACAATTCGTTCTCTTTTTCAAGTTTACGGAAGAAATCCTCCACACCCTTGCCACTGATCGGATACTGATTGCAGAAATACCTTCCTTCACGGTCTGCGGAAAAAGAATAGAGCCCGGCTCCGTTTTTGTCATATATATTCAACATGTAATAAATATCAGGATCAATAGTCCTCTCCGAATCGGCAACAATCTCGTATTCAAGAGCCATGAGTTCACGGATCTCTTTCTCCGAAAGATCATACTCAATTCTTCCTTTAGCAGGGTCTTCAGTATTTTTAGACAGATGTCCGGATTCTGCCATTGAAAGAAGGGAAAAATACTCCTGTCCGGGGGCACGGCTTAGAAGACTGTACGTGATTTCATGCTCTCTCTCGATCTTATTACGCCATTCTTCCAGGTCTTTCCCCTTTACAATATATCCCTCCATATTTACTATATGTCCTGCTGCATCCACCACCCAGTCATCAATGACATTTCCAGATTTGTCCGTCATAGTCAGCTTATAGAAACGCTCCATCCGAAGATCCCCTTTAGACAATTCCAGGGAATCCCCCAAAGAAATGAATTCCTTCACCTCTTCATCGTTTAATTCTGCATGAAGCTCCGGTTCATACATTTGCGAAAAAATATCACTGACTGTAATATGAGCTGTTTTACTCAGACGACTCTTCAATTCTTCCGGCATCATTTCTTTATTCTCATTCACAACTGTATCTTCATTGTTATCCATAAAACTTTCCGACATAGACCAGGAATCCCCGGATGAACAACATGACAGCCAAAGACATATACATGCTGTTGTCAGAAGAAAAATGCTTTTTCTCATGCCGTTCCTCCCATGATCAGCTATATGTAACGATCGAATAGCTGAAGTGCGTCTTTCCTTTCACGGTATTCAATTTTTCATTTGGATCCAGGTAATACTTATCACCCCATGAAGATACAATGTACTTTCCATCTTCCGTAACTCCTGTGATCACCATGTCATGGGCCGTGATCGTATGCCCTTTTTCACTACCTACCGGATAAATATTCCCACAATAATAATGGATGATCACCTGTTTCCCCTCATATAAGAGAGTGTCAATGTTCTTAGGACTTACAGAATTTGTCACCTTAGCATCACACTTCACTCCGTGATTCTTAAGGTATCCTTCGATCAACTCTTCTCCCTCTTTTGGTGTTAATCCTTTAAATGTCTTCCCATCGCTGTGTTTCGTCGTATAAATATCCGCAAACATAATGTCATAATTCAGATTTCCGTTCTTATCGAACATAGGATATCCGAAGGTTTTCTCGAATTCCTCTTCCCTGCCCTGGAAATGTGTAAACACAGTATTCAAAAGTGCCACATAGGCACATCCTGTATTGTTCATATTGCTGTAAAATTCATCCAGTTCATCGGAACTAAGTTCGAGATCTGGAATATTCTTCTTCAGGATATTGTTATATATCCACTGCTTCTGCTCTGTGTCTCTATACATCAAAGCCCCTTGATCTCCTCCGTATTTCCCTTTCTCACCGTCTGTGTCAAAGACAATATTATCAACCTCATAGGGTTCTACGGTATATGGGTTCGGGCGATTGGCGTAATATTCTTTTACGCTCGCGATCCAGTTTTTAATACTGTTAAAAAATTTCTCAAGAATTGATTCGCCCCTTTGAGTGGACTCTTTCATGGATAATGTGGGTAGTCCCACTTCACCTGTCAGATTTTTTTCTGTCGTTTCGTATGTTAATACGATCTCTTTCAGCACGTTTCCGCAATTTCTTGCAGTACGACCTTCCTGCAGAAACCGGTCTTGCATCCGTTGGAGCTTTGCGCAGACGATCTCCCACTGCTCTCCGTCCAATCTGTTACTTACATGACGGACACTGTCAGCGCACTTTTCAAGTTCAACGGCCAATCCATCCAGTTTTTCTCCTGTATCCCTTATTCCACTAAATTTCACATAAAACTCGGACATGAAATAACCTTTCCTTCCTGTTCCTCAATCGGGTCAAACGCTTTATATGTATCTAACCAGGATTATATATTCTATATGTCTATAATTGCATATTTCCTGACCGAATGCACGTAAATTCGGATGAAATGACACTCTCTCGACCTATTCATTATATTTACGATAACGATAAACAACCACTTATGCAATAAAACGCAAAAGGAGTCTGGCAAACTTTATCGCTATGATTAGTCGGAGCTTGAATAATAACTTAAATAATACGCTTTGTAATAAGAACTATTTTTACATATTTCGGATTATATCTATGATTTCCGAAGTAGAATATTTTCCTTCCCACGTGCCCCAGCTTGAAGAATTATTTCCATATGAAGAACCGTATGGTTTAATATCATCGATAGAAGTCAACATATCTGGATCATTAAAGTATTGTGGGGCTTTTTCTACTGCTTGTTCCCATGTAAATGAATCAACATAAATGAGATTACCCCTCTTTTTATAGGCAACATGATTACATCCTAACCACCACACAATCCAATACTGTGTACAGAACCGTTAGAATTTGTATCAAGCTCTATAATGTAGGTTCCATTTTTGTGTTCACCTTCATATCCGTTTTTACTCACCACATAATATTCGATGCTGTACTTTCCGTTATTTTCAAGGGGTATGGGTTCGTTATATTCATTCTCTATGTTACAGGTTCCTGAATTACCGGCAGAATTTGCACCATCCACACCCGTCTCGGTAATTATGTAATATATCTTACAGTCCTCCGACACATCGAGTGTAAGTATTATTGGATCTTTATATATTCCTTCTTCTTCAGAAATGGGGATCTACGGGAATACATCTGACAGAACATCTGCTATCTTTTGATTTTCCGGCATCAATGTCACAGCTTCCTGAAGGAACTCTACCTCTTTATCTATTTCACCATTTTTATCATATGTGTCTTCAAGAAGAACGTACAGATCTTCGTTTTTCGGATCTATCTGCTATTATAAAGTAACAGATGTTATTCTCTCTTTTATATGATAGAATCAGATTATCTAAATGATGGAGGTTAAATTATGTATAATTATGGTTTTTTTAATCCTAATGTAAACGTAGCTGGAGGTATTGCTCTAGTCATTATCTTGGCGCTGGTCGGAACAATTCTGCTCTATACCTTTATCCTTCCGGACAGTAAGTACGATTCCCTACCGCCCGTGCTGCGTTTTGTCCATGAGTTTTTCAAGGTCAAAAAACTCTGGCTGGAAGCAATCATGCGAGCCTTATATGTTTTCAGTTGCCTGTTCTATATATTGATCGGCATATTTGTCATGTTTAAATCAAGCTTTCTGGGAGGTTTATGCATGATGATCCTGATACCGATCATTCTTCGACTTATGTACGAATTCCTGATGATACTGATCCTGATTGCACGCAATGTCATGGAACTCAACAACAAAACTCCCTGGCCGAAGGGTATAAAACCCAATGCTGACTCTTTCCCCACTACGCAATTTACTTCGGTTTCTTCGACTCCTGTTAAGTTTGAGACACCTGCTCCGGATGCAGCACCGATGGTATGCCCCAAATGCGGTACGAAATTGGAGCCCGATGCTATGTTCTGCCCTGTCTGCGGAAATAAGCTTAAATAAATCAATATTCTATGATATACAGAAAAGGTTCAAAGTCGCATCCGACTTTAAACCTTTTTTTGCTTTCTATTATTTGTGTATAAAACACTTATTTATCGGTATTTTTTGCCACGCCACAAGAACCGGTTTGTCATGCTATCATCTTTTTCGTCCTGAGTATCCGTCTCACCGATTCATCGATCCTCTCCTCGGTTATCTCTCCTCTTTTTACGGCTTCGAGTATCGCATCGTAGCCCGGGCGGAAATCACCGGACATGAGGAGCATGTCATTTCCTGCAAGAAGAGCTTTCAGGCACGCTTCAGGATGTGAATAATGATTCGCAATGGCACCCATATCCAGCGCATCGGTTATTATCAAACCGTCGTACCCAAGCTGATTACGCAAAACATCTGTGATCATATATTTTGACAATGACGCCGGCGTATCATCTCCGTGAATCTCAGGAAGCGAAATATGCGAAACCATGATAAGCGGAATGTCATTTTCTGCGGCATCAGAAAAGGGAATCAGTTCATCATTCATAAGTTCAGCCAGCGTTTTATAGGAATAAGCGTAATCATCATGCGTATCTTCCTTTGTTCCGCCATGACCGGGATAATGCTTATAACATGCCAGAACATCATGACTCTTTAATCCTTCTGCATAGGCCAATGCCATCGCCGAAACAAGATATGGATCCGAGCCAAAGGAACGATCCCCGATTGCAGTATTATTAGCGTCCACAAGCACATCAGCATCAGGCGCAAGGTCCAGGTTGATACCGTATTCATTCAGATACTCACCTATGGTCGCACCCACCTTGTACGCTTCTTCCGGATCTTTTGTATCACCGATTTTTTTCATGGCAGGAATATCTTCTATCCCAAACTCCGGATTTTTCTCAAATCTTGTAACTCTTCCGCCTTCCTCATCCACTGCAAGAAACACAGGAATTCCCGTTTCAGAAAGAGCATACTCAGCCATTCCTCCGATCATCTGCTTTGCCTGTTCAGGTGTCTGTAAGTTCCAGGCAAAATATATGATTCCTCCCACTGGATACTCGGAAAATGTTTTCCGTGAAGTATCCCCCGTTTGTATAACCTGTCCGACTCCGGTCAGTGATTCGGGAGTGACAAAGAACAATTGAGCAACCTTTTCCTCCAGTGTCATCCCGGAAAGTCGAGCTTCTACCCAGGGATCGGCAGAGGCATCAGCATCGTTTTGTTTCACTCGAGAATCAGCACTGGCAACAATCTCGACTTTTCCCTCACTAGAGTAGGCAGGAGCATCAGCTTTTTCCCCATCACGAGAACCACCAAAATCACCAGCCTCAACCTCATTTACCCGGGAATCAGCATATACATCAGTTTTGACTTCCCCCGAATGAACCTCTGCAGTCTCGGATACCTGTGACAATTCACCACTCTCATCGTCACCTACTACTTTATCACCAACAATTACTCCAATCTGCGATTCTCCGGGAATAGTTTCCTCTTCATTACCAGATTCAGACCCACTCTTCTCATTAACGGATCCCGATTCATTCTCTTGCTCTATGCCTTTTTCCTGTACCGTTTCCTTGGAAGCCTCTTTCATCGGAGACTTTGCCGGACGCGCGCAGCCAACCAAGCAAACGGCCAAAAGCATTAGCGCAGCTTTTTTTCTTATCTTACTAAGCTTCATCATCGATAACCCTATCCCGTTTACTGCTCATACTCTATTACGTAACCAGTTTTTCCTCTGTAATACTGTAAATCAAGGTCGCCCGCAGGATGGATTCTTTCGTCATTCCAGCTCCAGACACCCTTTATGTTCCAAAGCATCAGATACTTCTCTTCCGTTCCGTCCAGATCGTTACGTGAAGGCTCTCCCGGATACCATGCCTGGTACTGATTGAAGTCCTCACCTGTGATCCAGTGTCCATAGCATCCTGATGAATCCAGCATGGTGTATCCGCCCATCCAACAGTACTTGATTCCAGCATTTTCACACAAAGCCGAAACCTGGTTCATCTCATCCTGTGAAGTGATAGTTACAAGATGTCCACCCTTTCTGATTGCGGCAGCATTGGCATCGGCCCAGGAAATATCCTGTAACACAACTTCGTAACGGCTTGAGTGATTGCCATAATCAATGACTCTGGCGGGTGTAAAGCTTGTGGTTGTACTTGCACCGTAGTTCGAGTCCTTATCACAAACTACGCTTTCGATACTTCTCGGAGCATAACGGTCTGCATCTGCCTGTGAAATATATTCAAGGCAATACATATCCTTTTGCTCGGAATAAATCTCGTTCAGAATCTCCGTCATATCATAGAGATCATTGATATTCCAGTACCTTCCTCCTGTCTGATCCGCTATATATGTTAATGTCTGCGTATCCACACTACCGGCGCCGATGATATAGATTGGCACCGATACTGCCCTTGCATAGTCAACCACCTGCTGATAATTAAAAACGCTTCTGTTATCCTGTCCGTCGGTAAATGCAATTACGCAATGCGCACCTGCCTGTCCGGAGGAATTGGTTACGGCCTCATAAATGGCATCGTAAAGCGCCGTTCCGCCGTATGCAGACATACCGAGAATTCCATTGTTGAGATATACCGGATTATTGGTATAGGAACACATATACATAACGCTGTCTTCGAAAGCGAGAAGCTCGGCACGGTCGCCGTTTGTATAATCAAGACTGTTTACGAACTGACTCATTACAGACTTCACCTGATTAATGTCACTGTCCATGGATCCTGACTTATCCGCAACGATATCAATGCTTATTCCCTGGTTGCCCTCAAGCTTCTCTATCTTTTTGATCTCACGCTCGATAAAAGCTCCGCCGGAAATCGACTCACGAATCGCGGCGGTAGGCGATAATAATGTCTGAACATTGCCATTTGCATCATTAATCTGGAAATATACACGCACTAAAGGATACTGGGAAACATCTGATGAAATATAGACCATATTTCCCTGCATGAGCTGTGCTATCTCTTTTTGTAAACGATCGTAGTCTATTTCGGATGCTGCGGAGACTGCGGTTTTATCATCAGTTGTAACCGTACCGGATTTTTTAGTATCGGATCCTTTCCTGATATTACCGGAATCTTCTTCGTCATCAGAATCCTCTACATCTTCTGAAGTCTCTACACTTAATTCCAGTTCAGAAAGATATTCTGTAAGACGTTTGTTTTCAGGGAAATAATTCAAAGCTATTTCAACTGTGTTGATAGCATTTTCTTCCTCTCCTATCTCTTTAAATGCATCCGCAAGAAGAAGATACGCATCCATTTTTTTAGGTTCAATGTCTATGGCCTCTTTTATCGCCAGTATCGCCTGTTCATAATCCCCTTCAAGCATGTACTTTTGAGCCACCTTGATGTTCCTTTGGTAGCGCACCATGGGCATCTGCCGATAAACCAGCAAACCACCTACCATCAGCATAGATAAAACGAGAATCACAGACAATGCGATCAATGCTTTATTCCCGGATTTTTTCGGTTTTACAGATGCAGGCTCAGGCTCTTCCATGTCATCAGGATATTCGTTGAATCCTGGTTCTTCGTAGATTCCAGGTTGTACATAATTTCCCGGTTGTTGATAAATTCCCGGTTCTTCATAAACAGGCCCTGATTGAAAGGCATCTACATTACCTTCTGTTGGCCCTGGCCGAAGGACTTCTGCATTACCCTCTGTTGGATTTGGACGAAGGGCATCCGCAATACCTTCTGTCGGTCTTGCTCGAAGGGCTTCTGCATTACCTTCTGTTAAACCTGACTCTGATCCGGATCCACGCTGAACATCATCTGTGGGATCATCTTTTGATGAATCCCGGGCTGATGAATCTACATCTGATGGTGTCGACTCATATCTTATCTTTTCTACTTTTGCTCCGCATTTCATGCAAAAGCTTTGATCTTCCTTGATTTCCGAGCCACATTTCATGCAATACATAAAATCACCTCTGCTTCCTGCAATCGGTTTTTAATTAGCCATGGTATATCCGCTGTTTCACTACCATGTATTGATTTACACTTAACACTGACCCGTGTCAATTTTACATGAGAATCAATACACGGATTAGCGTTATAAACCATACTCCACACTTACTCTTCATCGACAAAAACCAATCATTAAATAATCCGATGAATACAAAAACCTCCTGCCCAATATCCCTTTTATAGGATATGGGCAGGAGGTTCTTTAACTATATTTCAGACTTTTTGATACATCTAAAGTCTTTTTAATTGGATTTACGCACCTGTAGATTCAGCTTCTGTTTCATCTGCAGATTCTGATTCATCTGCAGCGTCAGATTCGTTTAATGTGATACCATCTCCTGTATCAACTGTCTTTGGTGCCAGGCTTTCATCAACGCTATCCTCATGATTATATGAGTCAACATTCTTTGAAACAGCATTCTTATAGAGTTCATCCAGTGTACTATAACCGTAATAGTACCAACCCTTATTGCTCCACCATCCTGCACTAAGACCGGTGTCAATAGTAACTCGATCATAAGGTGTATCATAATATGTAAGGTCTACGATTGCCTTTCCGTCTGCACCAATCTTAATATCGCGGAAGCAGATATACCAGTAAACATCATTGATCTTATCATAAGTAGCTTCATCATTGGAATAAGTGTCATGAACCTGTGCCTTATATACAAGGTAAAGCTTATTATTACCATTGCCATTCTTTGATGTAAGTAAATAGTCTCCGATATATGTCAATGATTCAAGTACTTCATCATCGCCCCAGTTATTTGCCACATCAGCATTAAATACATCTTCAGCCTGGGCCTGCATCTTAGCAAGAGAATCTTTGTTGAGTTCATTAAGCTTGGAAAGATAGCTTTCAAGATTTGCAACTGTATAGGTCTTTTCAGTACTCTCAGGAACCTTGCCATAATTCTTTGCACAGTACTCAATCTTGCTTGAATCAATGGTTACAGTAATTGTATCTCCGTTGCTTAAACCGCTTGTCTTATCACAATCAAAATCATAGTAGCTAAGCTCTGAGCCAACGTAATTAAGGTTTGCATATCCATTAGGTGCAGTTCCTGAAAACTCAACGGTCAGATCCTTAAATGCGTCAAAAGATCCGATTTCTTTAAGTTCTGAAACTTTATATTTGCCGTCCTTATACTTAAGTTTGCAATTTACATACTCTGATAATTCATCTTCTATATTCCATTTATATGAAACTTCATCTCCATTGGACAGACTGTAATTATCATCAATACTTACACTTACAGCGCTTCGTACAAGATCAATAGCGTCATACCTGTCTAAATACTTATCATCAAGCTCTTTCTTTGCAGCGCCGGTAAACTTAAGCTTGGAGCCATACTTTTCATCAATCGCATCCCAATCGATTGAAACTTTAACTTTTCCATATCCATCAAATCCATCTGATTTCAATGTCAGATACTTATCAAGATTTATTGTATTTGCATTATTAATCATAATAGCAAGTACAACAATCAACAGAACTGCCCCACCGCAAATCATACCTAATGTCTTCTTAGGCAGTGACTTTACTTTATTTACCACTTTGGTGGCTTCTTCTTTTACTTTTTCGCTGTTTACATTAATCTGAGACCCCGGAGCCATCTTAGGTACTCCATTTGTCTCACCGCTAAGTGGTTGTCCGCATTTGTTGCAGAACTTATTTCCGTCTGCATTTTCTGCGCCACATTTTCTACAAAACATTGTTTTTCCTCCCAATAATCAATTTTTACCTTACCCATTATACCCAACTTTTATTTTTTTTCATCATTTCTATAAAATATTTGTGATAAAAAACATTTTTCGGGTATTTGGTGTAATTAGCATTTTTTATTCGCATGGACACATAATATCATCTGACAAAGTCATATGCATCGTAGTCTGACAGAATGCATAATATGGTGACGAAATGCATTTTAACCGACATTTCCTATAAAACCAAATGTAATGTGTTCAGATGCATCTTTTTCAAGATATAATGTCAGACCCCACCAATAAAATGGGCAGACACTTAAGTCTACCCCTCAATCCGCTCGGAAACTCCTAAATTATTATGAAGATTCAAAAATAACCGGGAGTCTCTGTAAACAGACTCCCGATTATTATAAAAAGTTGATTGTTTATCGTTTTATCTCACAGTTGGGATTTGCAAATGTCAGATCCAAATTCCCAGGAACACTAGTACCGTTAATACCTATTCTTTCCAGACTTATTATTCCACAAACAGGCGAAATATCTGAAAGATTTTTATTGTTAGAAAGATACAGAGTTTTTAGCTTTTCCAATCCCGAAAGCGATGTTAAATCTGTAATATCATTATTATTAAGATATAAATATTTCAATTCACTTAATCCGGAAAGAAATGAAATATCTGTTAATCCACAACTATCTAATCTCAAATAATATAGTTTTTTCATATTTTTTAATAAATTAACGTCAAACATTACTCCATTGGTAATACGTAAATACCTTATATTATTGAAATTTTTGAATTGCTCCAAACCTGAACTTTGATTTCCATCTAATCCAATGTCATCAAGATACTCCAATTGACTCAACGGACTAATATCTGTCACAGGATTTCCATGAATATCTATATATGTAAGATTTGTAAGTTTCGCCAATGAAGAAATATCCGAAATATTATTATTTTCCAGATTAAGGCCTTCCAACATAATGTTATCGCTCAAAAAGGAAACATCACTAATATTGCAGTCCAGCAAATCCAACTCTATTATATTTGTGTCCAGCAATCCCTCCCAGTCTGTTATCTCATGCTGATCAAAAAGCCTCAATACTTCAAGATTAGTCATCCACTTCAGATCATTAAGAGAATGAACCTTATATTCATAACCGTTCACATCATCAAGTTCTATAATCGTTTCAAGATCGATATCGTAGATTTCTTCTTCGTCATCAAATCCTAAATGTTCTCTGATCGCCTTTTCAAAAGCTGCATCCTCGAACTCAACTTCTATCGGATCATAATCAATCGAAAACTCATACTCAACAGATTCGGATGGAATTCCATTCTTTACACTGTAAGCCGAAATATTTGTTTCACCTCTTCTTAATGTGTACGGTTTTTTATACCTGACATCCGAAAGCTTATTATAATCATTTTCTATATCTAAAACTATTTCAGCGCCATCAATGTTTTGGAAATCCAATTCCTGAATTTGGTTATAACTGCCGCTTTTAATGTTTGCAACAGGTGCTTCAGGAACATACTCATCTATAAACCATTGCTGTTTGTTGGTTCTGGCCAAATCTGACAAATCCTGGCCATAGTCTATATCACCACTCAGAACACACAGTTCTTTGTAGGTTTCATACAATTCCCTGTTATCCGGTTCTATCAATATGGCAGTTTCCAGACTGTCTTTGGCAAGATCATAAGACTCTCTTTTGATCTGTACCTTTGCAGCACCAAGTCTTGCCATGGTATCTTTTGGATTAAGCTTCATTGCTTCCCTGAACTCGACAGCTGCACCATCAATATCCCCGGAATTCAACAGCTCGTTTCCTTTATCAGTATGCTCTGAAGTCTGACCGTAACCGGTATCAGCAACCGATGCGGGTTCTTTACTGACATTGCAGGATGTCAGAATCGCCATCATTAACAGGCCCATAACAGTATATAAAACCGGATTAAAAGATTTGATATTAAGCGCACGCTTGTATTTCATTATGCTGTCCGTCATAATACTTCCTCCTTGTTTCCTATTTCACTGTCCGCAGGTACTGTTAAATCATCAGACTCATCGTTTACAGCTACTGTTGGATCATCATTCACAGGTACTGTTTCATCATCATGTTCATCGTTCACAGCTACTGTTATATCATCAGATTCGTTATTCAATGCAACTGTTTCATCGTCATCATATACTGCACCTGTCTCATTACTCTGCAAGCTGATTTCACTATTATCTCCGACTGTTTCCATATATTTACTTGTTGCAGCCTGCTGTTCTCCCAAAGTGCTTGTGATATCATTGGTGATGGTTTTCTGTCTGAGAGTCTGCTCATATAGTTCTTCTTTATCCAATCCGTCTTTATGGCGAACTTTGAACCATGCAAAGAGACAGCTTACAATTCCTATAAACGCAGCCACCCCTCCAACAGGGAAATAGTTTGTCGAAGATTCAGCCTGATAGTAACTGGGTCTAACAAATGCAATATCAGCGCTGAAGTTTTCAGCAGACAGTAAGTAGAACAAAAATGCTAATGCACATGAAATCAATAAAAATGAAAAAACACGATTTAGTAGTTTCATCTTCTGTTACCTCCATTTCCACCGACTTCACGATAATAATTTGATGCAACATCATCAAATACCGATGAATCAATAACCTTTGGAAGACCTATATAGTACTCTTCAGTATCATAAGAAGGAACATTTATCATCTCCACTGTTACATATCTGTCGGAATCACCATTTTCCTTCACTGTGAAATTGAGATCATAAGTATTGGTGATATCCTTTTGTATAAAAGCATAAACCTGTTCCAGTTCTCCCGGTCTTGTTGCACTGGAGTATATTCCTCCGGTTCTGTTGGCAATATCTGATAAGGTTTTCTCGTCTGCACCCTCCATACCGATCGTAAAGATTTCAGTATTATCCATGATGGCCTGATCTATAGATTTATCCAACAGCGCATCCTCATTAGAATTATATCCATCTGAAAGAAGAACAATCACATGTCTGCCCGATACTCCCTGTAATGTTTGTAGTGCTCTGTTAATTCCGCTTCCTATATTTGTTCCACCCTGGGTATAAATACTGTTAACTGAAGATGAAATAATATCTTTTGAATCAGTCAATGGAGTAACTATGACGGCATCGCTGTCAAATACAACGAAACTTAAATTGATGCCTGTATCTATTGATTCAACAAATCGTTTAATTGCATTCTTAGCTGTAACTAATTTTTGTCCTTCCATGGAACCCGAACGGTCAAGTACGATAGAGACTGATAACTCCTCGGCGTTTTCTCGCTTACTCAACGTGAAATCACTCTGTGCATCTCCTGTGTCTGTTACCCTGATATCCTCTTTTGTCAGTTCACTATCTCTCGCGTATGAAATTACTGCATGTATTTCAGGATAATTTATAGTCTTAATGTCAGTGATACGGACTCCTGTGTATAAATCCTTCAGATATTTTTCCAAAGCATCCTTAAAGACCTCATCATTGCTTGTCAGGTTTCCTGTCAATGCCTGAAGGAGCATCTTTACAGAACTTTCGAATTCATCTTTTTTTGCATAATCGTTAAAGTATTCATGATATTTATCTGCGAGAATCATACATTCTGTACCTAGCCAGTAATCCCGGTTAAAGTTGTTCGATAAAAAGACATTATCAAGTTCATTTTTGAATTCGTCATCACGTCCGGCATGAGATAAAAGTCTGGCAAGCTGAATATGATATGCGTAAGTTCCGTTTGCATCGGGAGTTATGTTTCTGAGATAATTAACGCCTCTGTTTTCCTGAGCAAATTCCAGTTCTTTCTTTGTCATTTCATATTCAGTTTTCTTCAATTCGTATTCTTTGTTTTTCAGTTCCTTTTCCTCAGAATCACTGCTGCTTTCCGCTGAGAGTGATAATTCATCAAGTTCTACCTGAAGATCCGTTATCTTCTTTAAAATAGAATCTATCTCTATATCTTCCTTTGCAAAATCATGCGGAACGTAGTCCTTGACAAACATCTCGGACATCATGATCTGTGCTTTGAAGTTTCCTTCTGCAGCCATATCCTTTGTGATCTGATAAGCGCTGCTCCAGTCATGAGATTTCTCGGCTGATTTGACATCAGCCATCAGAAGATCTCTTCCGGAAAGAGATGATGTATCATGATCAGAATCATCATCTCCCAAATCCGGCTCATATCGAAGATCACGTAACATTTCCCACTTTGTTTTCTCTTCATCACTTACGTTTAAGCCACTTATTATTTCACCGGCGATACTTTTATAATCATCAGAAGAAACAGCAGCTTTGTCAGAATTATCAAGGCTAATCAGATCTGTTTTTTCTTTATATTTTTCGTCATTTAACTCTGTGAGTACTGCATTGCTGTTTTTATAATCTCCCGTTAAGTTCATTGTTAATGCCTGTAACAGCAGCACATCAGGATTATTTGATGAGTTTTCGCCCGCTGCCATGGAAGCATTATACGCGTCAGCTACCCTGTCTGATTCCAGCAGGCTTGCTGCAACATATATATTCTGACGTAAATCATCAGCTTCGGTATAACTTAGTGCTGAATTTTTACTTTTACTAATTCCAAATACACATGCAGCTATAAAAAGAGCTGTTATGCAGTAATATATTGAATAGGTCCACTTCTTAAAAAGACTCAGCAATGCTAGGATAGCCGCAGCCCCAAGAAGGATCGCAAAAATATACTGTTCCATTACTCCTCCTTAAGATCTATACGATTAAAATCATGGGCACGATTTACTATGTTCCCATAATCAGCAATTGGATTATCTGAAGCCATCAGTACATTCAGTTCTTCCATAGAATCCGTAAAGCTCAGATCACTTATCTGATTTTCATACATCCAAAGTTCTCTAAGATTTGACAGACCCGAAAGAGAGGCAGCATCCGACACCTGATTGGTTGAAAAATCAAGCATATTAAGGTTTTTCAATCCACTGACAGGAGTAATATCCTTTATCTTGTTATCCCATAATCCCAATGTTTCAAGTTCAGTAAGACCTGCCAGGGGTGAAATATCTTCCAGATCATTCCATCCAAGAGCAAGTTGTTTTAACCCTGTACACTGTGATAAAGGAGTAATATCGGTCAAATTGTCATGAACCAAAGACAGCCTCTTTAAATTCGGTAACGCAGCTATCTGAACAAGGTCAACATTCTTCTGCCATGCAATCGCAAGTTCATTTAAATTAGTGCAATACTGCAAAAATGAAAGATTGCTGTAGGATCCTTCCTTATTTATACTATTTTTTTCATTCTGTAATATGTATCCTCTATTTGAAAACAATGCACTGCTCCAGGACTTATAATCCCAGCTTTCATCGCCAATGAGATACAGACTATCTATCTTTGCAAGCTCATAGTTATAAATATCTGAATTATTGTTATTCTTTCCTGATATAGCCTGTGATAGTATGTTCCTTATTTTATAGTCTGAAATTGATACCTTCTGAACCGGAACTGTTACTATATAATCGAGCGAAACCGTATCACTTCCGTAACCGAATCCATTAAATGCCTTAGCCTTTACATGAATCTCAGGGTCGGAAATAACCACGCCATCTTCATTCATAACTTTACCACCACTGACAGTCGGCTCTGATCCATCAGTTGTATAGTATATGATACAATCATCTGGCTTCTCAGAATATGTAAGTTTTTGATAGCTGTCATAGCTTCCTGAGGGCAGACTGAACTTAGGTTCCGAAACCTTAGTCTTTTCATACATTTTTGTTATTTCAGGATCCTGTAAGGACAGCTTTTCCTCAAGTAAATGTTTTGCTTCTTCATGCTTGTTTTCCATGATATATAACCGGAAAAGACTCAGTACTATTTCCGGATTTTCTCCATCCAGCTCGAGTGCGCGTTTATAACTGTTCTCGGAATCTTCATAGGACAGATTGTTCTGGTAAACTTTTGCGAGTCCCACTATGGCATCCAGGTTATCATTTTCAATTTCCAAAACCTTATCGTATGATACGATAGCTTCGTTATAATCTCCCCTGTCTAAATATTTTTGTCCTTCGCCGATGTAGTCCTGTACTGTTTTTTCAGGCGGATTACCGTAACTTACAGGTCCGTTTTTCAGACTAAACATTACTCCACATCCAAGCACCACAGCACCGATAAAAATCAATGTCGCTGACACTTTTGCAGCTGCTCTCTGTTGCATATACTCTTCTCCCTCTTATTTATTAACACCGGACACTTTTCTCAGTGCCGATATTTCCAGATATTAATGATAAATCCCACTATACTGCATATCAATCCTACGGTTCCGACGCAGATAAGAATCATTCCCATGAAAGTAATCCTCCTAAATTATCGCTGTTTTTGAGCCTAGATATCTGACACTCAGATGTGGACCTAATCCGCTCATATATAAGTTTTGCTTTTTTAAGCCTTAATATCCCGCATACGGATACATATCTGATCCACAAATTCTTTTAAATAAATTAAGACTCCATGTTTGTTGCATCATTCCCGAACAAGCCCCTGGGATTCAAGATCTTTTATCAATCCTCGAAGCGAACTCACTTCACCTTCAGTATCTGTACCTTCCGTCATGGACTTTACATGATCCCAGGCATCCTGAACACCTGAATAGTCTCTCTGTTCAGCAGGCAGTTCACTTTGTTCCGCTATACGAAGCATTGTTCTCTGGTACCATGATTGATAGTCATCCGGATACTGTTTTTCCATGATATCGAGAATGTCTTCACCTGCCTTATAATCCTTTTGTTGCTGTCTGATCATGGCAATGTTTCTGTACAGATAAGCTTTTTTGTACCCGAGATCCAAAACCTTCAGGAAACTGTCAGCAGCCTCCTCGTAGTATGCATTATCACCGGTTTCCATTGCTGCCTTATACGCAGCTTTTCCTTTTTGTTCCGGAATTTCAGGATACAATTCAATCCGGATGTTTTTACTATAGTAATCAAGCATTTCTATAGCTTTAGTGTAGAAGCTGACATCTGCAGTTTTGTCCCCCTGATCCTGTAGTTCCTGAGAAACATCAATGATAGCTTTTACGGATATGGATTCATTATCATTTTTGGCAATGCAGTTATCCAGTGCATTAAACATATCATCTGCGTTCCCTGTATCTATGGCAGTTCTTACGTCAATGTAGTTTTCCAAATCCGAGGAATCACTTATTGTTTCCCATCTTGGTATCAGCTCTTTTGCTTTTTCGATCTGGTCATCATTTATTAAAGAAATGATATAATCCTGCAGATATCCAGAATTTCCAGTATCATAATTTGCAGCTGCTTCATAGTACTTTAATGCAGCCTGATTTTTTCCTTTTCCTTCATATGTCTGTCCGATTATATAATTAAGCCTTGCATCCATGATGGAGTCTGGGAATAATGTCATGACCGTATTGTTAATGTAATCCAGACACTTATCATATTGCTGTTCCTTTTGATATGTGCTTGCAACACCTAAATAACCTTCAATTAATTTTGGTTCCATATCGATGGATTTCTGAAAAAGCAATTCGGCATTTGTGAAATCACTTTTTGCCGCAGCCTCTGCCGCATCTGTGAGCAAAGCATTATAGGCTTCCTGTTTTTCCCGGAAATGGATATTTATTCCCAGGAACAGTACAGCCATTGACAGAACCGCTCCGACTATGGATGCCACTGCTCTGCTTCTTTGTTTTCTTTTTTGCTTACGGTAACTCTGATTATATGTATCGACATGAGTTAAGGCATGCTTTAACTGGTCAACATTTTGGAATCGTGTTTTTGGGTCAACACTCGTACATATCTGAATAATTGTACTGAACCCGTCTGTTAGATCAGGATTTATGGAATTTGCCATAGGCAGCGGAACACCGTACTGTGCGGGACTTTTGCCTGTTGCCATGGCGAACAATGTTGCGCCCAGAGCATATATATCTACCCGGCTGTCTTTTTGTGAGTGAACATTGGTCTGCTCAGGAGCTGCATATCCTTTGGTCAGGAAAATCGCACCCTGGCCGGCATCATCAGCCGGTATGGCGATGCCAAAATCAATCAGTTTAAGATGGTTATCTCTGTCAACGATCAGATTTCCCGGCTTCATATCACGATAGATGATAGGCGGTTTCTGCCCATGCAGATACCCAAGAACATCGCATAATTCAACACCCCACTGAAGGATCTGCTTTTCTTTGATACAGCCTTCCTTCTCAATAAGGTTCCTAAGGTTGATTCCCTCAACATAATCCATGATGATATACAGATTTTCATTGTCTTCTGTGATATCAACAATTCTGGGCAATGCGAAATGATTCAGATTCTTGAGAATGTTAGGTTCGGAAAGAAGCTCGATTTTTCCTCTATTTAATTTATGAACAGCCTTAATCGCCCAGTAGTTATGCAATGTTATATTCTCTGCCAGATAAACATCGCTCATTCCGCCCCGGCCAATTTCTTTTATTATTTTGTATCTTCCCAATAAGATTTTATCCATAAACACACCATATAAGAGGCTGTATATATACAGCCCCTTAGTAATTCTTCCCCGGATTGATTTTTATAATTTATTATTTATTGTCATAATAATTAGCTAACTTATCAATAAATTTAGTTCTTTCTTCATCGTCAAATCCTTTGAAGAATACCTTATCAATTGCTTCATGATCAAAGAAGAACTGAGTTCCCTCACCCATGGATCCTTCAGGATAAACTACGCCTATATAGTCATATTCTTTTCCTGTAGCCTTATCTCCCTGTTTAACACCAAAAACCATCACTTTCTTTTTTGCCTCTTTTAAAATAACAACTGAACCTATAGGCAGCAGCTCTCTTACATTGTTCTTCATAAATATAATCTCCTTTATTATATAAAATTATTAATATCTATTTTTAAGCGAATTGAGCTATACCCCATTCGCAAACGGTTTCTTTTAAATCCATGACATTATCACAGGTTTTGCTCAAAAAATTCTCTCCGGCTGACAAGACGGCATTCATTCCTGCTATAGGATCATCATGATAGTCAATAAAGATATCTACAACTGCATCCTTCCAATCAGTTTCAGCTCCATCCGTTGCAAAATTAACAATTCCGTTCAGACCGGTATCTATCACAATAATCGCACCTGCTGCTGCTGCGCCGATCACCCAACCAGGAGCAGTGACTCCGACAGCAATTGCAGCAGCGCCTATGGCTGAAGTGACTAATATATTCTCCGCTACTGCCAATCCGGCTTCGCCAATTGTCTCTTCAAGATATCTCAAAAAACCGTAACCTTCAATCTGCATTTCTTCGGCATTCTTAATTCCGCTTCCAACAATTGCGGTAAGCCAATTACAAACTGCTCCAGCGGATTTGCTTATATACGATTCGGAGGCATTCTTTATTACAAATTCTTCTATTAAGTCCTCTGTCGATGCCTCAATTACATCGTCTGCTGAATCCGCGACAAAATCGGCCACAGGACTACATAATGTCTTGACCCATCCAGGATTTGATTTTATCACGGGATAAACGCTGCCAACTATTCCCAAAAGATCAGTTGCCATTGTGCTTATATAATCTGAATCAAACTCGGATGCTCCTGTAGCCAGGCACCAGGTATTCATCACCATATCTGCTGCCTTTTCAAACGGGCCTACAGTTTTAAGCATTTCTATTAATGTTGATCTAACAAAATCATCTAATCCATTATAACCAATTAATCCATTTTCAGTACTGATATATTCATCTATTGCCTGTTGTAATATAGAGCCCCTCTTTATAAGCCTACTATAATTTGCATCTATATCTTCAATCAAAGATGATATCCTATAGTCAATATCATCCCTATTTTGAACTTCCCATCTGATGTTCCGTTTTACATTTCTTATTTCAAAACGTAATTTGTTAATCTTTACTGAAGAACTCCCTAGAATTTGCCTTGCATTTTCGGCATCTTTAATCCTGATTTTAAACTCGCTCATTTAACACCTGCTAAAACATTAAGATTAATATAATACTACGTAAACATAGATTTGCTTTATCTGTTTCCTTCATTTTATGTTTATATACTACTACGTAATCTTTTCTTCAGTGAAAAAGCTGATGAACAGCATATTTTTCTGACAAAAGGAACATTTCAGACTGATCTGACTGCATCCTCTTATGTTTCACTATTCTGTCAACTTCCACCCTTCAAGTTTCCATATTGCTTCTCCCATATTGAAAACCGACTTCAAAATAACCTGCTAAAATTATATCATCGCCATAATCCATTCACAATAAAAGAGGCAGACACAATTAAGTCTGCCCCTCAATACGCTCGGGAATGCCTTCATGAACTTTGGAGGCCCTTTTATAATAAATCTGAAGCTCGATGCCAAATCTGATCATCTGTATCATCATCGTGAGTTGATGGCAATTCTTTTGTTTTAGAAACTTCTACGGTCATCTTCTTTGCAGTCTCTTCTTTTCTGACTGGTACTTCTGCTCCTTTTCCATAATAATCCCCCTTTATAAATCTCCTGCATATTGCAGAAACTCATATTCCTCTTCCTGTTTTTCTACTCTCTTTTCTTCTATTTTTTCAGGCAGCGATCTGCCAAGCAATGAAAGAAACACCGCATTTAAAGTATTAAAAACCGCTCTCATATCCGGTCTGTCTTCGGGTTTCTTAGCAAGCATTTTCTGAATCATAACCTTGCAATAATCATTATTGATCTTTCCAACATCCAATGGATGGTCATCTAACACAGCTTCGTATGCGTACTGATACTCGTTATGATCAAAATCCGGCATTTCACCGGTGAGATATTGGTGGAACACAAGTCCTAATGCAAAAACATCCATTTTGCAGCTAAGATTCGATTCTATCTCTGCAATGTGAAGGAATCCTTCCGGTGACAGATATACCATGTCACCATTAAGTTCTTCACCCAATTTTGGACTGTTGTATTCAAAAAAACTGCAGTCGAAATCGATGATATATGGTCTTGGAATATACCTGTTGTTAATGATCAGTATATTATCCGGCTTGATATCCGAATGTATTATTCTCTTCTCATGAATCCTAGCCATTGAGTGTGCAACAGCACAACAAACCCGAAGCCTGTCCGTAAACATACATTCCTGCAAATCCGAAATCGACATTTGCCTGTCAACATATGCTTTTGTTGATATATAGTACTTTGATCCAACCCTGAAGAATTGTTCCACAACTGCAATGTGTCCATCATCAGCATCACGGATGGCAGAATACAGTTCTTCCTTCTCCTTAACAAATGAATTGCATATTCTGATCCTCTCTTGTTTTTTTTCTTCGGTAAACATGGCATCCTCTGAGGGATAGACCGGGGCCAAAAATTCTTTTATAAAATATTTCTTATTTGCCCGTAATCCAATCCCCCACTTGGAAAAACCACTATTGTCACAAGTCAAAGGTCCATCCAGATAATAATTATTAATGTTAATACAATCCATATTACTCTTCTCTTACAGCATACCGGTAATAATTAGGCTTATAGCTTTCCCAAAATGATATGCCTTTATCCGGTTCCGCAGCATTAAATCTCCGGACAATGTCTGATACTGCTTCATACCGGTTTCTAAAATATTCCTGAACCGAAACAAAGTCATCAAAGCCAAAAGCCGCAATCGCAATTGTCTGATCATCACCGGATCTCTTTGAAATTTCCTCGTTCAATGATTTTTGCCATATATCAACATTAGGCGCTTTAATCAAAGACTCCAAAAGCATAAGTTCAAATTCCATAGGTGATGAAACATACCCGAAACATCCATCAGAGGCAGCAATAACCATGCAAGGGTGCTTTATCGGAAACGTACGGGTATGAAGTATGAATTTTTCATCAGCAGAGAGTACATTTGTAAGAGCACCGTCTCTGGTCAGGTTACTCATTGCATCTTCGCCTTTGATATCATCTTCGCTGATTTGAGCCAGTCCATAATAATCCAAAATATATGTCCTTGAATCCCCTGCCCAAATATGTTCTGATTTCAGCCCTTCTTTATCAATACTAAAAGCAACTGCAGCGATTGTAGATGGGAAAGATCTGACCATCGTTCCCCTTAATTTTGAAACTTCTTCTCCCGAGTTCTTTTGACACACTGTAAGATTGGAAATGATATATTTCTTAAGCAAATCCGAATCCCATTTATATCCAAATGAAGCACATGCATCAAACCACATACGTACGGCATTTCCCACTGCTCTGGAAGCAAGATATGCCTCGGTTTTTCCGGAAATAGCAGAACATGTCTTTGAACCCAGTCCGCCACACCCATCAAAAGCGCCCATTATCCCTGCTTCCACTGTATATGCTTCAAAACCACAGTCCTCACCCCTGGTCAGAATTTTTTCATTACAGATCAGAAAGTGCGTTCCCAATAACTCCAGGAAATCCTTTGAACCTGCTGCAGTAAACAAATTATCATCCACGGTAATGCTACCTCTATAAAATCTTAAATTGTCTGGGATATAACAGAAATAATCTGGCCATACTCCGCATCCTTTAAGCCGTCACCTGCTTCGGAAGGATAATGAAGAACTTTGTCCCAATTGTCTGAAACCTGTTTCCAGCCCTGCATATCCGGTGCAAAAAGTACAAGACGCTTTGCTTCCTGATCCATATATCCGGGGTCTCCGGCATCTCCCCACCAGGAGGTCAACTCGCGTATATCGGAAGCCATTCCCTTCGGATAGTATTCAGAATCTTTTCCGAATCCAAGTTCATGTGCATCATCATCTGTCCACAAAACTATAACGTGGCGCTTTTTAGCATTTTCTGTATTCCATTTAGATCTTATCGCGTATGCCAATGCTTCCAATCCGTCCTCTGGATCATCTCCGCCTCCCTTGGCTACCAGACTGCCAACACATTTCTTCAATTTTTCGGCATCTTCCGGAAGTCTGAAGAAATCAGTTACAAGCATAGCATCCTCGTTGTCAGCCAAATAATCTCTGAATGCAATAATCCTGACTCTCAGTGTATCGATATGCTTTCCTTTCTGCTCCATACAGTTCTTAACGTCCTGATACAGATTCAAAGCGTTGTTTTGTACGATCTTTATAATATGATCCATACTTCCTGTTACGTCGATGCAGAAAACCATATCAACGTTGTACTTAATCTTGTAATTGCTTCCCATAATAAACCTCCATTTAAATCATTTTTTAGTTCATATATATTATAGATTTCCACCTCTATAAATCAGTCCTTCTGCTTCTTTGAATTTTTTTCTAAACTGATTATTCCTTCTGCGCATTTTTACAGCTGCTGCAATACATACAATCATTGCAATAGGTGAAACTATCGGATAAATACCACATGATATTTCTCCCAGATACTTTGTTTTCAGCATAAATATTTCAATGAATAAAACCACAGCCGGAGCCATGGTTCCTATAAGGCCCAGAATTGTTAATGTATACGATGCCAGATTATCTGTCTGCCTGGAAAGTTTCATAAGTCCAACAAGAGAACAAATAATTGCTGCTGTACCTAAAGCAATCAAAACATACAACTGCCAGGGGGCAAAGACAACAATTCCTTTACCCGTGTACTCATTAAATACGAAAGAGCCAAAACCATTTGCATCTTTAAGAAAATCAATTATGTTGAACGATTTATGAACCCCGTCTCTATTGGTGTAAGCCACAATAGTTGTAAATGCTGATAAAACAGCTATGATCAGACCCGTATATGCAACGATAGTCAATTTTCCGCCTTTTATTTTTTTACTCATAATCCCCCCCTATAGATTATTCATCTCCATCAGATTCATCTTTTCTGATAGAAATTAACTACGGTTTTTATTTACATTATTATTATGCACCATTGAATCTGTAGCCATTCCGTAATTTCTGTCATTAGTCTTATCCGGCGACTCAGGTTTTTTTACATTCTGTTTGTTACCGATATTATCGCCATCGGAAATGCTTTTTGCTTTTAATTCTGCAATTTCATGTTCTAATTTTTCCTGACGCTCATTAAGCTCAGAGAATTTTCTATTAATGACTTCTTCAAGCTCATCGATATCGGAATTCCTGCCATCTAAACGTTCCTCTGATCCGCTGATTTCAAAAGTCTGTTCAGGCGACTGGGAAGTGATTTTTTTTCTTAATCCATCAATATCCTCCTGCAGATCCTTTATCCTGTTCAGACCGGCAAAACATGATATGGAAACAATCAACGATATCAATGCCAGTATCATCGTTAACACAGGTAATGGACCGGTACTCCTATTATCTTTCATATTCTTTTTATCCAAATTATGCTCCACTTTTATATATTCTTTTTTCCTTGGACTTATTACATTTGTTTGAACCGGCTTGATTTTACTTGTTTCAATCGGCTTGATTCCATTTGTTTCAGTCGGTTTGATTCCTTTTATTTCAGTCGGCTTGATTCCATTTGTTTCAGTCGGCTTGGAATCACATAAATCCCAAAATCCATTTCCATTCACTAACGGAATTTGTTCCCGACCACAATGTGGGCACGCTGCTCCATTGTTAGTTATTTTTTTTCCGCACCACTTACAAAACATATACCGCCTCCACTATTTCTTTAAACCGCAAACAACACACCCCGTCATCTTCAAATCGTTACGAGTGCCGCATTCAGGGCAATTCCAAAAGGAATTTGCATTATTTTCAAAGGTCATATATACTTCACTGTCCGCACTGTCAATACCATGTATTTCGCCACTGCTATATCCCGATTCGGTGTTTTGATAGACCGTACCCGTATCATTTGAATATTCGCTAAAGTAGGCCAAATCTCCTTTAAATGCACTGGTTTGATTCTGTTCCGAATAACCGGCTTCGTACTCATAATCCGGATTTGGTTTTCTTGTTTTTAAAAAATCAAATAAGCCCATACCTTTACCCCTCATTACTCTATTCATCAGCCAAAACATAATCCGAAAGTAAACTTGAAATTTTTCAAGTATTCCTCCGGATTATTCTAGGATTGATTTGTTTTATGTTTGTCGATAAATACTGTCAATAGTCATAATAATAAAACTAAACCGACTCATTCACAGATTACTAACTCTACATTTTTCACTATTTACAGACTAAAACACACTTATAAATTATACATCTTGCCACATTATTTGTCACTATGTCGTAATAATATAGACTTTCTTTAGATATCTAATTTTCTAAAAAAATACATTTAAATAAACGCAAAAAAGCGGGGTGCACAATGCTCATGCACTGTACACCCCCACTTTGTCGAATCAATACTTCTTCAATTTCAAAATATCACACCTGCTCAAGTGCTTCCTCCAGCGCTCTTGAAAGCTGGTCTCCGCAGGAGGTTCCTTTTCCTCCGCAGTCTACACCTTTAAGGATTTCTGCAATCTCACTTGCAGGCTTGCCTTCGCAAAGACGGGAGATGGCTTTCAGGTTTCCGTTGCAGCCTCCCACAAAAGAAACATTTCTTACCTTCTTTTCATCATCCAGCTCGAAATCTATAAGTCTGCTGCAGGTTCCGCTTGTTTTGTACTGAAAATGTGTCACGATATATCTCCTTTTGGAACAGACTACTCATTTGTCCGTTCATTATTATTATAATGTTTTATCCATTCATTGGTCTCATTTCCGGAGCCAACATCCGGCTGAATTCATCAAAAAGTTATTGGATCAACCTTATTCTGCCTATCAACGGCAATTCATTTGGTACCTGATCGGCGGCCCAGATCACACCGAGAATAAAACATATCAATATAAAAATCGCCCATAACCATCCGACAAACGGGATCAGGCAAAACATTCTGAACACATGGAAAACCAAAGCCTGATTCATATAAAACTTTGCGCCTTCCCTGTCTCCGGCAAAATATGATACAAGGAATCCTATCCAGGTCATGTATGCAACGACACTTGTGGCCTTGATTGACATCTTCCCGTAATTTTCCGTGTTGTAATCATGATTCCTATTGTTAACAACCTCGCCGTTTACATTAGAACTGTACGAACCATTTACATTAGAACTGCCCGAACCGTTTACATTGGAACTGTACGAACCATTTACATTAGAACTGCCCGAACCGTTTACATTGGGACTGCCCGAACCATTTATATCGGAGCTGCCCTGACCGATTACATTGCCGCAATTTGGGCAAAATTTGACATTATCATCTATATACGCTCCGCATTTAGAACAAAACATAACATCCTCCTTCTAATCTATTAACTCACGGTATTCACCGTTTATATCTCAAAAATAAATATGACCGGCTGCTTAATTCTCAGCTCTTACGGCCTTCGAACTGAATTGTATTTTATAAGATATGATCGCGGAAACGATCATTAATATACTGATCCATTGTGATGTAGACAGTTCCGAAAGGTGTCCCCTTAAACTGTCATATCTCAGAAATTCAAGAAAGAATCTTACAACACCATATAAAAAAAGATACATCTCGATTGTACAGTTAAGATCCGTTCTGATCTGAACTGTAAAAATGATAAGAGCAATGATCATCAGTGCTGCAGCTTCAACCAGCTGAATAGGAAAAAGTTCTACCCCGGCAGGAGCATAAGAACCTTCAGGGAATACAACTGCTCCAACCCCATGATAGGGAATTCCGTAGCAGCACCCTGCCATAAAACAACCTATTCGCCCAAAGGCATGCATAAAAGGAATCAAAAAAATAAGCTTTCTGATATAGGTGCCTGCAGCAATCTTATGAGCTATGCCTGCAATGTAGGCAAAGAGAAAACCGCCGATAAAACCACCGTAAAATACAAATCCTCCGAGTATCAGTTCATTAAAATAATTAAAGTCCGATATCCTGCTCCAATCTATATATTCTCGCGACACAATGAGATACAGCGCCTTAGCACCTGTAAATGCCCCTAATAAACAATATGCCTCGAGAATAATGAAGTCATTAAAATCAAGCTTATTTCTTTTTATAATAATTACTGCAACAATATTGGCCAGAACAAGCCCCGCTGCAATACATAATCCGTATGATGGGATTTTCAAACCAAAGAAGTTTGTGTATAAATGCATTTTCTCCTTATTAAAAACCCCCGCACAAAGGCAGGGGTCTCTTTCTTATTACAATATATCCTTATGCGTAAGCCAGAGCTCCAACACATGCTGCACATGCTATATAGAAAATAAGGGATATAACTAATCCTATTATAGAGCAAACCATACCGGCTGTTGAAATACCGGCTTTTGCAGGATCTTTTCTTCCCAATGCACCAAGAATAATTCCAATGATTGCCAGAATAGTTGATAACCAGCCCATACCCGGAATTGGAATAAAATTAAAAATGATTGCAATAATACCTAATACCAATGATGCTACACCCATAAAAAATTATCCTCCTTTAGGTGATTTATAATATAAAAAAAATATTCAGAGACAATTTTAGTAGATTAAATAGAAATCATCAATATTTAAATCCATAAAAATTCTTAATAAATTTTTTTATAGCTGTCTAAGTTCACGCACTTAACCTTCTTTTTTCAACAACCCGGTTATCGTCTCTTCACTGAACTTTTCAAAATCCTCCACCGGAAGCGGCTTACAGAAATAGTATCCCTGCATTTCTGAACATCCATTTTCCTGAAGGAACTTTGCCTGAGATAAATCTTCTACACCTTCAGAGATAAGCTTCATGCCGAGGTCATTGACCATCTTTATCATATAGGAAACGATAATCCTTCCTTTTTCCGGGTCACCGTTTGCAGTAAGAAAACGGAAATCAAGTTTTATACGGTCAACAGGGATTTCCTTCAGCATACGAAGCGCTGAATATCCGCTACCGAAATCGTCCATTTCAACTTCAAAACCATATTCCCTTAATCGCCTTGATGCATCAATGATAAGAGCGGAGTCCTCTGCATAGGCAGTCTCGGTTATTTCTATATGAATCTGATCAGGAGTAAGACCGTAGGTTGTTATCAGCTCTTTAAAGTGATTTGGAATATCAACTTGTTCCTTTATATCACTTCTTGAGATGTTTACAGATACAGTTCTGTGGATTCCCTGCTGATTCCATCGCTTAAGATCCTGACACACCTTTTCCCATACAAAGCAGTCAAGATCGTAAACCAGCCCGGACTCTTCCAGAACAGGAATAAACTCCCCGGGGCTTATCCAGCCGAGCTTGGAATGATTCCATCGGCACAGAGCCTCTGCTCCTATGATTTTTCCGGTTTCAAAGTTAACCTGAGGCTGATACCATACCTGTATCTCACCGGAGCCGATTGCTAACGGAAGATTTCCGATGATGTCCGCAGATCTCATTCCCTTTTCCCACTGATCGGGATTATAGAAGCCATAGCTCTCTTTAAGGTTCTCTTTGACCTTTTTCTCAGCTACTCTCGCAAAATCAATCATATGATCAACATCGGGATTCCTGTAATCTTCAGGTGTAAGCACATAAATTCCGCTGCAGATTCTGACCTTATTATCATGATTTCTGTTTATAAAGAAATCTCTTATATGATTGATTACATCATTTTCATCTTTCTTAAGCTGCGTATTTCCACCTGCGTGTCTCAGAACAACAAAGTGGTCTCCTTCCATTCGACCTATAGCTTCATCATCTTCCATTACCTCCATGGATTTTTTAGCCCAGAAGGTCAGAAGCTCATCACCTGCTTCTTTACCGAAGCGGTCATTTATGTACTTGAAATCTCTTATATTGTTGTAGGAAAGAATATACTTAGTGTCAGGATTTTCCCTCAGAAGTTCCACAACCTTTTTTCTGAAACCATTGATGCTGAGCACTCCCGTAAGGGGATCATGATCGATAAGCTCACGCATTTTCTGTTCCTGCTGTAATTTAAAGGAACGATATTTCTGCTGTGTGATAATGAGTAATGATATAAACAGTAATAAACCAAGGAGCAGGACTACGCCATACTCATTGATATAATCAAAAAAGTCGTATTTATATAACTTACGGGAAGTATAGTCAAGTATTATTCCCTGTCTGACGGTATCCGGAAGTCCGTCAATTCCCTGATTAAGTCGTTTTATAATGTCGTAGCCCTCAGCAGTATTCCTCGTACCCACTCTGAAATCCATGGAGAATATGGTTGATGTCTGCGCAGAAAGGTCTTTGTAAGAAGGCTTCTGAAGAACGTAACTCCATACATAGGAATTGTGAAGAAGAGCATCAACTTCACCTTTACGAAGGGCTTTAACACAGTCATCTATCTTTTCATAGAGATTGATCTCCATTCCGGGATACATCTGGCTTATGGTTTCAGCCACACCACCCAGGGATTTAAGCATTCCCACCTTAATTTTATTTAAAGATGTAATATTTCGGTGATTTACTGTGACTATAGTGAAGGGGGTCTGCATCAGGTTGTCAGAAACTATGCTGCTCTGACCCGAAGAACTTTTTATGGCGCTGCCGAAGGGCATAAGAATGTCATACTCCTCATTGTCCAGGGCATCCTTAAGAGTCTTTTCCTTCATAACCCTGAACTCAACCTCGAATCCTGCTTTATCCGCTGCCGCCCTCATAAGATCAGCACCGATACCTATCACCTCTTTATTATCATCGAGATAGAATAACGGACATCGATCAACAGGTACACACACCGTTAGAACCTCTTTGTTAACTGTGGTCTGGTCTGCTAAAGCTCCAAAGGTAAAACAAAAGACAACAAAAAGACACGCAATTGAAGCCAGTATCAGATTATGGTTTCTATTCGTTCTCAAATCAGCATACCTTCCTTTTTCATTGCCCTATATATGAATTATCGACCTAAGATAATTTTATATAAATCATTTGCATCAGGAACAGCAAAAGGGCCGATATACTTACATTTGGAAAACAATTTTCCAGCAGCATATTCACATCCGCTCCACCGGGGACGGTTCTCGCCAGCGAGAACCGTCCCCGGTGGAATTCCCGATGGGATATAAAAAGGCGGCCGGGATAACCCGACCGCCTTCAAAAGTGTCAAACCACTTTATATTATTATAGTTTTATCCAACGTAATCTACAGCGCTATTTCCTGCGATCTGACCAAATACGATGATATCAGTTACAGCAGTTCCGCCAAGACGGTTTCCGCCGTGAACGCCTCCGGTAACCTCACCGGCTGCGAAAAGACCAGGGATAACTTCGCCTGACTTGTTGATAACTTCTGAATTAGTATTGATCTTAAGACCACCCATTGTGTGATGGATACCGGGAGTTACAAGGATTGCATAGTAAGGTGCTGTTGCAAGGTCGTTCTCATTAGAGAATGATGTACGTCCGAACTCTTCATCCTTCTTGTCAGCCCAGATCTTAGCCCAGCCTTCCATTGTCTCCTTGAATGCATCTGCAGGGATACCGATAGCCTCTGCAAGCTCCTCATAAGTCTCACCTGTATAGCCGTAACCGGAATCAAGGTAGCCCTTATATACCTTAGAACCATCGATCATCTTCTGATCAAGGATAAGCCATGCTGTACCGTTTGTCTGCTCGATCTCAGCTGCAGAAACCTTATCTCTTGTTGCAACTTCATCGTAGAAACGTTTTCCTTCGTTGTTTACAAGGATAGCACCGTCACCACGAACACCCTCTGTGATAAGGTGTGCATTGCCGCCCTCATCAATATGAACTGTAGGATGGATCTGGATCTGATCAAGATCAACTACGTCAGCATTAACATCTTCAGCCTGTGCCATCTTGATACCCTGGCCAAGAGCACCGTCAGCATTGGTTGAGCAGAAGCCCTTGAGATCAGGTTTAAGCTCTTCAACCATCTCCTGGTTTGCACCGAAACCACCGGTTGCAAGAACTACAGCCTTGGCATTTACAGTGATCTCATTTCCGGTCTCACCTTCTGCAACGACACCAACTGCCTTGCCGTCTTCCATGATGATCTTGTTAGCTGTTGTATTGTAGTAAACCTCGATACCGTCTCTCTCCTCAACGTTCTTTGTAAGAGCAGGTACGATGAATGCTCCGACTGAAAGTGTCTTGCCTTCTGCATCTACAGGTCTGTGGATACGCTTAACTGAAGCACCGCCGGCAGCACCAACAGATGAAAGCTCTGCGTTGTGCTCCTTAAGCCATGTGATAGCACCTGCTGAATTCTTTGTAAGTGTATCAACAAGCTCAGGATCGTTGATTCCGTGTCCGCCGATGATTGTATCGAGAGCCATAAGCTCAGGAGAATCGAAATATCCTTCAGGTGAAGCCTGGTAAGCATCCCACTGCTGCTGAACTGTTGCAGCAAGCTCTGTGATAGTCTTGTTATCAGCCCAATCCGTAGCAGCTGTCTTGAGAGTCTTCTCAACACCGTCACCCTCTGTAAACTCATTCTTGCTCTGGTATTCTGTGCCTGCAGCATTGAGGCCACCTGTTGAACGAACAGTGTTTCCACCGCCCATTACCTGTGACTCAAGGATAACTACCTTCTTACCTGCGTCAGCTGCTGTGATGGCTGCTGTCATACCTGCGCCACCCATACCAACTACAACTATATCTGTTTCGATGGTCATATCCTCTTGAGGCTCAACTGCTGCATCGATTTCTATTGAATCAAGGTCTTCAGGCTTAAGTCCTGCCTCTGCAAGAGCTGCTGTAGCTGCCTTAACGATAGCATCTGATGTGATGGTTGCACCGGAAACAGCATCAACCTGAATTGTGTTTCCTGCGATCATCTTCTCAGGGAAATCTGCGATAGGCTTTGATCCGATACCGTCTGTCTCTCCCGGACCTTCGATCTTAACGTCAGCGATCTTTCCGTCTTCAAGTGTCAATGTTACTGTTACAGGGTTGCTGTCACCGTGGATTCCAGGTGCTGATCCTGTAAATGTTCCTGAAACCGCTCCTCCCTCTGCTGCCGGAGCTTCTGTTGCTGCTTCTGTTGCAGCTGCAGTTGTTTCTGCCGGTGCTGCAGTTGTTGCAGTAGGTGTGTTTCCCGCACAACCTGCAAGTGCTGTTGCTGTCATGGCACCTGCCATAACCACTGAAGTAATCTTCCTACCCAGTTCTAGTTTTTTCATAATTTTTTACCTCTCAGTTCATTTTGACAATTTTGTCAATTAGATACGGTTTTCTGTGGCAATATTATCATCCGGCTATAGATAATGCAACGGGTTTTTGATATATTATTGACAACGTTATGTTTTTTTTATAAATGCAGGAGCAGATTAATGAATATCATAGAAAAAATGCATCAATTTAAGGATTCCTACACCTCGAATGAACAGAAACTCTATCAGATGATCATTAAAAATCCTGACCTCATACACACCTTCACCATCACACAGATAGCGGGTTTTGCCGACGTCTCTACTTCAGCCATGCTGAGATTTTGCAAACGACTGGGTTTTAACGGCTATAAGGATTTCAAATATGAAATGGATGCCTGGCTCCGTTCCGAAAGTGCACAGTCAGCTTCCGACAATCCTCTTCAAAAAATCGCAAGCTCCTTTTCCGATGCCATAATGTCTATACCGGAGGCATGTGGTGATGGACTAAACAAGCTTTCAACTGACATACTTTCATCTGATAAAGTTATGTGTTTTGGACGATACAGAAATAAGATAGTTTGCGATAAATTCCGGATGAATCTCACAGACCTTGGCATCCCCTGCCTTGTTGCCTCAGATCTTCTGAGCTATGAGCATTCCGAAAAGCTGGTAGATTCAGACACAACAGTTATCATTTTCAGCGTCTATCACGATATGAAAAGCTACCAGCGCATAATTGAGGAAATCTCTTCCATAACAGATAAGCTCTGGCTTGTAACCTGTAATATAGAAAGAACCAAACATACCCCTATTTCAAATATACTTCTCTTACCGAACATCTCCAACAATTACATGGCCGTTGACCAGCAGACAGTCATGATAGCATTCGTGGAAATGCTGACATATATTTTGAGGCAAAAATAAAAGAGCCAGATCTTAACGCCTGGCTCTCGACAACTTTGAAAAGTCAATTAAACTATGAAAATCCAATAATTTTCCACGCTCTATTGCATGGGGTTTGATTCTCTCCAAAAGATAATCTCTGCAATATTGGTATCATTGTATTTTAAATGGCTCATATTCAGGAAAGCCGATAATGACATGTTTGTTTATGAAAAAATTTTTCCTTTTGGAGTGTAAAGCATGGCAAATTTAAGAGAAACAATAGAATATGCCGTCAGTTATTTAAACTTCAATTGTTGGATTGCCATCCTGACCATTGTGTTTTTACTGATCCAGCTGAAGTCTGATCATACAATACAAAAAACCATAAAAAGCGGAATCATCTTATGCTCAATTGAGATCATTATCTTATCGATCATAACCAACGTTGTACATTGTGTTTATGGTCAGGGACATAAACAGTTTCTTGAATGGTGTTATACTTTGATCTATTTGGGCGTGATGATCATGCCATTCCTTTTTATAAAGTGCACTAAGGTCAGGTTTTTCAATTCCACCAAGGGCAGGCTCGTTGGCTTACTGGCTGTTATCTATGCTGTGGAAATGTTCCTGAATTTAATATATCCGGTATATTTCAGCGTAACCCCTGAAGGTGAATATATAGAAGGACCTCTCTGGTGGTTACGCCCTATTCTGTGCCTGATCATCTATTCACCAACAATCCTTTCCATAATCGTAGGTAAATACCGTACAACAAGAACCGAACGTCTCACTGCGCAGCAGCTTCTGGCTTTGATCATTACCGGTGTGATATTTTATGATTTTTCCTATCAGGGCGAGATCATACCTATATTGATGGCTATAGGTCTTAACTTTACTTACTACATGTTCCTGAACCTCGACCTGAAACGTGATCCGGTTACAGGTTTGCCAAACCGTACAGCCTATAAAAACTTTGCCCTTGAAAACTCAGGCAAGGAAGATATGGTGGTCGCAAGCATAGACCTCAATAATCTGAAGGTTGTAAACGACAGTTTCGGTCACGACAGCGGAGACCAGTATCTCAGGGCCAATGCCTGCACCATAGCTGATGCACTGGAACCTTATGGACGATTATACCGAACCGGCGGTGATGAGTTTGTATTTCTTGGACAAGACTTAACAAAATGCAAATCCATTTTGGAAGAACTTCAAAAGCGCAAGGATACCGATGAAAAATACGGCAAATTTAATATGTCTTTTGCTTACGGTATAATCACAAAAAATGCTTCGGAGGATGTATTCGATGCCGTTAACCGTGCGGATGTCCTGATGTATGAAAACAAAACCGCGATAAAAGGGATAGAAAACGTAAGAAATCCAGTATGAACCGGTAACAACTCAGCCGGGTATAGACAGACCTGAGCCAATTGACTCCGGCTTACCTATACCCGGCTGAGTTTTACTTGCAAATCCAATCCGCCGGATTCGACCGGCGGCCCATTTTTTTTATGAAATAGTTTTATCCCGTTTAATATGGAATCTGCATCCACGGACCAACGGGAACCTGGGGTCCCGGGGATATAGTTCCCTGGTCAACTGTTGTTTCAGGAACAGTGACAGAAGTATCTCCTCTTGAAGGACCGAACTCATAGGCATTTTCATTTCCTGCAGAACCTGCGGGAACGTCATTGCCTTCTGAATCTGCATTATATCCTTCATTTATCTCTACCGCAGCTTCTATCGGATCTTCACCGAAAGACTGTTCCGGTAATGTTTCCATCTCAGCCCAGTCACCTGTAATGAGGTTTCCGTTTACATCATACATTTCGGGAACCGTCTCCGGCTCAAAGCCTTCAACAGATTCATGAGTCTCATACTGGATGTCAAGGTTACTGATAGATACCTTGCCATCATCTTTCTTTAATTCAGGAGCTTTGTACGTACCCTTTACGGCACCGACACCCTTCATAAGATCTTCAACAGATGCCTCCTTATAGCGTTCAGCCAGACTCTTATCAATCTGTATCTCTGAGGCTCTTTTTTCAACAGCAGCGGTATCCTTCCTATGTGATGCTATAATGGAATTTCTTGCCTCTACGGTACGTATCGCCTGATACCTTCCTGTTGATATAGAAAGATTGGATGCCATGTTATGTTCTGTGAGGTCAGCTGTGTTTATCAGATAATAACTGCTGCCGGTTCCGTTGCTGTCCGAATTGGTAGTCACATTGGTCATTCCTGAAATTTCATTGAGACTTTCTTTTATCTCATCTACAAGCAGCCCGGTTCTTTCAGGTTCCGATCCCGAGACATTGAGAAGGATACATGCTGTCGATGTATTTTTCCCGTTCCCGGATATTTTATCTTTGGTCGCTTCTTTCCCTGCTGTATCACCTTTGCCCGTTCCTGATGTCGCATTGTTTTTTGAATCAGCAAAAAGCCCCTGCTCCTCCATAACCTCGACTGTCTTTTTGAGCGCCTGCCCCAGAGTATTACCTATAAGATGTTTTGTTTCCAGTTCTTTTTCCAAGGTGATGGCTTCGTCGTTTACCGAATAAACCTTTATAACTCGGTTAAAACGGTTTAATGAGAACTCCAGTGATGGATTTACATCCACAGACACATAGGAAACCGCAAATGCCGCGTTGTAGGTATACCAGACCACAAAGGTCAGAACCACCACCATAAATGCTGCTGCCACGAGACGTTTCAATATCTCTGCCGCAATCGGTCCGGCTCCTGTACCGCGGGTGGTCCCGACAATATCGATGGTATCCCCCGCCTGTAACTCATTCTGTTTTATTCTGATAATGTCACCGTTCTTCTTGAGAACCGCCGCCTTACCGTTTTTAACTTCCAGAACTACTGCTTTCATGTATCATCACTTCCTGTTTTCTATGTCATTTAAACATTTCATTCATATATCCAATCCGTATTTTCCCGAAACAGATTTATAGTATTATCGGTTATTTCCTGATAACTTTACTGATATATGAAAAATATTCTCCAAGCTCCGGAAACTCTCCGTTCAGTATCTCCGCCGCCGCAATGATATATTTCCTGTGTTTCTCGATAATCTTCCTTGGCGCTCCACTGTATTTTACAAGCTCCTTCATTGGAAGCTCGAGATTTGATCTCATCATGGAAAAGAAGGCTGGATTTTCAACCAGTACTGCCACCGAATCGGCGACAGCCCCCTTAGCCTTGGCTCCCTTCGGAGAACAGGCAGCAAGCTCAAAAAAAGAAAAGCCATAGGGCTCCAGCAGCGCCTGAACCTTTTCTATCTCATTCTTTATCAACTTTTCATTTTCTTTTGTTTCAATGTTTTCGTCCGTCATAATTCCCGTGTGACTTGCAGGTCACGCCCCCGTATGTTCAGATTCATTAACAAAACTACTACAAGTATACAATATATACCCGTCAACTGAAATACATTACAATACTTTCAATATGTAACGAGTTAACGCATGTGTAATCGATAATAAATTACTATTAAAATTTTGAGAAAAAAAGCCCGCGGCAGATCATTATCCGCCGCGGGTGAATACAATAGTATTCTTTTTCATTAATCATTATTCAGCCACTTCCAACAGTGTAATGTCGAAATTCAGCGCTTTTCCCGCAAGTCTATGGTTACCGTCGAATGTAACAGTCTCTGGAGTCTTCTCTTTTACTGTAACCGGGAAACGCATTCCCATTTCGTTCATGAGCATTACATCCTGTCCGATCTCAAGGCTCTCAGCTCCGGGAATTTCCGAAACATTTATGGTGACTAACTTCTTTTCGTTGTACTCGCCGTATGCATCTGCAGGCTCGATGTGAATGCTTCTGCTTTCTCCAACTTCCATATCCACTACTGCCATGTCAAATCCAGGGATCATCATGCCGACACCGGCAATAAAAGATAATGGCTGGTTGCGGTCATAAGATGAATCAAACTTGCTTCCGTCGTCAAGGGTTCCTGTGTAGTGAACGCTTACTGACTTACCGGCATTCTTACCCTCGTAAATGATGCTCATTTCACGACTGCCGCCGCAGCATCCGCCGCCACATCCACCGCAATCGCCTTCACAATCATCTCCACAGTCACAGCCTTCTTCATCGTGGTGTCCACAGCCGCAGCCACTTGCTTCTTCACTCTCTTCATTATGATCATGATGTCCGCAATGATGACCTTCACCGTGATGGTGATCTTCTCCATGATGGTCACAGTTTACACCCTGGGAAACCAGATTTCCTGCAAGGTACTCCTCAACAGCTTCATCTGTATTTCCGGCTGCTCCCGAAATAACCTTGATTCCCATTTCTGCAAGGGCTGCCTGTGCACCGCCGCCGAGTCCACCGCAGATTAATGTATCAACCTCTGCATCCTTCAGTACACCGGCAAGAGCCTCATGTCCTGCTGTGCCGGATCCAAGAATTTCACTTGAAACAACCTTTCCATCCTCTACCGTATAGAGCTTAAACTCTTTGGTCTTTCCAAAATGCTGGAACACCTGACCATTTTCATAAGTTACTGCTATCTTCATTGATTACCTCTTTTTCTGATTCTAAATAATTTTCCGATGGACCATGGGGAAGTTAATAATGGTCCATTTTTCCAAAATGTATCATTATTAACTTCCCTATGGTCCACAGGCTGAACTATTGCATTCAAACAACCTTTAAAGTATAAATTATATATCAAATAATTGAAAGCAGAATCTGATACAGCATCATTACTTCAGAAATTAAATAAAAAATGGTAACAGTTCTGCTGGGAGGATGAATTGCTGTGAAATGGCACAGAAAATGAGACCTTACAGAGGAGAATACGTTATGCACCTGATCAATAAAAATATTTCTGTTTTGCTGCTTCTGATGTCCTTGACGGTGTTTCAGACCGGATGTGAACAAATCAATACACCGGTCATAGAGAAAACAGTTGAGGAACCCGCACAGGAGTCTACATCGGAGGTTCAATCCGAAGCCGCACAGAAATCTGTATCAGAGACCGAAACCGAAGTCACACAGGAGTCTGTATCGGAGACCGAAGCAGCAACCGGAAGTGAATATGATTCCGCAATCATAAGTTATCTCGGACCCGAGGGAACCTATACTCAGGAAGCCTGCGGTGTATTTTTTGAAAAAGAAGGAACTTACACCCCGTATAAAACAGTTTCCGATGCGGTAGAAGCATTGATCAATGGGAAAAGTAACTATGCGGTTATTCCTCAGGAAAACACCATCGGCGGAGCCGTAACAGACTACGTTGACATCGTTATCAATCAGAAAATAGTTTCCGTTGTCGGCGAGGTGGAATTACCCATCAATCAAAATCTCCTGGTTATGCCCGGGGCAGAAGTCGGAAATATAGAAAAGGTTTACTCTCACAAACAGGGAATCGCTCAGGGGAAGAACTGGCTTAAGGAAAATCTCCCGGATGCCGAGATAATCGAGGTTTCCAGCACTGCCGAGGGCGCAAGACTTGTTGCAGAAGAAGGTAATGCCGCAAATGCTGCCATCGCTTCTGCCGCCTGTGCTGAGGTATACGGACTTGATGTCCTGGCAGCAGGTATACAGAATAATGACAGCAATAAAACAAGGTTCTATGTTCTTTCAAAGGAAGACCCCTCCACTGAGGAAAATGACAGAGCAGCATTTATAGCTTCCGGAAAAGCAGAGTATCTTCCGGGACTCATGTCTGATCTTGAAAAGGCAGGCGCAAAGCTCGTCACCATCCATGACAGACCGAAAAAAACAGAGCTTGGAGAATATGATTATCTTATTGAATGCTCAGACTTAAGTTATGAGGATTATGAAAAGCTGACAGGAAACCATCCCTTTGAATTCAGGTTTCTCGGGGAGTTTCAGGTGAAATAATGTCGGATTAAATCCCACAAATTCATTTACATCTATGAACAGAAAGGACGTTAACCTCCCCGGTCAACGTCCTCTACATTATATGTCTCTTTACAGCACCACATCTAAAACATGATATTATTCTATCCCTCAACCTTCCATTCTGTCATCTGCCTGGTCTCAGAGCTGAAGTTCACCCCAATCTTATACAGCTTTCGGCTGTCCGCAGCGTAGGGGTCAGCATAATGCATATCTTCGATCTGCTTAAGTGCCGCATCCGCACTCTCGTCACGCTTAAACTCAAAAATATAGATAAACTGCTTTGTTCTTAGGATACAGTCGATCCTTCCTGTATATGTATGCTGCTCACATTCAACATACTGCCCGAGGAGAGTAAAGGTGATATAAAACACGGACTGAAAATCATGCTCAAACGGGTCCGCTTTTGTTGTATAAGGAATTCCGGCAAACAGAGCCTTAAACACCTTACGTATACCTTCAACCTCACCATCCTCGGCATATTTAACCAATGTAAGTATATCGTTTCCGGTTGTTGCTCCTACATTCCCGGCATAAACAGGAAATAAGCTCTTTAAAAGCCCATACTTAACTTCCTCGTTAGGAAATCCCAGGATGTATGCTGATTTTCGGGCATCATACTCTGTGACAGTCAGATACCCCGTCTGATACAGCAGAGGAATTATATCCAGATTATCATCCCGGTAATCCATTAACTCACTCTTTGTTGCAAATATGGAATTATCTGTAAAACGTCTCGGGTCAAACTGTAACTTCTTTAACCTTTCTACAAGAAACGTGGGGGTTCCAGTCTCAAACCAGTATGCGCCAAATTCTCTGTCCGCATATGCACAGAGCAGGCTGAAGGGGTTATATAATCCCTCTCCCTTTTGATGGAAATGATAACCATCATACTCTTTCTTGAGTTTTATAAGACACTCACTGCGGCTCATATCCTGCTCTTCGGCCAGTGCATCAATCTCCGGCATAAAGGTATCTGTCATTTCCTGCTCTGTGATACCGCAGATTTCCGCATAGTCCATGCTCATGGATATATCCCGAAGCTGGTTAAGATCACTGAAAATGCTCACCTTGCTGAACTTAGTGACTCCGGTGATAAAGATAAAACGTATATAGGCATCCTCGCTTTTCAGGGAACTGAAGAAGCCCTTAAACACAGCTTTGTTGTTTTCCACCAATTCCCTATTCTCCATGGTTTCAAGCAGTGGTTTATCATACTCATCCACCAGTACCACACAGCGTTTCCCGGTCTGTTCTGAAGCTGCCCTAAGCAGTTGTCCAAATCTCGTTCCAAGAGGTGCATCTTCAGTTGTTTTTCCATACTGTTTTTCCCACTCTTCAATATTTACTTTCAAGACAGAATTCAGTGCCCCATTTTCCTGATAGTTCGCCCTATTGAAATCAAAATAAAACACCGGGTAGGTCTGCCATGCATTTGGATCTTCCTGCTCCAGTCTCTCTATGGCAAGTCCACGGAACAGTTCCTTCTTCCCCTCCCAGTAAGCCCTCAATGTAGATAACAGCAAACTCTTACCAAATCGTCTCGGCCGGCTTAGAAAATAGGGCACATCCGTATGAACCAGCTTATAAATATACTCTGTCTTATCCACATAGATGTTCTGATTCTCAATTATTTTTTCGAAGCTCTGAATCCCTACAGGCAGCTTTCTCTCTTCCATAGTATTGCCCCCATTCAATCTACTATCTCTGTTCTCATGCATATAAACATTATTATCCGCTGATTCCGGATCATCCCGACCTATGCTTACCTGTCAAATATATAAATAGCGAAAAGCTACGATATAAACGGTAAACTCTTTTGTCTAAACCTGTTTATATCGTAGCATATGTAAGAGTCTCTGGCACCAATGTTTTGGAAAAGGATTAAATCATAAAATAATATCTCTTTTTAAAATAAGAGGTTGTAGGTGAGGGGTTCTTTTGTTATTAGTTTTTTTTCGAGATTTTTTGTAAAAAAATTCTGGCTCCGCCAAAGGGAGCCAGAATTTGAAAAAGTTATTCTTTTGTTTAGCTTTTCTCATACCTTGCCGAACGTAACCTGTAAATAGGAAGTAACAAGAGATAGAATGAAGCAAATATTGCTGTTGAAGGTGCACCTACTGTGGCCAAAGGAACAGCTCCGGCTATTGACCATGGAATTAATGGTGCGATAACGACTGCTGTATCTTCCAGATCAACAGCGAGTTTATCCTTTTCTTTATATAGTCCGCTGCAAAGCTGATTACAGAGAAGGATTGTAAGGGTCTGGTTGCATGCAATTATAGCTGAACCAATTGAGGCACAGATCACGCCCATTGTTGCCGAAGTACCAAAGGACGTTCCGGTAAGAACCGAGAGCCCGCTATTAAGAAGGAAAGTCATAAGAAGAAAAATGGATGGTCTTATAAGGGTTGAGGCCTTAGAGACAATAAAAGGAATGGTTCCTGAAGCCCTCCAGAGTGCAGTCATCACACCTATAAGGATAAAAGTGATCAATATATTACTAACGGTTTTGATCCCATTGATAGCCATGGATATTAGAGACTTCCAGGAAAATCCTTTATGTCTTCCGTAAAGCATGAACAGAATAAGCCCTGCCAAAAGAGCACAGATTATTGAAATATTCAGCGATATACAAAGCAAAAGACTTATGCAGAATAGTCCTAGCACTATATATTCCATAAGGTCACATCTCCATCAGTTTGAGTTATTCCCAAGGCTTAATGACATTGAAAGTTAAATATATGGTAAAATATACATTATTTCTGTTCATATTGGTAGAGGTTCCAATCAGCCATTAGATTATCTGTTTACTTACGATAATGACGGTTATCTTTCCAGGATCACGCAGCTTCACTATGATGATAATTTCAGCGGATTCATGGATATGATCTATGAGACTATTGGCTGAAAACAATATGATAAACCAATGATAAAAGCCTTACGAAGATGAATGACTCTTCGTAAGGCTTTTGATATTTATTAGTCTTATCAATAATACGATTATTATCTTCCTAAAGCTGCCTGACCGCCGTCCATTGTGACGAGTGAACCGGTGATATGGCTTGAAATATCTGATGCAAGGAACAGAGCGAGATCTGCAACTTCTTCAGGTTTTGCATAGCGCTTATCAGGATATGCGGCAGCAAAGATCTTCATAGCTTCTTCCTTCGATACATTCTCACCAAGTGCCTGCTTTTCAAGCTTTGTCATCATAGGGGTGTCGATAGGTCCGGGTCCTATGCAGTTAATATGGATTCCCATTTCGGCAACTTCAAGAGCCGCGCACTTTGATATACCGAAAACGGCATGCTTAGAAGAAACATATGCTGACATAGTGGCAGCACCTGTAATAGATCCTTGTGAAGAGATATTAACAATAGCGCCGTGCTTCTGCTTCTTCATCTGCTGAAGGGCATATTTCATTCCAAACAGAGATCCGAATACATTTATGTTGTATACAGCCATCATGTTGTCTACTGTCTGCTCATCTACAGGGATGCTCTTTCCTTCGTATCCGGCATTATTTACCTGGACATCAAGAGAACCAAAATGTTCTACGGTCTTTTCAACCATATCCTTTATCTGATCTTCTTTTGAAACATCAACAACAAATGTGAGAAGATGATCCGGAGCAATGTCGAGTGTTGGAACCAGTTTGTCGAGCTTCTCCTGCTTTGTAGAAGAAATTGCAAGTTTGCAACCCTCTGCAGCAAAAGCTCTTACCAAAGATTCACCTACGCCGCCTGTTGAACCGGTTATCATGACTACCTTATCTTTTAATTTAAGATCCATTATTCGTTTCTCCTTTCAAACGTTTCTTTTAGTAGTTAGTTTAGCATAACCATACACAATGTACAATTTAGATTCTTTTGGTGTTGATTTAATTATGGTTTGGGTTACATGAATCCTACTCCGTCATTACATTTGATTTTTAATCTTTAGGATTTGCAGGCTTCCCTGTAAATCCTGTTGAAATATATCATTTCTGCTATTCCTGTGATAGTCCATGAAAAAATATACAGAAGGTAAAGTGACGTTACTGTTTTAAAATATGCAAATACAGTAAAAATCCAAATAATACGGAACACACAGGAACCAAGAATAACTATAACAGTTGGGATGAAGCTCTTTCCAAGACCTCGAGATGCCGCAATGGAATCATCCATAAACGCGGAAAAGCCATAGGATAAAGCCATTATGGAAAGACGGTACATTCCGGTTTCGACAACCGCCTGATCAGTAGTGAATATCCTTAGGAACGGAACTCCAAATATATACAGGCTTAAACCAATGATATTTCCTATTACAAAACTATAGAAAAGACTTATGTGATAAGTTTTTTTGACACGATCCATTAGACCTGCACCATAATTTTGTCCGATGAAGCTTGCTCCGGCTGTGTAAAATGCAGCCATTACATCATAATCAAGCCCGTCTGCATTCTGCGCTGCGGCTGCTCCGGCAACTGTAATTGCATCGAAGGTATTTACTCCGTACTGAACAAAAAGATTAGCAATTTGGAAAATAGCATTAGCTAAACCTGAGGTCAAACTTATGGGAAGAATACGCATTGCAATCTTCCTGTCAAAATTCGCAAAACTTATGTCTAAGCCGATCATTGCTTTCTCACGAATGATGGAAAACAAAATGCAGAAGGCAGAAAAATACTGTGAGATCACACTTGCAAGTGCAACACCCACCACATCCAGGTTCATGACTATTACAAAGTAAAGATTAAGCAGAATATTAATGAAACCTGATATAGTAAGTAACATCAAAGGCTTACGGGTATTACCGGCTGCGCTGTATGTAGCATTACCGAAGTTAAAGATTGCAAGTGCCGGAATACCGAGAAAATATATGCTCAGATACTTCATCGCCCCGGGTAGTAAAGATGACTTGGTTTTGAGCAATGATAAAACCCATATCTTTGTCACTTCACTGAACAGCATCGTAAAAAGACCTATCATTAGACATAGGGCGAATGCTGTGAACACTGCTCTTTTCACCGCTTCATTTTTGCCTTTGCCTATCGTATAAGCCACGGTAACATTTACACCGTTTGCAATGCCGATAATAAAGGTTGTATATAGTGTCACCAGCGTGGTTGTGGATCCCACAGCACCTAGTGCAATCGGTCCCGCAAATCTTCCGACAACTGCAATATCAGAGATATTGAAAAGGATCTGCAGCAAATTAGATGCTATAAGCGGAAGGCTGAACATCAATATTCCGCTCCAAAGAGGGACTTTTGTTAGATTTTTCGTTGTGTTTGATCTGTTTCCCATTTTGTGTGCTTCCAAGACCCATTTAATACTATACTTACGACTAAAGCCTAGTCACGAGTGTACGGCAACAAACCATTAATCGGGGAGGGTTTTAACCGTCCCCGATTGAAATTTATCTTATAAAATTCGTCTTTATCTTATCAACCTTTTCGGGCTCCTCAACTCCTGCCTTCTTTCCGGCCTCTATACACTTGAGAATCCAGGCCATGTTCTTTCCGAGTACGTGCATGGTCTGTATGCCCTCCTTATCCTGCATGACCTCTGAAGGTACATTTCCGTGAACCATTGGCCAGTAATTGGTTGTAACGAGAGGCATCTCCGAATACTGAAGATATTTATTCAGTACATCCAGTGTTGCTGTGGTACCTGCACGGCGGGCTGAAGCGATGGCTGCTGCCGGCTTGTGTCTGAGAACCTGTGATCCTGCCCCGAAGAAACGGTCAAGGAACGCAATCACCTCACCTGACGGTGATGCATAGTAAACAGGAGAACCGATGATAAGTCCTTCTGACTCCTTCATCTTTTCAATTGCCACCTGGACCATCTCATTAACCTTGCCATCCACGGCATCCTTGCCCACATGGAAAATCTCTGTGTCGATGCCTTCCGCATTAAGCTCCTTTGCAATCTCTGATAATGCTGTAAATGTACATCCCGCTGCATTTCTGCTTCCGTTGATCATTAATACTTTCATGAAATACCTCCTGTTTATAAGCATGTTTTCGCTGTTTACTTACTACATGCGAATGCATATCTGATCGTTTTCTATTCTAAAATACAATCTGCATTTTAAACCCTATTATACAAGTTTGAGTTAATAAAACAAATCGTCCAACACCGCTTAATCTTTATTTTCAGCCATAATTAAGCAGTGTTTATCATTTGTCGCACCCTTTGCCTCTTGACTAATCCTTGTTTTCGCCTAAACTGTGATACATCATATCGTATAAATTTTATTTAAGAGGAATATATAATGCTTATAAACAGAGAACACGTGCTTTCAGCTTTTGACCGTTATACATCAGCCTATGATGTTACGGATGTGAAGGTAAAACTCAAGATAGATCACACCTACAGAGTAGCAGAACTTTGCGACAAAATATCCGACTCACTTAATCTGTCTCAGGAAGACCGTGACATAGCCTGGCTTTCCGGTATGCTTCATGACATAGGCAGATTTGAGCAGTTAAGGAGATATCATACATTTTTAGATAAAATCTCCTGCAATCACGCAGAACTTAGTGCAGAGGTCTTGTTCATAGACGGAAATATCAGATTGTTCACGGAGGATTCTTCGGAAGACGAGCTCCTGGAAAAAGTCATTCGTCTTCACAATATCTACATCCTGCCGGATGATCTAAGTGATCGGGAGCTTCTTTTTGTTAATCTCCTGAGAGATGCGGATAAGGTAGACATTATCAAGGTCAACTGCATCACACCGAGAGCAGAAATATATGACATTCCTGAAGCTGATTTCAGAGCTTCGACCATATCTCAGGATGTTTTCGAAGACATAGTCTCAGAACATAATGTTGACAGAAATCACTCAAAGACACCTGCCGACTATATCATAGGGCATATCGGTTTTGTATACGGACTGGTTTACAGACAGAGCTTCATTGAGGTCCGTCAGCAGGGCTATCTTGATGAGATGCTGGATTTCAAGAGTGATGTTGTAGACACCAGAGAGAAATTCAAAATGATAAAAGAGACCATAAACAAATACATAGACAGACACATAGAGAGTATCTGATTCCCTCTATTAACGCTATTTTTTGGAGCCTTAATATCTGATATACAGATTCAGATATTAAGGCTCCATTTTTCAAACGACATAAAAACGTCACATTTTTGATTTATATATTTTATTGTTAATTGCCGATAGTCAATTAACATATACTTAATACCTTTAAATAATGGTATTCGTTTTATAATTATTTTCACTTAAGACACTAACGGAGGATAACTATTGATAAAAAAAATACTACCTACAGCCCTGGCTGCGGTCGGCATCACTCTTAGCGGAGCCCTGACTTCCTTTGCGGCCATTCCCCTTTCGGATTTTGGCTCTTCGGTAAATCCAACCCAGATACAGGCAGTCACCAATCAGTACAATATGATCCCTGCGTCCATACGGCAGGCTTATGAGGCAAGCGGAAATGTGATTTATTTCTTTGATACCAATCCGCTTGTGGACAGTGTTCTGGGCGCCTATTCCGGTCAAGAAGGTCAGGAAGCAAAGATCATACTTACAAATCAGGACTATGGTGGGGCCGAGGCCATCACCCACGAGATGGGGCACTACTTCGACGACATTTGCATGGCAGATCAGAACGCCAAAATGAAAGTGGTTGTATACAAAGGCATTAAATTCCTGGTCACTGAGGAAGGGGACAGATTTATTTCCGATACAGATGAGTTCAAGAGGATATTTGAATATGAAGTAAAGTCCTCTCCCGTGTCCTCTTACGAAAAGACCGATGCCAATGAATATTTCGCCGGCGCATTCGGTCTCTACTGCACAGACCCGGACACTCTCATGGCTTATGCGCCTTATACCTACAATTACATCGACAAACTGGTGAAGGATTTCACTGAGCTCTATCCGGCATCCGCAGAAAACATCGCCCTGACAGTAACTATTCCCGCCACCATTGACGAAATCACCGGCGGAGCCACAGTTTCAGGCCTTTATATTAATAACGGTTCTTCTGCCAATGCTTCGGGCCAGACATCATATCAGGATCCGACAACTGCCGAAGTCCAGAGTGCCAGAGCTATCGGAAACGTCACTCAGGTGTCAGGCGTGTCCTCTAACGGAACCTCCTACACCGGCTATACCAATGCCAACATCGAAACAGAGGAAGGTGCAGCCAGAACAAACGAAACAGTTGAAAATGCCGTGTCTGCCGCTTCACAGGGAGAAGGCACCTCAACCATAGTGAATGCTGACGGGTCTGTCACGACAACAACCGTAAAGTCCACCCCTTACGGCACATTGGTTTCGGTAGTTACTACATATCAAAGTTCATATTGATTTTTCTAATTCAAAAGAGCAAGGGCATTCACCCTTGCTCTTTCTGTTTAATGGCTGTTAGATAACCTTCCAACCAAGGCATATGCAGGTCCGAGTGGTCGGACATCCATTTGAATGCGTTGAGCTGAGTTGTGAAAAATCATAATCCACCGGGGACGATTCTCGCCGGCGAAAACCGTCCCCGGTGGACTCATCTTAAACTAAGATCAAATAACACTACGCATCTCAGTCCCAACAGAATTCATGCTGATCATCACACTGAAAACGAGAATCGTAACCAACACTATGTGCACCAGCGGATACATCGCCCTTCTATTCATCCCCGGAAGCTGTTTTCTCTCCCAAAGGCTGAGGATCGGCAGAAAATAAGTCATATATACAAACCTATTGCTATATACTAGTCCTCCCATCATCTCCGGTCTTTTCTCGAGATCTTTTATATCCATATAGCCGAAGATAAACACCAGGGCCTCAAAAATCAGAAATGTGTTAGCCAGATTGAATTCCATATTGTCTCTCAACACCAGCCAGTGGTATGCCAATGCCAGCATTCCGGGAACAATCGCCTGAAGCCAGGCATACCTTTCCTTCTTTAGTTCTGCTGTAAAACCTCCGACTGTACCCTTAGCATTGTGTACTCCTCCGTCAAATGCTCCTGTGCCTGACGCATCCGAAGTACTGAACCCACCGGCACCTGACGTATTTGTCGAACCAAATCCTCCCGCTGTCTGATGTTTTCTTCTCTTAATAGTTCTTCCGCATCCCGGACACTTATCCGCCTCATCCGGCACGTCACTGCCGCAATTGGTGCATACCCTCATGGGCTTTATACGTATTATGGGATTACCGCACTTAGGGCAGTTACTTGTATGTGCATCTATATCAGCTCCGCATTTAGGACAATTCATTTCAAACCTCATTTGTTGCTTAATTCCAAAAGTATATATATAACTAAATATCTGCTTTATAACCTACTTATTGTACTACATGAAACATAAAGATAATACACCTTACTTATTTATTCAGATATTACCTAAATTACTAAGATCTGCCGGAGCCAAGAACCGGACAGAGCCGGCGGGCATCCGTTTATATGCGTTAAGCGAGGACGAGAAAAATCAAAATAAGCCCCCTTAGAACCACTTGGATCTCTTTTTCCTTAGCACCCTCGCCAAGTCAGATTTTTCATAAAGAAAATATCTGACATTGGCGAGGGCCTAGTGGTTCTTAGGGGGCTTGTTTTAGATTTTTCCGCCGCAAGCGCCTCGCATATAAACGGATGCCCGCCGGCTCCGGACTACCTATATCCGATAATATTACTTGTTATCAGCTGTTGCAGCCTTAGCAGCTGTACGTCCTGATACGAAGATTTCTGTGATAGCGTTACCGCCGAGACGGTTACCACCATGGATACCTCCGGTTACCTCACCTGCTGCGTAGAGACCAGGGATAACATTGCCGTCCTTATCAAGAACATGACGATCAACGTCAACCTTGATACCACCCATTGTGTGGTGAGTTGAAGGAGCAAGAAGACGTACACGAAGCTTAGCATCATCAAGGTTGTATGTATCAGTCTTGTATGATCCATCATCGTTCTTCTCTGCATCACCGATAAGAGCTGAGAACTGCTTCTTTGTAACATCCTTAGGCTGTGTTCCGCTCATGATAGCCTGATCGTAATCCTTGATTGTCTCGATCACAGCATCAGCATCGGTATCGAAACCAATCTCCTTGAAGAGATCAGCGAGCTCGCCGATAGTTCTTACATACTGTCTGCCTTCAACGTCCTCATCCTTGTATGGATATGGTCCAGGGATAGGAACTGCTGCATTAGCAATCTCGATGAATACGCCCTTGTGGCCCTTCCACTCGATACCGTTCTTGAACTCGCCAAGAGAAAGAACGTCACGCTCAGAAGTCTCATCTACGAAACGGTTACCTGTTGTAGGGTTAATGTAGATAGCATAATCTCCGCCACCGAATGCAAGATCTCCATCATCTACCCAAGAGATAGGCATAAGCTGTGTGAAGCCTTCACCTGTTGTATCGGCACCTGCTGCCTCAGCCATCTTGATACCATCACCCTGAAGTGATGAACGGTTTGTTGTCTCAAGCTTATCGTTGAGATATTCACTTGACCAGTACTCGTTGGTCTCAACAACCTTAGCGATATTTGCGGCGAAACCACCGGTTGAAAGGATAACACCCTTTGTTGCATGAGCAACTACAGGAGTTCCATCATACATTGTAGCCTTAACGCCTGTTACACGACCGTCTTCAACGATAAGCTCTTCAGCTGTTGTACGTGTCATGATCTTGTTTGCTTCGTTAGCATTCTTGAATGCGGTCATAGGAGCCATGAAGTATGTTCCCCATCTTCCGCCGTACTCTTCTGTCTTTCCATCGCCATCAGCATCAACATTAGCGCCGATGAACTGATTCTCTCTGTACCAAAGAGCACCGATAAGTGTAGGCTGTGTATCCTCAACGAAGGTTGAACCCATTGACTCAAGCCATGGCTTGATATCCTGACCGTCTGTGATGAACTGAGTTACGAGATCAACATCACCATAGATCCATGATGACTTGTCAGCACTCTGACGAAGTCCGCCATAGTATGTCTGGAAGATATGAAGGTTCAGAGTTGAGAAAAGTGTAAGATCAGACTCAGGTGTTCCTGCATCAAGCTTAGGCTGTGCCCAGTCAAGATATGCCTGGATCTCTTTCTTAAGAGCCTGGAGTGTAGGAAGATAATCCTTAACTACACCGTGCTTTGAAAGCTCTTCGATATCACCGGCTACATACTCGTGATCATTGTAGTAATCAGCGTCGAACTCGTCCTCAGACCAGTTAAGGATAACCTTCAACTCATCGATACATCCCTTAACTGACTTAACCTTGTTATACTCATTTCCGTCGAAGCCCTTGCCTGTAGTTGCATCAGGATCCTTCTCATCCCATACGAGATAAGGCATTACAGACTGATACTGACCACCGGATACAAGTGTGTTACCACCGACCTGAGCATTCTTCTCGATAACAAGAACTGTGTTGCCGTCCTGAGCTGCCTGAGCTGCTGCAGAGATACCTGCTCCACCTGCACCAACTACTACAACATCATAGGTCTCTTCGATAGTATCCTGTGCCTTTACTTCAAGTGCATTGTTTGTAAATGCATCCTTGTTTGTTACACCTGCCTGGTCAGCTGCATCATTAACAGCTTCCTTGATAGCTCTTGATGAGAATGTAGCACCGGAAACACTGTCAACGCCTGTTCCGTTTGCTGCAATGATATCATTGATAACGATATCGAATGCAGGAGTACCAACCTGATCTGTTTCCTTTGACTCCTTAACTTCGATAGCTGTTACGCTCTTGTCATCGAAAGTTACATCAACAGTAACTTCGCCATTGTAACCTGTTCCCTTACCTGTGTAAGTTCCGGCTGTGAATGCAAGCTCTGCATCGTTAGCTGCAGGCTGCTCTCCCTTCTTGGCTGCTTCAATAGCTGCTGCAGCTGCAGTCTTAGCGGCTGTAGATGTTACTGTAGCCCCTGAAACACCATCGATCTCTGCTGACTGAGCAGTCTTGATCTGATTAGCGAGCTCTTCGAGAGCAGCTCCGCCTACCTCAGGTGTTTCCTTATCTCCTTCGACCTTTACGTCTGTGATCTCACTATCTGTTGTTGTGATAGTGACTGTCACACTTCCTCCGAAGCCCTGCTCGGAACCTGAATAAGTACCGGCAACAAAGCTTCCTCCGGCAGCCGCTTCTGTTGCTGCTTCTGTTGCTGCTTCTGTTGCAGCCGCTGTGGTTGTTGCAGGCGGTTGCTGAGCAGTACATGCTGTCATTGATGCAACAAGCCCTATGGCCATTGCGCCCTTAAAAATTCTTTTCATTCTTCTCCTCCTAGAGTATAGAATATATACTAAAATACTAATATATTTAATCATAATTAACAGTGAATATCAATTTGAAAGCGGTTACAATAGTACAACTTTTTGTGAATGATATATCATTAACCATGATATCCAAAAAATAGCCATGAATTTGAGAATTATCCCTAAATTCATGGCTATTATATACAAAAAATTATTTTCTTTTACTGTACTATTTTCGTACTAAATCATCGTTGATACTTATCCCCGCCGATAACCCGAACAAATAATAACATCAAGAGATTACAGATAAGCAGGCGAGAAAGCCAACGGTTTTAACCCTGAGAGCATATCAAAGATCACTGAATCGTTATGATAAGTCCGTGGGGAAGACATGTTATAGGGAAATCATATGTGTCGCTAGTCAAAGTACCGATGGCGATACACACCTGATTCTCGCAGTTTGATTCTATAACCTGAACAGAATCATCCTTAACCTGCATCATGTTGATATAGTGTTTTGTCTCCAGTCCCTCATCACCCATTGATGCCAATGTTGTATCCGCCGGGACTTCCGAAACCTCTCCGTCTTTTATCATATAAAGAGCGTCCTTGTTAAGCGGTGCCCTGAAGATCTCTCTGTCTACGTACTGCACTACAACCTCATACTTAGGCTTTGAGTTGTAATGAATATATGCCATCGCGCCAAAACCTATTGCAATGACAGCCGCAATTATACCAAGTAAAATAATATTTCTCTTATTCATATATTTATCCTCCCATTATGTATAACTACTTAATTTTGCAATGTCCTGGACCAGCATGGTGTATTCCTTTTTCTGTTCCGGAAAAAATGGCCACCTGAGAGTAGTTTCCCTGAGTTCAATGGTTTCTGAAGTATACCTCTCACGTACATCTTTTATACATTGCCAGGCACCTTCAACCGGATTTTGAGGATCATACTCCGAAGCGAGAACCACCCGCTGTTTTGCAGATTCCAATATAGCTTCATTAAGAACCGGCACGAAAGCATCATCCAGTTCTTTTATATGATCGTGAAAGGGTTCAGGATCTATGGGTCTGCCGCCAAGTATCTGCTCGGAAACATTACCGGCAAGAACATGCCAGCTGTATGACAGTATACTCCAGAGTTGACTGTGAAGCCCTGCCGCAACTATAAGATCATACTTGCCCTTTGGAAGTATCTCTGAAAAATCTTTTACACTTTTGTATAGCTTCTCTTCCAGCAGCCTAAGCTCGGATATGGATCTGTTAATGAAATCTTCCTCCGTAACCGTCCTTCCATTTTCAACCAGATACATATAAAGCCTATTAAAAAAACTTTCCGTTGCTGCCTCGGTAATACCCGTCAGGCTCACGTTTATCGCGCCAACTCCCGATGTACGCTCAAGTCCATATCTTCTTACAGCTACCCCGAGCCCATCTTCATCCACATCAAATAGATCAATGCTTTTAAATCTCTGACTGATTCTTCCCAGATCTATATCATTGCAAGGCCCGGCTCCGAGAATCGCGATACTGCCGGAACGCTTATTGTCAGGATCGTTTCCTTTTGGATATCCTTCTTCCGGATTTTTTTCTACGCAGAGAACTATATCCGTAAGACTCTTCCTGTAAAAACTCCAGTTCTCAAATGCCCCCGGAATCCTAAACTCATCTTTAATACTTTGAAAAACACTCATTGCTATATTGTAGCGGAATTTTTAAAAAAAGCGAGAGGCAACCGGATTTTTTCGAAATACAAATAAGGCAGCCTCGCAAGGCTGCCCATTGTAATTATTCTTTATTTTTGTCGAAGCGACCCGGTTAACCGGCTGCCCTCTGTGGCTGTTCTGCAACTTCAAGACTCTTCTTTTCTTCGTAATCCCTGAGCGCCCTGACAGCGTGCTTTGACATCGGTATAAGCGCAATCATATTGAAGACGGTCATAAGGCCAATGCCTACATCTCCGAGATCCCATACAAATGTATAGGCCGCAAGACATCCGATGAAAAGATTTACAAGAGCAATCGCCTTATATATGGTCTGTGAAGTCCAGTTATCACCAAAAACATAAGCCACATTTGAACGGGCATAGAAAAGTATTCCCAAAAATGTGGAGAAGCAGAACAGCCAAAGAGTAACAGCGATGAAAACCACACCGGCATTACCAAAATGATATCTCATGGCTTCCTGAAGAAGATCCATACCGTTAAGTCCACTTGTGATGTTCTCCGGAACCAGAAGGATCACGAAAGCAGTGCAGCTGCATATGATGATGGTATCGATAAATACGCCAAGAGCCTGGAGAAGTCCCGACTTTACAGGATGATCCACATCCGCACTTGCTGCTGCACAGGGCGCAGAACCGGAACCTGCCTCATTGGAGAAAAGCCCTCTCTTTACACCGTTCATAAGAACTGCTCCGAAACCGCCTGCCAGAGCCTGTCTCAATCCGAAGGCTTCAGTAAATATACGGCTGAAAACCCCGGGAAGCTCTGAAATATTATTGATGATGGCAAAAAGTGTAAGGAAGATATAAAATCCCGCCATGATGGGAACGATAATGTTCAGAACCTTGACAGTAACATTCTTCCTTAAAACTATAAATGCTCCCGGTATGCAGAGAACCACTGCGGTAGCCAGAGGAGGCACGTGGAAAGCATTATCAAGAGCAGAAGAAACTGAGTTTCCCACAACCTGACTTATGCCGCACCAGCAGAGAAGTGCCGAAAGGGCAAAAAGAACAGCAACTACACTCTTCTTCTTTTTACCCGCAAGCATATGATGAATATAATAGGCAGGACCGCCTCTGTATCCGCCGTAAAGCGGATCCTCCTCCTTATATATCTGGGCAAGGGTTGCCTCAACAAATGCAGTGGCAGAACCAATAATGGCAGCGAGCCACATCCAGAAGATAGCTCCGGCGCCACCGGCGGAAACAGCCGCAACCACTCCCACGAGATTTCCCATACCAACACGTGTGGCAGTAGAAACTATAAGCGCCTCTAGACCGGATACACCGCCCTTTTTATCTTTATCAACGTTTTTCTCCATCGATACTCTGATCATCTCGGGAAACAGCCTTATGGGCAGAAATCCGGTGATGACCATGCAGTAAATACCTGCAGGTATAAGCAGAATAACCAGCAGCGACAGACCGAGAGAAGATCCTCCCGGAAGCGGGATCTTTACCAGATCTCCCCAAAGAAAATTGTAGACAAATTGAAATAACTGCATTTTATGATACCCATTCCTTTACGTTATTTGACCTCTAACATTATACACCGGCGCTTTAGGAAGTCAAAGTGTAACAGTGTAAAGTCTGTGAGTATTCCGTTAAACAGTTTTAATGCTCTTTATAAATTTTTTTGCCTGCAAAGTCTCTTCCACCGTATAGCTTTACTTTAGGTGCAAAATTTCCAGATGCTCTATTGCCCCCATAAATCCCGTCGGTATGATTTGAACCGTAAACATTATCCTTAAGATAATTACCGCCGGAAAAGTACCCACCGGAAAAAGCTCTTGCTGAACCGGCTTTACTTCTTTTATCCGGGTCGATACCTCTGTCCAGGAGTTCATTAATAAAGGTAGTATCCTCATTTTTATACTCGAAAAGATAAAGCGCATTTTTCGCCCTGGTAATTCCCACGTAGAATAGTCTGCGTTCCTCCTCAAAGGTTTCAAGTTCCTGAAGATCATCACCGCTTGCAGACTTCCTTAGAGAACTACTCTTCCAGGCAATATCCGGAACCTCCTGAGGGAACACCCCATCCATTACGTCCATCAGGTAAACGGTGTCATATTCGAGTCCCTTACTGCTGTGAATAGTGGAAAGCACAAACTTACAGGCCGGATCATTATCCTTATCCTGAAGAAGCAGGTGTAATGCGTCTAACCTTTCGAGAAGTCCATTTGGACTGTTTTCCTGATACGAAAGACTCCTGAGAATCGCTATTTTGCCTTCGTTCATCTTATTTCGCTCAAGATAGTTGTTGTAACCCATCTGCCTCGTTATGCGCCCGACAGCCTGATCCGCCTTATCCTTTGGAAGATTCTTTAAATGGTCCTTCAGCTCCTGAAGACTGCTCTCCGTTCCTTTGGGAAGATTACAATATCTGAGGGCCGCATCTATCACAGGAAGTTTATGCTTTCTGCTCTCGTAACAAGCCTGCTCTGCAAGAGCCTTTGACAGATAAGTTTTCATTTTATAATAAATCTGAAGAAAAAGCTCTGTATCCATGGGGTCCAGAGAAAATCTGATAATGTTTGATATATCTATTATCGTTCTGTGGGTAAAGAAACTCAGATCCATGTTTTTGATTCTGTAGGGCACTCCATTTCTTTCAAGGAGATCCACAAGCGGAAGCGCACTTTCATTGTCCCTATAAAGAACCGCTGTTTCAACCTTACAATCAGATGCAACCTTCAAAAGGTAACTGTATCCCGCATTCCTGCTCTTAAGACTTATTGTTCTGAAATCTCCACCCGCAGACCTGTGAGTAAACATGCTCTTTTCGTGTCTCAGAACATTTTGGGAAATGAAGTGCTGCGCCTTATAGACTATCTGCTTTTTGGATCTGAAATTCTCTTCCATCAGAAGCACCCTGGCTCCCGGATGTTCCTTTTCAAAATTGAGAAGTGCTTCAGGATAAGCCGCTCTGAAACCGTAAATGCTCTGATCCTCATCCCCCACCATGAAAATATTTCCTTTTCCTGATGCAATCAGGCCAATGATGGCATGCTGTATTTTAGAAGTATCCTGAGCCTCGTCAACACATATGTATTTATATTTTTCCTGTATATATGAAAGTGTCTCCGGACTTCGTTTAAGGATCATAAGGGCATAGACCATCTGGTCATCATAATCCATAAGTCCCCGGCTACGCATTTCCTCCTGATACATTGTATAAATTGCGGAAATCTTTATGTCTTCTGTTTCATCGAGACTCTTAATCTCCTCCTTGTCCAGCATCATGTTTTTGATATAGGTAATAAGCGTTCTTACAGTCTTAAGGTCGCTTTCAGTTGCATAAGTCTTCTCCACCTGCTGAAATATCCGGCCAAGCATTTCTGTGGTAATTTTTTCATCAGTGACCAGTGTAAATGCCTGCTTCCCGATACGTCTACCATAAAAGTTAATGATTCTGGCACATACTCCGTTGATGGTCCTGAACTCAAGACTCTCCGTATATTTATCTCCAAAAAGACTTCTGAATCTCTCCGCCATATCCCTTGTCGCCGCAACAGTATAGGTAAGTGTAAGTATACTGCCCGGATCTATATGCTTCACATAAATCATGTACCCGAGTCTCGCGACAAGAACTGTTGTCTTACCGGATCCGGGCACAGCAAGAAGCAGCACCGCACCATCGACGGCATTAACCGCGGCACGCTGCTGCTCAGTAAGTCGTATATCATGTTCCATAATGTAATCGTAAAAATTCATAGGACAGAATATAACATACGACACACAGGAATCTCAAGCTAAAGGTATCCGATACTCTTATGAATAAAAGTTTTTGGACGAATGATAATATAGAAACGTTAGTTTCTTCAACCTGGAAAATGCAGGGAATATGCCCCAAAATTTGCATTTTCTACAAGTCAGAGAGGTATCACCGATGTCAAAATATAAATCCATTTATGTAGCCGCTATAATCATATGTATGTTTCTCCTATTTACCGGCTGCGGCAAAAAAGAACCGGAATACGAATCTCTTGAGGCAGAACTCCATGCCATCATGCAGGACAGGATCAGCAATCCTCTGGTTATGAGAATGGATGACACTTCGGGAACTTCCTATCTTTATCTTGATGACACTCTGGGCGTACTGTACCAGCCAAGTCATAAGAAAAAAACCATCACCATTTGCAACAAAAATAAAAACACAAATGTGTGGTCTACATATGGTTATCTTATGAAGAGTTCCGAAGACAAATACAGTGCCTACACACCAAAGTACGCTGTTGATGCCGATGCAATGCGGGCAGATTATGTAACTCCGTTTGTTAATTTCACCGTAAAATCGGAAAACGAGAAAGAAAAGAGTCTGCAGATAGTTGTGAATTTCGCCGGTGCGGATGAAACCTGGGAGGTGAGAATAGATAATCCCAGTTTTGTGTCATTCAGAAGAACCGTTGTTCCTACCGACATCTGGATGTATGACAAAACTTCCGGAGAGTACCCCGTTGTTCTGTCAGCAGTAGTGAATGAAGTTAAAGCTGCAAATTCTACCATGGGTTCTCTTATTGAAGCCCGTACAGAAGATATTATAAATCCACCTAAAAAATCACTTTTAGATCAAATCAAAGATATTTTTAAAAAATAATCAGGCATGACTCCACTGATCAAAAATCCCTGTGGACTTCCATATAAAAACAGCGCCGAAGCTTTTGCCCCGGCGCTGTTTCGCGTACATGAACATGATCATCCAAGAAGATTCAGCATAGACCCTACAGCATAGAGATTGTTATAAGCGTAAGGTGTCTTCTTTGAATAATCAAACATCAAATTCAGATAATCCTGTCCAAGGTCTGCTGACTGACCAAAGATACTTCCGCCACTTCCGAGAAGACCGGTTTCATTACCAAGCAGGCTTCTGCCCATAATACTGGTTACGGACTTCGATAATGCTTCATCGGCTTTCTGACTCAGATTTGTTGCGATTCCATACTGACCTCCGATTATTTCGCGGGTAGTATCATAATCGTTTTCAAGAGCAGATTTCAGTCTGGCCTCATCCAGACTCAGATTACCGTTCTTGTCATAGGACAATCCAACCATACTAAGAACCGTTCCGTTGGAAATCTTCTTTGACATATCCGAAATCTGACTGTAAACGCCGCTGCCCAGACTCTTACCTACAGAAAGTGTCTCCATGGTATCGTTATACTTTTTCACCATATCCTTCATGGCGGACACAATGTTGTCTTCATCGACACCGGTGTAAATACTGGTTGTTCCCGTACCCTTCAGAGTCATAGTCGCATCAGCATTACTTAAGCTGATAGTATTGGACTTTGAGGTATATTGGGTCGTTTTGCCATTCTCGGTAATGGAATACCTCGCCGGTTCAGTATCTGTTGCCAGATTCTGAACATCAACTGTAAATTCCTTTGCCCTACTGAGAGACTTTGTGGATATCTCTGCAACACCTTCGTCTGAGGATCCAAGCGTAAACTCAGAGAAGACATTTCCCGGTTTGTAGTAGCTAAGCCTGTCAGCCGCCTTCTCCATACCCGTCAGGTCACTTTTGTAAAGGCTGAGAAAAGCCGTGGTATTATCGACACCGGAGGTAGATGTACTCAAGCCCTGAGTTCCAAGATAAGACGAAACCCTGGATGCATTTCTCGAAGCAAGTGATGAATTGATACTGTACTGGTATCTCATCAGATCATACATGCTTTGTATGCTTGAGGAATTGTAAAAATCAAAAGAACTTACACCGCCTAAAGCACTTATTGACATCTTTTGCCTCCTTTCATCAATATTATCAGTACATATCCTTATGTACTGCAGTGTTCCGATCACGAACTATTCGTCTGTATCATTACAGACTTTCCTACTTTTATGATAACACAACCCGCAAAAATCGGCGACATGAAAATAATTTTTTATTTTTCATCGGCATTTTATACATAAATTTCGTTTATATATAAATTTAATTCTATAAATTTAACAAATGTATTCTACGGAGTTATTATAGCTATACACCAAACGAATGAGAAGAAAGGTGCACGTCTTCTCATTACTGAGTCGAAATTTATGTGATAAATTCACGGATAGTTTAAAGGGGATTTTACTATGAAACAATTCAAATTAGGGCTTGTTCCAAAGCTCATCATTGCAATCATTCTGGGTATTTTGATCGGACAGTTTACACCATTATGGTTCTGCAAACTTGTAGTTACATTATCAACTAACTTCAGTGTTTTCCTGAAATTCGTCATTCCTCTCATGATCCTTGCCTACGTTACTATGGGTATCGCAGATCTTTCACAGGGTGCAGGAAAGCTCCTTGTAGTCACAGTACTTATTGCATATTCAAGTACACTCATTGCCGGAAGCCTCTCATTCATAGTTTCCGACACACTTTTCCCTCACTTCATGACTCCTGATGCTCTTGAGAAGATCCAGGCAACAGCTGATGTAAGTGTAGGTTCCTACTTCACTATTTCACTTCCGGCAGTCATCGATACACTGTCAGCAGTTGTGCTTGCTTTTATCCTTGGTCTCTGCATGTCAACTCTTCGCGGTAAGACCATCGGTACTTCTCTTTACAACGGAATGAAGGATTTTTCAGCTATTATTGATTCTGTTCTTCACACAGCTATCATCCCTCTTCTTCCGCTTTACATCTGCGGTACCTTTGTAGACCTTACATACTCAGGCAAGACATTTACTATCCTCAGCATTCTTTGGAAGGTGTTTGTGGTAGTTATAGCTATGCACCTTATTTATATTTTTATGCAGTTCACACTTGCAGGAAGTATTGCTCACAAGAATCCGTTAACACTTATTAAGAACCAGATTCCGGGTTATACAACAGCTATCGGAACACAGTCTTCAGCTGCAACCATCCCTGTAAACCTTGAGTGTGCAAAAGCTGACGGCGTTTGCTCTCAGATCAGAAACTTCGTTGTACCTCTTTGTGCCAACATCCATATGTGCGGATCCATGATTACCATCACAGCCTGCGCTACAGCAGTATGTCTCATGAATGATCTTCCTATCAGCCTTGCAACAGTTATTCCTTTCATCATGACCCTTGGCGTAGCAATGGTTGCTTCACCGGGAGCTCCGGGCGGATCTATCATGACTGCTCTTCCATTCCTTTACATGGTATTCGGAACAACTGCAGGTGACCCTAACGGTCCTATCTGTGCACTTATGGTAGCTCTTTACATCACACAGGATTCTTTCGGAACAGCATGCAACGTTTCAGGTGATAATGCCATCGGCGTTGTGGTTGATCAGATCTATAAGAAGTTCATCTTAAAGGATGCTGAGGCTAAGGCTGAACCGGCTACCGCCAAGACAGTTTAAAAAACCTGGAACTCTGTTCCCATGCAAACCGTCCATCGGTGTTCGCTGATAACTAAGTGCCAATCAGCATTTTATGATATTTACCCTTCGGCGGCTATGCGATAATCGAGTAGGGGAAGAAGGCACCCCTACTCGATGTCACGTTGGCCTTCAAATGAATATAAATATTCGCTTGAAGACCATATCGCGCAAACTAAAATCAGTGTTTCCTTAATAACGGGAACACTGATTTATCTTTTTAAAGGAATTTCTGTAGAGCTACGCAGAATAGTCTCAAGTATATTAAAGAAAGTTATCGGATAAAAATGAATATTTTCAACATCATAGGACCCATTATGATCGGTCCTTCCAGTTCACACACTGCGGGTGCCTGCCGAATCGGCGCAGTGGTCAACAAAATAGTTGATAATGATACCCTTACAGAAGTTAAAATCCAGTTATCAGGTTCATTTGCCCGTACCTATAAGGGTCATGGCACAGACAGAGCCATCCTTGCAGGCATCATGGGCTACAAGAGCTGGTCTGAAGAGATCAGAAATGCCATGGATATAGCAAATGAGCGTGGACTTAAATATGAGTTCATAGCTGAAGATATTCCGGGAGCTCATCCCAATACCGCGAGAATTTCCTTCACCTGTGCAAGTGGAAAAACCGGTGTGGTCGAAGGTGCCAGCATCGGAGGCGGAAACATTAGAATAGACAATATAGACGGCATGGAAGTAAGTTTCAGCGGGGAAAACAACACTCTGTTTGTTCTCCATCAGGATAAACCCGGTGTCATCGCCAATGTTACAAATCTTATGTACTGGCGTTACGGTGACCTTAACATCAGCGGTTTCCACTTAAGCCGGAAGGAACCGGGCGGTGATGCCCTTATGACTCTTGAGCTGGATGAACTCCCTCCTGAGCAGCTGATAGCAGACCTCAAAAAAATGGATAATATCGATAATGCATTACTTATTCACGCGATTTAAAATGTCAGATAATCGATAGGCCTACACCAAATTTAAGATTAAACAGCAAAAGGATGCACCTTATCAAGGAACCGATTAAATCTGCACGTCAGAAATAAACAGCAATATAAAACGCGTTTCACAGAGGAGATATTTAATGCTTACATATAATTCAGTAAAAGAGCTGGTGGACCTGGCAGTTCAGAACAAATGCCGCATCAGTGATATCTGCATCAAAGACCAGGCAAAGAAAATGGGCAAGTCCGAAGATGAGCTTTTCGAACAGATGGAAAAATGCTTCGACACCATGTGCGAATCCGCAGAATGGGGAGAACAGGAAGGGCGCAGATCAACCTCCGGGCTCACCGGAGACGAAGGATATCTCATGAAGAAGTATGCCGAAAAGGACGGCGGTCTCATGGGTAAGCCGATGTCAAGGGCCGTATCCCGTGCCCTTGCGGTTTCCAATTGCAACGCTGCCATGGGTAAGATCGTGGCAACTCCTACTGCCGGAAGCTGCGGAATACTTCCGGGTTGTCTTATCACAGCATATAAAGAAAGGCAGATGCCAAAGAAAGATATAGTAATGTCTATTTTCACAGCAGCGGCCTTCGGTATGATCATTGCCCAGAAGGCTTCCATCGCAGGTGCACAGGGCGGTTGTCAGGCAGAGTGCGGCAGTGCCTCAGGAATGGCAGCGGCAGCTCTTGTTGAGCTCATGGGCGGAACACCTCAGATGTGCGCCGACGCTCTCGCCATCGCCATCGTAAACCAGGAAGGTCTGGTATGTGATCCCGTAGCCGGTCTCGTCGAGATACCGTGTATCAAGAGAAATGCTTCCGGTGTTGTCATTGCCTTCTCTTCTGCGGATATGGCTCTTGCGGGAATCGAAGCAAAGATACCTGCAGACGAGTGTATCGATGCCATGCGCGAGGTTGGAGATGCAATGTCAAGAGACCTGAAAGAAACCGCCACCGGCGGACTTGCAGCTACTCCCACAGGAAAGAAATACCGGGCGCAGGTTTTCGGTGAATAACAGAATGATTATATCGGGCAGGAGATTTTTATCTCCTGCTCTTTTTTTACCCTATGAAAACTTCTTCGTAAAGATATAAAAAGTCGAACAAAAACGGAAAGCTTCCGTTCCTGTCCGACTTTTTCATAAATAATGTCAACGAGTCTTATTAAATCTATATCCCGCTCTTGATCATGAACACGTGGAAAAAGACCTGTAGCACTAATATCAGATATTCAAAAGCTTGCTGTACTCTGCAAGTGCGCCCTCTGTCTCGTGGGCAAGAACCTTCTTTGCAAGGGTCTTTCCAAGCTGAACGCCTTCCTGGTCAAAGCTGTTGATATTCCAGATAAATCCCTGGAACATTACCTTGTTCTCGAAGTGAGCAAGAAGTGCACCGAGAGCCTTAGGATCAAGCTGATCTCCGATGATGATACTTGATGGACGGCCGCCCTGGAAGTTCTTGTTCTTGTTCTCGTCAGACTTTCCGCATGCAAATGCTACGATCTGGGCTGCAACATTGGCACAAAGCTTCTGCTGGCTGGTGCTGCCCTGGATATCTACGTCATTCTCGCACTGGTTGTTGCGGAATCCGATAAACTGAAGAGGTACGATATCTGTTCCCTGGTGAAGAAGCTGATAGAAGCTGTGCTGTCCGTTTGTTCCCGGCTCACCGAAGATAACAGGACCTGTTACATAATCGATAGGCTCACCGAAACGGTTAACGCTCTTACCGTTAGACTCCATGTCAAGCTGCTGAAGGTGTGCAGGGAAACGGCTCAGTGCCTGAGAGTATGGAAGAACCGCTGTGCAAGGGTATCCAAGTACGTTTCTCTCATAGAAGCCGATAAGTGCATCAAGCATTGCTGGATTCTTTAAAGCATCCTTGTTTGTTGAGAGCTTGTCTTCTGCTGCCGCACCATCAAGAAAGTCTGCGAATACTTCAGGTCCGAAAGCAAGTGAAAGAACTGCTCCGCCTACTCCGGAGGTACTGGAGTAACGTCCGCCGATATAGTCATCCATGTAGAAGGCTGTAATGAAATCATCACTGTGAGCAAGCGGTGATGTCTCTGAAGTAACAGCGATCATGTGCTTTGAAGCATCAAGGCCGGCCTTCTTAAGTGCATCCATAACGAAGGACTGGTTTGTAAGTGTCTCAAGTGTTGTTCCTGACTTTGAAACCAGAATGAAAAGTGAATGAGCAACATCAATGGAATTAAGTACAGCTGTTGCATCATCAGGATCAACGTTGCTGATGAACTTAGCTTCCATCTTGAAGGTGTTGTGCTTCTTTGCCCAGTTCTCAAGTGCGAGGTACATAGCGCGGGGACCAAGATCACTTCCGCCGATACCGATCTGAACTACTGTTGTAAACTTCTCGCCTTTTGCATTGGCAATTTCACCTGAATGCACCTTGTTTGCAAACTCAGCGATTCTCTTCTGCTCGTTAACATAAAACTCACGCTTGTTTACTCCGTCTGCAACAACGTCTTTTCCAAGCTGACCTCTGGTGAGCTGATGAAGAACCATTCTCTTCTCGCCTGTATTGATAACTTCTCCCTCATAAAGAGCCTGATACTTTTCGGTAAGCTGGGCCTCATCAGCAAGGGCTGCGAGAGCCTTTAATACATCGTCATCAACCTCTTTGGAAGCATAATTGTAAGTAAGACCTGCTGCCATCGGTACAGAATACTTGCCGACTCTCTCAGCACCCTTTGCACCGGACATAGCCTCCACAAGATCAATGTGCTTAACATTTTTAAGTTCCTGATAAGACTTTAAAGTATCAAGATTGTTCCAGTTTGTCATGTTCAGATTCCTCCTTAACCATGTACCTTCATGGATTAAATTTGTCTGGTTTTTTTATAAAAAATCCAACAGCTACATTATCGCTTTTATTTGGTCATTTCGCAAGTGCTGTTGCAAGTTCCTTCAGCTGTGCCCTGGATGCATCATCCACAGAGGATGTCAGCTTAACGGAAGGCTCCAGGATGGTCATGTCCTTCATGGTGCCAAGGATCTCTGTCATCTTCTTCCCTGCCATCGATGCCCAGCTTCCGTTTTCGATGAGTCCAACCTTTCTTCCGGACAGATTATGGTTCTTAATGTCTGTAAGGAAGGTGTGCATATGATCAAATATCTCTGCATTGTAGGTTGCACTTGCAAATACAAGTGTTGAATACTCAAATGCTGTGGAAAGAAGGTATGAATAATGTGTTTTTGAAACATCAAATACCTTTACATCCTTAACCCCGAGCTCCGCAAGATCCATAGCGAGAATATCGGCAGCATTGGCAGTATTTCCATAAACGGAACCATAGAAAATAGCTACTGAATTCTTCTCAGGAGTGTAGGTTGCCCACTTTGTATAGAGCTCAATTATCTTTCCGAAATCGCTTCTCCAGAGATGTCCGTGGAGAGGGAGGATCATCTTGATATCAAGGGCTGCAGCCTTCTTAAGAAGTGCATTGGTCTGAACACCGTATTTTCCTACGATATTGACATAATATCTTCTGGCTTCAGACTTCCAGTCCTGATCCCAGTCCACTTCATCGGCAAAAATGTTTCCGCTCATGGCTCCGAAGGCTCCGAAAGCATCTGCCGAGAACAGTGTCCCTGTAGCAGCTTCGAAAGTCACGATAACCTCCGGCCAGTGAACCATAGGTGCCGTGAAGAAATTAAGTGTATGATGGCCAAGTTCAAGTGTATCCTTTTCCTTTACTGCGATGCCGTCAACTTTGATGTGATAGAACTGGTCGATCATCTGTATGGCTTTCTGAGATGCCACGATCTTCATCTCAGGGTATCTCAAAAGGAGTTCCGGTATACAGGAACAATGATCCGGCTCCATATGCTGAACTACCATGTAATCAAGGGTTCTGCCTGCGAGGACATGGTCGAGATTATCCAGGAACTGACGTGAAACAGCATCATCTATTCCATCCATAAGACAGGTTTTGTCGTCAAGAATTACATAATTGTTATAGGACATGCCTTCCGGCACGGGATAAACATTTTCAAAAAGCTCCAGCCTTCTGTCAGAAGCCCCCAACCACCATATATTCTTCTGCACTTCTCTCACGTTATACATAACGATTCCTCCTAAGTAAATTTTTTTCAGGGATGCATACTACCAAATTAAATTCTTGTAAGGCACCATCCCAACTGCCAATTTTTAGTCATATCTAACCACCATTATAAACCATGAAAAACTTATTGGACATTATTTTAATCAACTGTAATTCACTTTTTTTACAGTATTTTTAACCTCCTGAGGTTATATGGTTCAGACAAATATAAACTATCCTTATTGTTTTTCCTTTATTCTTGCCAACAGTTCCTTATTGCGCTCCAGCATATTATAGATGCCGTCCTCTGAAAGAATCCCCCGTTTCAGTCTCTCGGGAAGCTTACCCTTTTCATCCATGGCGTAGTCATCCTTCCACTGTCGGCTTGTATAATACTTTTCCAGTACCTGAATCTCAGTCTGAAATTCTTCATACTCTGCCATCTTCTTTTCAAGGGCGTCCATCCTCTGTATCGCCCTGTCAAGAATATCTTCCATCTCATAAAGGTGCTTTGGAATATTCTCGGCTGCAAGACGATCCCTGTACTGCTTTTTCTTTTCACTGTACTTCTTTTCTATCTCTGTGTAAGGAATCAGTATCTGTTCTGCTTCGATTTTTCCAAAGACATATTGAAGGGCTTCATCATCGGATAGTTTCTCTTCTGCCTGTTTCTTGTATGCCTCATACATCCAGTTACCTATCTTTTCCTTCTCTGAAGTCTTTAACTGACTGTATGTCTTATCCACCTGTGAGAGCTGTCCGTTAGCCATATTTTGTTTGTTCATAGCCATAATCCCCTCATTTTCTCCATCCGGGAAATTAACCTGTTAAGCACTTATTATTCGATTGTATTCCGGTCAAATGCATCTTTATTAATAATATCACAAAACCGGGATTCTTTTTTTATAAGATAAACTTTATCTATATGATCGTGCCGCTCAGTTTGCTCCGTTCGCTGCACTGACAGGATACGAGGACATGGTAAATGAAGAAGCCAGGAGAGTAGAAAAGGTAACAGACCTCCGGGGAGAACCTGTGGATTTTCCTGATAATCCACCGGATTGAATATTTCTTATACAAAAAGGGGCTGTATTTAAGGCATAAAAAATCAGAGGGTATTTCACCTCTGATCTAAATAGATATAATTTGGCAAGGGGGGGTCCCATTATCTAAATGGCATTGGAACCGTCCCCGGTGGTTAAACCGGTGGGCTATTATTCACTTACCTGTTCAGCGGCTCCGGTGGTGGTGCCGTCATTTAAATGTATTATCAGTCTTCCGGTGCCTTTTGCATTCTGGTGCTGACCTTTTTGCAGGTACTCTTCAAGTATCTTTGCACTTCCGGTTGCAACCTCTCTGGAAGCATGATTCTTCTCAAGATCTTCTATACTTAAATCAAAGCCGTCAAGAGTGTTTCTGAAATGGAATTCCTCAAGTCCCACAGTAAAGATCCGTTCCTCATCTATAGGCTCACCTTCAAAATTGAATTTAAGGAATGAGTGGGTCTTCTGGTCGTACTCGACTTCAAGCCCTCTTGAAAGCTGATAAAATTCGGTATGTTCTCCCTCAAGGGCCTCGTCTCTCAGCATCCTTAGAAGTCCATACTTCAGCTGCTTTCCGGTCCAGTAGGTAGCATGGATTGGCTTGTTGTATGGATAATTCTCATCAAAATCACCCTTGGTAACAACAGGTCCCAATTCCTCGGTACGGATGGATCCGGAACCCAGAAGGAAGATATCAAGTCCCAGGGCATCCTTCAAAATATCCGAATAAAGATCCCCAAGCTCCGTCTCCTGAATTCTCGATGGATGGGTAAGTTTCTTTACAAACTTTGTAAGGATACGTCCATATTTTTCATCCGTTGCATTCTTGTAATTAAGTATCAGTCCTTCGATATCCGGATCTCTCGGGCAGGTTTTTTCATTGATGGGGATTGGCCTCCATGTGAAGCTGTCAATCTTGTTTTCATCGGTATCAACCAGGATGTCAAAGCGTCCGATTTGATCAGTACCTGTTCCGGCCTGAACGATAGGAATTCCATTGACCATAGCCGGTTCCTTAAGGAAAGTATGAGAATGACCGCCTATTATAACGTCTACACCCCATGCCGGATCCAGCATCTCTGCAAGTTTTTTGTCCTCCTCGAAACCTATATGAGTCAGCAGAACTGTAAAGTCAATGTCTATGGCATTGTAAGAATCACAGATTTTTCCGATTTCCTCTGCCGCATCCTCAAGGGTGATAAAAGTACCGATGAGCTGATCCGACTTACACTGCATGAGGGCAACCTCAGTAAGTATTCCGATGAACAGAATCTTCATACCGCCAACTTCCAGTACCTTGCACGGCTCAAAGAGTCTCGCATGATTAGTCTTGATATGAAGGTTTGCATTAATGATGGGAAATTCTGCACATTTTTCCAGAAAAAGAAGGTGTGCAACTCCGTAGTCTACCTCATGATTTCCCAGGGTTACTACATCAGGGGAAAGCATATTCATGATCTGTATGGTTGACAAACCGTGATACTCCGAGTCAATGACTGAACCTCTGAACATGTCTCCTGCGATGCAGTAGAGAACATTCTCCTCCTCGTTTCGTACCTTGCTGATATATCCTGACAGCATGGAAACTCCTCCAACCAGGTTCTCGTCCACTTGCTCTGCGAGGAAATCTCCATGCATGTCGTTTGAATGCAATAATGTTAATTTTTTCAAATTCTTCATAAATTCCCTTCCTTACTCAGAACATCAGCCCACAAATCATTATATAGGCTGATGACATATCCCTCATTTACTTCGTTTTCTTTATCTTCCCTTTTCAATCAATGCCTGTTTTGCTTCCTCTGTTAAATGAAGGTTAAGTCTTCCCTCAACCTTTGCATCCTGGTGCTGACCCATCTGAAGGATCTCCTCTATAACCTGGGCACAGGAAGTTGCGATAGAACGATGTCTGTGATTTTCATCAATCTCCGAAATCTCCAGGTCGAAGGAGTCCTTAAGGTTATTGAAGTGATATTCCTGTAAACCTATGGTGAATATCTGATCATCCTCAACAGGTTTTCCCTCATAGTCAAACTTTAAGAATGAGTGAGTCACCATATCGTACTCTATGGAAAGATCCCTTGAAACCTGATAAAACTCTGTATGCTCACCAAAGAATGCTTCGTCTCTCAGCATTCGCATGATACCATGCTTAAGCTGTTTTCCGGTCCAGTAGGTAAGTATCACCTGGTCATCATAAGGGAAGGTTTCCATCAGGTCTCCCTTAGTTACAACAGGTCCAAGCTTTTTAGTACGTATAGAACCGGATCCGATAAGGAAAAGGTCTACACCAAGAGATGACTGAAGTATATCTGCAAAAAGGTTTCCTACTTCTGTTTCCATATAACGGGACGGGTTGGTAAGCTCTCTTGTTAACTTTGTCAGTACACGGCCATATTTAGCGTCAGTCTGATCCTTATAGTTTTTTATGAAAACCTCCAGGGCTTCATCTCTCGGACAATTATCAGAATTAATGGCAACTGGCTTCCATGTGAAGCTGTCTATCTTATTTTCATCAGTATCAACCATGATATCAAAACGTCCGATCTGGTCTGTTCCTGTGCCCGCCTGAACTATAGGTATTCCGTTAACCACGGCAGGCTCATCCAAAAAAGTATGGGAATGTCCGCCTATGATAACATCTACACCCCATGTGGGATCCAGAATCTCTGCCAGCTTCTTATCTTCCTCAAATCCTATATGAGTCAGCAGTACAGTAAAGTCTACATCCAGGGCATTGTAAGTATTACAGATCCTTCCAACCTCCTGAGCCGCTTCTTCTACGGTTATGAAGGTACCGATGAGACCATCTTTCTTACAATCGTTTAATACCGCCTCTGTAAGTATACCTATAAAGAGCACCTTCATGCCTCCCACTTCGATCACCTTGCAGGGATCAAAAAGCCTGGTGTTATTGGTCTTGACATGAAGATTTGCATTTATAATAGGGAACTCTGCGCATTTTTCAAGAAATAAGAGATGGGCAATTCCGTAATCAACCTCATGATTTCCGAGGGTTACTATGTCAGGAGCCAGCATATTCATGATCTGTATGGTGGACAGTCCCAGATACTCCGAATCTATGATGGAACCTCTGAACATATCTCCGGCAATACAGTAGAGAACATTTTTCTCTTCCTGACGAACCTTGCTGAGATAGCCTGACAGCATGGATACTCCGCCAACCAGATTCTCATCCACATGCTCAGCAAGAAAATCACCATGCATGTCGTTTGAATGCAATAATGTCAATTTCTTCAAATTACTCATAAAACCTCCTGTTTCCCTTAAGCTTCAAGACCGGCCGATCGGTCTGATAACCCTTTTTACCTTACTGATTCTTCCATTTTTTCGCTCATAATAATTAAATTATACCATTAGTATACGTGGAACGAATCTTAAAAAAGAATTATTTTCCTTGAAATTTAAAAAAAGCAATGGTTTTCACCATCGCCTTTTTTAAGCATTAACTGATTGTATTGAGTTTAACATCAACCTTTCCGTCGGAACTAAAAACCATACCTTCGGCATCCTGTGGAGTTTCGTAGAGAGTACCGCTTAAAACGTGCTCTCCGTCGTTGATGAAGATTTCGAAGGAGTAACGGTCCAGGAGGAGACGGAGCTTGAAATCATCATAAGTTCCTATCTTCACTTTGCGATAATCGCAGATTGCGGCGGAACGTCCGCTGCTGCTGCGATCAAGGATCAGGTATCCTGATTTTTTGTCGTAGGAGAGGCTTACGTTGATATCATCTTTTACAACGAATTTCATTTCGAAATATGATGCATCTTTTGCTCCTGCTGTCATATCCACACATCTTCCGGAGATGCCTTCGATCACTGTATTATCAGGTGCGGTAACCGATCTTTCAACAGTACCTGTATACAGGGTCTCTATCTCCCTTATGGGCTGCTGGAAGATGTGTCCGTTTTTCACGGTCATCTCTCTCGGGAAGCTCATTTGACCGAACCACTTTTGTGATTCAGGGATGCAGTTTCCGGAATCGGGAGTCTGCATCCAGCCGATGACTATTCTTCTTCCGTCAGCTGTCTCCATGCTTTGTGGCGCATAGTAATCGAGACCGACATCAAGAGGCTGTGCTTTTTCGGAATCTCCTACGAAAGCCATGACACAGTTTCCGTTTCTGTAGCAGTCCTCTGTCTTTTTCATGTTCATGACAGAGATAGAAAGGACTTTTTCCCCATCAAGGGTGAAATAGTCCGGGCACTCCCACATTCTTCCCCAGCTTCCGTCATTAGCCTTGAGAGTATCCTTATATCTCCAATGAAGGATGTCTTCGGATTCATATCTAAGAACTGCACCCAGTCCGTTTTTCAATCTTGCGGCTATGACACAATAATACCTTCCGTCTTCAAACCAGATTTTAGGATCTCTGAAATCTGCCTTATATGCTCCTTCAGGCATATCCCTATACGTCAATATCGGATTAGCTTCGTATTTTTCGTAATTCTCACCGTCACCGAAAGCAAGGCACTGTGTTTCTTCCCGGAAAAGCTCTTCGCCTTTTCCATGCTCGTTGTGAGCTGTATAGATCAGAAGATGCCGTCCGTCCTTATCCGTGATGGCACTGCCTGAGAAGCAGCCTGTTTCATAATCCGTATCCGGCGCAAGAGCCGCTTTCTCATAATCCCAGTGAATAAGATCTTTGGAAGTCCAATGACCCCAATGCATGCTGTCCCAACTTGTGCTGTAGGGATTGTATTGATAGAAAAGATGATACTTTCCTTTGTAATATGAAAACCCGTTGGGGTCATTTAACCATCCGACCTTTGCAGTCAGGTGGTAAACAGGCCGATCCTCAGGGCTTATTTCCCGACTGTGTCTCTCTTCATAATCACGTGCTTTATCTAATGTATCCAAGGTGTTTGATTCCTTTCATGATGTAGTCATTCCCTTTATAAGCTTTACCTTGTGTGTTATGCGGTATTTGTCAGGTTTCTTTCCGTTGATTATATCCAGCAGAAGTTCTACTCCAGAACACGCAAGCTCCTTTATGGGCTGAGCAACAACCGTTACGGTAGGATATGCAGAATAAACTATAGAGGTACCGTCATAAGCCACAAATTTTATATCCTGCGGTATTTTATAACCTTTAAGCTGTGCTATTTTCATGTAGCTGAGAACCGCAGAGTCCGTTGAAAAAAATCCGTCGACATCAGGATATTTCCTAATGCATTCCTCGATAACACTCTCACAATGCTTCAGGTTAAAGTCATTCCAGTTTACATATTCATTGATACATTCAGAACCGCCCTCTTTTACAGTTTTCTCAAATCCCTCATGACGGTCAAAGAAGGTGAAATGCTCCGGCATTTCCCTGTTACGAAACTGAAGTATCTTCCGGCATCCCGCATTCAAAAGCTCCTGTGCAGCCAGCTCTCCGCCCCTTTTGTGATCCACTGTTATCACCGGGATCTCCCCATCAACTTCTATGGTATCGAAGGACACTATAGGTTTATGGGTTTTTATATAGTTCTCAATATTCAGCGAATGGGTTGCTGTAAGTATGCCGTCCACCATATTGCGGCTCAGCATATCGAGATACGCCTGTTCATTGGATCTCTCTTCGCTGGTGTTACAGATCATTGCCTTGTAGCCATGCTCCCTGAGACATTTCTCAATCTCTGAAGTCAATTCCGCAAAATAGGGATATGCCACATCGGGAACTATTATGGCTATGATATTTGTTCTGTTCTGTATAAGGTTTCGGGCAATCTCATTAGGGGTATAATTCAGATCCTCAATCGCTTTTTCGACTTTCTTTCGGGTTTCCTCCGAAACATAGCCGTTTTTATTTAATACACGGGAAACGGTTCCGATACCGACTCCCGCTTTTTTTGCAACATCCTGTATTCCTGCCATTAAACTGACTCCATAAAACATTTCATAAAACAAAGTGGTTGTCATGAACTGCATCAATTACATCCGGGATATAATAAACATATATTCCGACACTCTGTTTTCTTTAACAATCCACACTTCCGGGACGATAAATCGTCCTTTCGTGCTTCATGACAATTATATCAGATTATAACGTAAGACCTTCCTTTAATCATCCCTTAATTCCGGTTCCGGCGATACCTTCAACATAATACTTCTGCATGAAAATGTATATTAAAAGCATGGGTAATGATGCAAGTGTCAATGCTGCCATGATGGCTCCGTAATGAATAGGCTGTGTTCCGAAGAAGGCCTGTACAGCAAGCTGAACGGTTCTTTTTGCTTCACCGGTTGTGATAAGGAAAGGCCACATGAAGTCATTCCATCTTGCTACAAAATCAAGGATAAAAACCGTTGCAAAAACAGTTTTCGCCAGAGGCATCACAATCTGGAAATATGTTCTGATGTGTCCGCATCCATCTATTGCCGCAGCTTCTATAAGGGCATCCGGGATATCCAGAAAATATGAGTAAAACATATAGATTGAGAAGCAGTTTATCATAAAGGGAAGAGCCAGACCAGCCATGGTATTGACCCATCCCAAATGTGCCATTTCGATGTATAAAGGCAGAAGTATCGCTTCCACGGGCATAGACATTAGCGCAATCACCAGGGTGAGCAAAAGTCCCCGTCCCTTGAATTTTAATTTTGCAAGGGCATAGCCGCACATGGAACCGAAGAAAAGGTCTCCCAGAAGCACGATGAATATATATCCGAAGGTATTTCCGAGTATCTGAGGAATGTTCAGTCTGCTGAAAACTTCGGTATAATTTCCCAAGGTGAAATGAAGCGGAATAAAAGTAGTTATGGAGTTGATGTTCGCGAATATTTCAATCTCAGGTTTAAAGGATGCTGCTATCATCCACAACAGTGGTGATACAAATATTAAACCTACCAGGGCATTACCGGCATAAAACATAAAACGTGCCAGCATTCTGTTGTTCTTTTGACTTTTCATCTTTAACTCCTTACTTGGTTCTTGTCAGCTTTTTAACCACCAGTGACAGAATTACAACTATGAAAAAGAATATAGCTGCAATGCAGCAGGCATAGCCGAAATTACCCTTCTGAAAGCCTTGTTCGTAAATGTAGTAAACCATAGTCTTGGTCTTGTTCTGAGGACCACCCTTTGTCATGATGTATGGCTGAGTGAAGAGCTTCATAGCCTGGATTATGGTTATCATGAGAACGTATTTGATGGTGTTCTTAAGTCCAGGAAGAGTCACGTAAAGGAACTGATCCACGGGATTTGCCCCGTCAACTGAGGCTGCTTCATACTGCTCCGATGGGATGGCATTGAGTCCCGCAAGGAAGATCATCATCTGATATCCTGCACCCTGCCAGGCTGACATGAAGACGATGGAGTTCATTGCTATTTTCGGATTATTTAAGAAATCAAACGGTCCCAGGCCTATGCGGGAAAGTGCGGCATTTATAAGACCGGTATTGGCATTGGAGTTGTAAAGAATAACCCAAAGGATGGCAATGACTACCATTGATGTAACCTGAGGGCTGAAATACATGGTTCTGAATATGGCAACACCCTTCATCTTTGAACGTACCAGCAAAGCTAATACCAGAGCCAGTGTACACTGGAAAGGAACAACCAGAATAGAGAAATAAACGGTATTTTTAAGGGCTATATAGAAATTCTCATCTGTAAGCAGCTTTAAGTAATTATTTATCCCGTTGAAGGTTTTTGCATCAGGACGCATTACCTGATATTTAAAAAAGGAAAAGTAAATTGTCCCCATGATGGGAATGATCAAAAAAGCCGTAAGCATAATGATTACCGGAGCAGACATTGTGATACCGGCAATAGAGGATTTATTCGTTTTCATACCAATCTCTCTCTTTAATTTCTTTTGTCCGGTTTTACGCAGAAGGCTTTCTGATGAAAGCCTTCCGCAAGGAGAAAAAGAGTGTTTATCATTAGTTTCCGTAATAGGTTTCATAGTCTTCCTCGAAATCTGCAGCAACCGTATCAAGTTCAGACTTTGCATCTGTTCCTGAGAATACGTTAAGGATTGCTGTTGCGAATCCCTGTGAAAGTACTGAGTAGGAAGGAGTACTTGGACGGGCAACACCTGTGTTCTGAAGCTGCCAGAGGAACAATGCTCTTACACCGTTGTCCCAGCCTTCCATCTTCTCATAGGAAGAAGTTCTTGAAGCAGGCTTTGCGATGGCTGATGCATAATCTGCTACATTTTCAGTGTTAAAGAACCATTTGAGAACTTCCATTGCTGCCTCGGGATTTTTGCAGTCCTTTGTAACTGCTGCTGTCCAGTCGCCGGTTGGTGAAGCTGCCTTATGGTCATCGGATACAGGATAGTAGGAAACACCCCAGTTAAGATCTGACTTTTCGAGATCAGCTATATTCCATGAACCTCCGAGCATTGTAGCTGCTTTTCCGTTTAAGAACTCATCCTTGACGGGGTCAATATTAGCTATACCTTCCTTTATAAATTTGTTGAGATAATTCATGGTCTCAACCATTGCTTCGCTGTTTACATAACCCTCAGCCTTTGAACCGTCATCACTTACGAAGGAAGCCCCGTTCTCGAGGAAGAATGGCTCCAGTGCATAAATCAGACCTTCGCCCTTGTCCATGATAATGTTTGTTCCAACGTAGTCAGAAGTTGTAAGCTTCTTTGCATTCTCGTAGAACTCTGTCCAGGTCCAGGCTTCTTCAATGTTGCTGTCTGAAGGATACGGGATTCCGGCAGCATCCAGATAATCTTTGTTGTAGTAGAGCGCAACCGACGACTCTGTCGGTCCTATAGCATACATATGGTTATCGTAAGTATTCTGCTGAACGGAACTCGGCATAAAATCCTTCTTATCCTCATCAGTATAGACCTCATCAATAGGTATTATGGTCTGGTTAGCGGCATAATAAGAAACTGTCGGTCCGTCTACGAAAAGGATATCCGGAAGATCATTTGAAGTAGTTGCTGTGGTGATCTTGTTCTCATATGCATAGGAATCAGCTCTGTCGATGGCCTCTCTTGATACCTGGATTTCAGGATGCTCGCTGTTCCACTGAGCCATTTTTTCTGTCCACCAGTTCTCAACTCCCACTTCATCAGTAGGACTCCAGATCTTGATCTGTATTGCGTCCGAAGAAGAACCTCCGGAAGTTGATGGTGACTGGCTTGCTGCGGTGCCATCAGGTGTCGATGACGAACCGCAGGCAGCTAAAGATGCAGTCATTGATACAGCCAAAATTGCAGACATAAGTCTTCTCTTCATGTTTTTTATCCTCCGTTTTTCTCATAATTAAATGATTCCTTTTTTGTTTGTGGAAAGGTTTCCATGTATTTCCAAAAAATAATGTGGAAACCTTTCCACTTCTCTTGAATGCATATTACCGCTTTAGCTTTCTCTCGTCAATAGGAAAGTGTAATTCTATAACATTGTGACAAATATAAGGGAAGAAATTAGGCAAAATGCTCCATACTAAGTAGTCGAACATTATGATAACGGAAAACCACCGGGGACGGTTCTCGACGTCGAGAACCGTCCCCGGTGGTGTTTTTTAAGCATTAGCTGAGTTATCAATATTATTCCATAGTTTACGAAGCTGCTTCTTGTGAGCACAAAGCTTTTCGGAACAATTTTCGCAATTAAGGTAAGCGTTGGAGTTCTTTGAAAAGCGTTCCGGATGTCTGTGGCATGTAAGCTCCCATCTGATCAGAAGTGTAAGAGACATGGCAAGCAGTATATGAAGACAGCAGGGCTTCACAAAGAAAAGAGGTGTAAACATCATGGCATAGTCCCAATTATATATCCTGCAGGTGCAGCAGCATTTATTTTTGAGAAACCAGGATTGGATGGGACAGAAAAACAGGATACATATGATATCACAAAGGGAATAAGCGCTGCAAATGAGCAGCATTATTCCATCATCAAGAATGCCTGAAAGTTTCAGTGCACCAAAGACCATATTGAAAAGAATCCAGATTATAAACACCTTAAACGTAGAGTGATTATCTTCAATGTGGATCTTTTGATTATCTATTTTTTGATAGTTCACTGCAAACTGCTTTTGGCATCCCGGACTGTCAAGTTTTGATGGGAAATGCCGGAAGAACATTTCTGCCAGGAAAACCACCATAAATACCCGTGTTATAACAGGGTAAGTTTCTGTTAAATCGGAAAAAGCGTTTATCCCGTGCAGCCGGTCATAAACATATGCTGTAAGCATTGTTATGAACAGAACCGATCTGTAAAACAGACGGATATAATGCATCAATACGACTTTTGTGATATTGCCGTACAAGAAATCATTCTGATCTTTCATGATTACCTTTTATGGAACTTTTTCTTTGCAATATACATAGCTTCATCAGCTTTTAATATCAGATCCCTTAGGCTTTCGCCGTTCTCTGAACAGGCAGATCCTATGCTGACACTGAGTTCAAAGGGTACATTTTTTCTTTCGGTCAGCTCCTTAAGTTTATTTCTGATCCTCTCCTTAAGGTCTTCAGTTTCTTCATTTTTGTTCTCTGCCTCAAGAATGACAAACTTCCTATGAGCACAATTGAAAATATATTTATTTCCAGGTATAGAATTGCATATTCGTTCAGCATTATACATCACCCGGGCAATGTATTAACGATTAATGACTTGCAAATATATGATCGTAAATGTACAAGTTTCAATGATTATTATATCAAAGGTTTCTCTTCTGTGAGTATAGAAAACGGTGCGTACTTATCGCCCATACGAATATTATCAAGTGCCTAATCCATCTCCTGGATTCCGCTTTTTACTCTGTCAAAAGAAGCCATGGTTTCTCCTTTCGTATAAATACAAAAAGACGCCCCATCCCGACAGGATGAAACGTCTTTGTTTCTTCTGATTATTTATATATCCCTCTTAACATTTTGGATAACCTAACGCAACGATGTCTTCCTCTTGATCCCCTGACAGGGCTCAATAACCGTAAGCAGCTTACGCACACGTTTAATAACCTTTCAAAGAGCCATGAAGACCAAGATAAGATCCGACTTTATCTCATATATGTCAATCACTTCAAGCAGATCAACGATACTTATGGACATTTACAAGGTGATAATGCTTAAGATCATTGCAGAAGCACTAAAGGCTGCCTGTTTAAATGTCATTTCTTTTAACGGAAGATCAATATCTTGTTTAATACTTCCAGTGTTTAGGATGTTTTACTTCTTCTACCATATCGAAGTATAGCTTTTCGGCTTCTCCGAAGATACCCACACGACGTGTAAGGAAACCGTGTCTTGTGCCGAGAAGACGCTTGCATGTCACAGATACTCCTGCCTGAATAAGCATTGCCGCAAACTTCTCTCCCTCAGGTCCCAGACTGTCGGTTCCTCCGGTGCAGACAAGGAACGGGTTAAGCCCTACAAGCAGTTCCTGCTTGGCATATACCGGCGAAACTCTCCAGTTAGTTCTGTCTTCTCCACCGGCATACCATTCATTATAAAGAAGACCTCTCTTCTGAAGTTCGATGGATTCCGGAGTTGCATCAGGTCCAAGCTTAGATACAGGATCCGCGGCAAGATCAAGCGGGGGATATGCCAGACAGGTGCGGCAGATCTTGAAATCAGGATTTTCTCCCTTTAACTCTTTTTCATGATTCATAAGAGTAATAACGGTTGCCATGTTCGCTCCTGCGCTGGCACCGCTCAGGATGATACGTTCAGGATCAATGTCAAACTCCTCAGCATGCTCGTATACGTACTTCACTACAGCATAACCTTCATTAACAGCATAAGGATATGCCTTCTCAGGAGCCGGTTTGTAATCCACGTCTATAAGCAGACATTTTGTGTTGTAAGCAACAACATGTGAATAGTTCACGTCCTGACCGCGGTAAGGTTTTACAAAACCACCTCCGTGAAGTCTTATGAGAACAGGTCCTTTGGACTCCATGCCCTCGGGTTCATAAATATAAACCTTTACAGCCTCTTCACCTTCACGGGGAATCATTTTTTCATAGGTTCTTTTCAAAGGAAACTCTTTAATAAGTTCCCGGTCCGGTTCAAGACCATGAGCTCCTTCTCTTAATTTGCTTAATGCATCGTTATTCTCACTCATTAGTTTCTCTCCTCTGTTAATGCTTTTATCTGATCATCAGATAACAGGGAACACTGTCATTGTCCATAATACCGAAATAACACATCCCAAAGCTGCAAATAATGCACCATGTTTTATCATATACGGAATGTCATATCCGCCGAGTCCCATGATATAAGGTGTAGCTGAAGTTGACATCGGTGTCATAAATGCTGTAAGGCAGGCTGCCTGAATAAGGATCATAAGTCCTACCGGATTTCCTCCCATGGCCGCACAGGTTGCGATGGCTATTGGGTGGAATATAAGCATTGTTCCTCTGTTTGACATAAACTGTGTAAGAATAAACGGAAGTACAAAGAAAATAAATCCTAAAAGGTAATTGCTGTTTCCGAGGCTGGCTACAAATCCTGAGATAATGCTTCCGATGAACTCACCTGCGCCTGTGGCTGAAAGTGCTCCGGCGATTGCATTGGAACCAACGATAAGAAAAAGGATTCCAAGTGGAAGTGACTTTCCGGCTTCCTTAGGATTAAGTACATTTGTAAGTATCATGAGAAGTGCGCCGATAACTGTTATTGCCCAGCTGTCGAGACCAAGCTGATCACTGAACATAAGAGCAAGCGCATCACCGAAGAAAATTAAAATCGATGCGTACTCCTGGAACTTTGTGAGTGTTGACTCTCCCATCTTCTTAAGCGCCATATCCTGAACCTCTACAGGTGACTCTGAAGGAAGACCCTTGATACAGAAGATACCGAAATAAACGATGGAAAGAATGAGCATGGGAAGTCTTGCCTTCATAGGATCTGCAAGGCTAACCATAAAGTCAGTATAGCCATAAGACTCAAGGTAACCGTTAAGCTCAGCTGCAACTGTCGCTCCGGCACCAACGGGAAGAATACAGCAGGTTGAGATAATTGCTATACCTACAGGGAAAAGTACCTTTGTTGTAGGAACTCCCATTTCGGTTGCTGTTGCCATAAGCATCGGTGCAACGATTGAAAATACTACAACCGGGCTCTGAATGAACTGGGAAAGGATAACTCCGATCACAACATAACCAAGTACCATTTTGGTTATGCTTCCCTTGGAAAGATTTGAAATACTCTTTGCAAGATTGATGCAGAACTGGGTTTTATTAAAACCAGCAGCTACAACACACATGCCTCCAACCATGATAACATTGGAATTGGCGAAGTAACTAAGTGCTTTTTTTGCCTCAAGGCATCCTGTCAGGGTCATAAGCATCATTGATGTTAATGCTATGACCGCAAGGCTGTACTTACCACTGCAATAGCCTATGATGGTGAGTACGAAAATAATGAAACAGATCGTTAACAGACTCATAAGGTCCCTCCTTCTTGATGTCAGTCAGATATGATGCGTTTTTCATCTGTACTGACTGCGCGCGTCCGGATTTCTTAAAAATCCTGTCGCATGCATTGCTTTTTTATCATCTGTCGCATACTATATATGAACAAAGAATATTACACAAACGCATATATTTCATGTATACATTCCAAAATGGAATATTTAATCATAAGAGGGAATGTGCCTGTATTTTTTACTGCAGGTTACGCCCCCGACTGAAATGCGACAATGGAGAGTCTTATGAACGTCCGTGACTATGAATACGTAATTAAGATAGCTGAAAATCAGAGCATAACAAAGGCTGCTGCCGCATTATATATAACGCAGTCAGCATTAACCAAATATCTTCAACGAATAGAGGACGAGATCGGTCTTCCTCTTTTCCTTCGTTCAGGTCACAAATTTCTTCTGACAGATGCCGGAAGAGAATATGTGGAAACCGGAAGAGTTATTCTGAAACTTGATCAGGATCTCATGCACAAATTAAACCAGGACGCTGATCTTCGCCAGAAGGAAGTACGGTTTGGGTTCGGAATGGGACGTGAACATTTTCTGTACACAAAAGTATTTCCAAGGTTCTTGAAAGAACATCCCGGGATAACCTTGAAAAATCATGCTGATTCAAGTCGTCACCTTAAAATGTATCTTGAGAACGGACTTCTGGATCTTGCACTCGTCACAAATCTGGATCCTGCTCCGGGATTTAAGTATATACCTGTAAAATCATGCTACCTCTCACTTTTGGTCCCGACGGATTCTTCTCTTATAAATAAAGCAGAAAATATCGAAGGATACCCTTTCCCGGTTGTTTCCCTTTCGGACTGTGCAGAAGAAACCTTTGTTTCTACAGATACGACAACCCATTCAGGTTCTTTCTCCGATAAATTATTGAATCAGTATTTACCCGAAGCCTATATTTCAATGGAGGTCAGTGACATACGCAGTCTTTTCAATGCAGTACGTGTTGGATTTGGCATTGCCATTACATTATCCTACGACTTCGTTGGGAAGGATTTATGCTATCTTTCCATAAAAGAGGCACAGCCAATAGAGGAAAACATCCAGCTGGTTTATCGTTCTGATCTGGCCATGTCCAAATCCATGAAAGACCTCATAGATATTATTCTGGAAGCCGTGAAGGAATAACAGATGAATCATATCAGCTGCTTAAATAAAATACTTCAAAGCCAAAGGACTGATAGTGTGAAAATACTTTTCATTACTATTTATGTCACCTGCAAAATACGAAGGAATGGAGATTATTATGAACTTGAAATATATCACAATTACCGGTCTTGATAATGAAAATCTCGCAATTTTTTCTCAATATAACGAGGGACAATTGCTCCACTACAATGAACCGGATCTAGGGATTTTCATCGCCGAAAGTCCCAAAGTCATCTTCCGGGCTCTGGATGCCGGATATGAACCGATTTCTCTGCTTGTTGAAGGGAAAACCCTTGAGGGAAAAGAGACTTCCGAACTCATGGAAAAGCTCAGAGCATTGACTGCTGATAATTCAGATGAGCTCCCCGTATATATCGGCGAAATGAATCTTCTTTCTCAGATTACCGGCTTCAAACTTACCCGCGGAGTCCTCTGTGCTATGAAGAGACGGGTACTTCCGGATGTAACGGAACTCTGCAAGGATATGCGCCGCATAGCGATACTGGAAAATGTTGTCAATCCGACTAATGTCGGGGCTATCTTCAGATCTGCTGCCGCGCTGAATGTCGATGCCGTATTGCTTACTTCCGGCTGCAGCGATCCCTTGTACAGGCGTGCCGCCAGAGTCAGCATGGGAACCGTATTTCAGATTCCCTGGACCTATATACCTTCCGATAAAGGGAACCCCGGTGACTGGCCGGATGCCGGAATGAATCTTCTTAAAGAACTTGGATTCAAGACTGCCGCTATGGCTCTTGTGGACCGGTCCGTAAACATTAACTATCCTCCACTGCTTGAAGAGCCAAAGCTCGCCATCATTTTCGGAAACGAGGGCGATGGTCTGATGGAAGAAACCCTTAAATCCAGTGACTATGTCATCAAAATCCCAATGTCCCACGGTGTGGATTCCCTTAATGTCGCAGCATCAAGTGCAGTGATCTTCTGGCAGCTGACACTTTAAAATCCTTATACAAAACTTATACCCGGCTCGTACATATTTACACATAACTTATACGAAAAATGAGACTATATAAGTGTAGAAAAGACTCGCATAGTTACAAGAAGGTGATCTCATGTACGGGGACAACTGGTTACATAAAATAGAGAAAGATTCATATAGAGCTTATGCCAATTATCCCGAAACGGGAGTAAACGGGACGTATTTTAACAGATATCGTACAAAAGAGGCTTACATCTTTGGTGCAGCCGGGCAATACACATCAGACTTCTCATCAGGCATGGCTCCGGTTTCTATCCGGGAAAGAATCCTTGGATTTATACGGCAAAAGCTTCACTTTACATCATTCCAGCTTATTCTTTACGGATTTATGCTGGTGATCCTTATGGGCGCACTGTTTCTCATGCTTCCTTTCGCATCTTACGGTGCTTCCAACGGGATACATATCTCATTTTTGGACGCTCTTTTCACTGCTACTTCGGCCACCTGTGTTACCGGTCTTGTGGTTACCGACACTGTGAGAACCTGGACTCCTTTTGGACAGTTCATATTAATATCTCTCATCCAGGTGGGCGGCATGGGTGTAGTTACCGTCGCCATAGCACTCTTTGTTATGTCAGGAAAAAAGATCGGTCTCCGTCAGCGTAGCCTGATGCAGGAATCCATATCAGCACCATGCATCGGAGGCATCGTCAAGATGACCGGTTTCATCATAAAAGGCATGATATTGTTCGAGTTTATCGGCACCCTGCTTTTAGCTCCCGTGATGATCAGGGATTTCGGCATCGTAAAAGGTATTTGGTATGCCTTATTCCACTCCATTTCCGCATTCTGCAACGCAGGTTTCGATCTCATGGGACGTGAGATACCTTACTCTTCCTTAACTGCCTATGCAGCGGATCCTCTCGTAAATTTCACCATCATGTCTCTCATCATAATCGGAGGCATAGGTTTCTTCACATGGCAGGATATATATAAACATAAGCTTAATGTAAAGATGTATTCCATGCAGACAAAAGCCATTCTTAAGCTGACACTGTTTCTGATACTTATGCCTGCAGTCATCTTCTTTTTCACTGAATACAAGTCACTTCCTCTTGGAGAGCGTGTTCTTACCTCCCTTTTCCAAAGCGTGACACCCAGAACCGCAGGCTTCAACACTACGGATTACAGCACTTTTTCAGACGGAAACATTCTCCTCACCATCATGCTGATGCTTACGGGCGGTGCTTCCGGATCAACTGCCGGAGGCTTCAAGATCACAACCTTTGGAGTTATTTTGGCCGCTGCCCATGCAACCTTTTTCCGATATGATGACGTGGTTCTTTCCGGAAGACGGATTCCCCACAAAACCATCAGGATGGCTTCATCCATACTTATGATGTACCTGATCCTCTTCCTGACCGGAGCAGTCCTTATCTCAGCATTTGACGAGCTTCCCCTTCGGGAATGTCTCTTTGAAACCGCCTCTGCCATCGGCACAGTAGGACTCACCATGGGCATAACCACGAAGCTATCATCTATTTCAAAAATCATCATCATAGTGTTAATGTTTCTGGGACGGGTTGGTGGCCTTACGGTTATCTTCGCCGCCACCAGAGACAATTCCACAGGCGGCGGACGGGTGCCTGAAGGAAACATTACTATAGGATAATAAACGGGAAGACGGGTAGCGCGCCCTTTCTTCTCATCCGCACTTTCCATTCCGGCAAAGCTGGGGGTAAATGGGGATGTGCTTATCGGGTCTGTGCTCCATGCAACGTCTGTTTGGAGCACAGACATTTTCGGTGTTAAGCCACAGGAGGTAATAAAAATGAAAACTGTTCTTGTTATAGGTCTCGGAAGATTCGGCCGTCATATCTGTATGGAGCTCACCAAACTGAAGCAGGAAGTTATGGCAGTAGACAAAAAAGAAGACTGTGTAAATGCAGTTCTTCCCTTCGTCACAAGTGGTATAATAGGAGACAGTACAAGGGAGGATTTTTTAAGATCTCTCGGGATCTCCAATTACGATCTTTGTATAGTCGCAATCGGTGACGATTTTCAAAGCTCCCTGGAGACCACATGCCTTCTGAAGGAGCTGGGAGCAAAGGAGGTTGTTTCCAGAGCCTCAAGAGATGTACATGCAAAATTCCTCCTCAGGAACGGAGCGGACCACGTGGTCTATCCCGAAAAGCAGATTGCCGACTGGACTGCCATACGTTACAGTTCCGACATGATCTCTGATTATTTTGAGCTTAATGAAAACTACTCTATGTTTGAATTGAAGATTCCTGACGCATGGGTAGGTATGTCCATAGGAAAGCTTGACATAAGAAAGAAATATAAGATCAATATACTGGGCTTTAAAAGAGGAAATGAATTCACACTTGAAACCACCCCGGATACGGTTTTTAAATCCGGTGAGACCATGCTGGTGGTGGGCAGGAATCAGGATATACAGAAATGCTTCCATCTGTAATAGGTTTTTGAAACGTATAGAAGATAATTTTTTACCTAAAGCCCTGCATTTAATATTATTGAGAAAACTAATTCATCATGTATCAGGACATCATTAATCATCCAACTGAAGCAGAAACCCTGATACCCCGCCACGTCCTGGTGTGTTTATCCTCAAGCCCCAGTAACGAACGGGTTATTCGCATTGCAGCAAATCTTGCCAAAGCCGAACGGGCGGATCTCACGGCTATTTTTGTTGAAACTCCGGGGTTCGCTACTCTTCCGGAAAAGAGTAAGGTAACCCTCCAGCGTAATAAATCTCTTGCTGTTTCCCTGGGTGCCAAGGAAGTGGTTGTGACGGGCACCGACATAGCTTATCAGATTTCAGATTTCGCCCGTTTCAATAACGTTACCGCTATCGTTATAGGAAAGCCGTCCAATGACCAGCATAAAGTTTTTTTCGGAAAGACCATCGTGGAAAAACTGGTGGATGAGATCCCCGATATGGAGATTCACATCATTCCGGACAACAGGGCGGTTCATAAAGGCTTTCGGGAGAAGCAGGAACCGGGATATAGGCATTCTCTGCTGGAGCTGGGGGAATGTCTCCTCGCCCTGACCATAGCCACCGTTATAGGACTCATTTTTACACGTCTGGGTATTTCTGTTGCCAATATCATAACCTTATACATATTGACCACCATGGTGCTGTCGACCTTTGTCACAAGCCTCGCCTACAGTCTCTTGTCCTCATTCCTGGGTGTACTTGTTTTCAATTTCTTTTTCACTGCGCCGAAATATACATTGCTTGCCTATGACTCGAGCTATACCATCACCTTCATAATCATGTTTTTATCCTCTTTCCTGGCGGGTTCCCTTGCCTCAAGGCTTCGTAAAACCTCAAAACAATATGAGGATACAGCCTACAGAACAAGGCTTCTTCTGGATCTGAGTCAGCTTCTGGATAAGGCGGAGGAGAAAAAGGAGATTCTCAGAATCGCAGCTGAGCAGATTATCAAACTTCTGGATTCGGATGTGGTAGTTTATCCGGTAGAAAAGATTAACGGCATTCTTGAGCTTGGATCCTGCCGCATCTACCACACAAAGGACAGTAACACCGATACTGTGTACAACAGTGTTTTTGAACGGACTGTTGCAGAATATGTTATGAATCAGAACCATGCCGCCGGTTTCGGTACAAAAGAATTCGCAGAAGCCAAATGCACCTACTTTGCAGCAAGGGTAAATAAAAATGTTTACGCAGTTGTTGGAATAGCGGGTGAGGATCGTAAAAGTGACATTTTTTCGGATAATGTCCTTTTTTCAATACTTGGTGAATGCGCCCTGGCCCTTGAAAATGATGCCAACCGCAGAGAAAAGGAAGCAGCAAAACATAAGGCTGAGAATGAGCAGATGCAAGCCAATCTTCTGCGGTCCTTATCCCATGATCTCAGAACTCCCCTTACTTCTATTTCAGGAAATGCCAGCAACCTTATGTCCGGAAGCATTAACGATGAAGATGTAAAAAGACAGCTTTATACAGATATATATGATGATGCGGAGTGGCTGAAAGAGCTTGTGGAAAACCTTCTCTCCATAACACGTATTAACAATGGCATTAACCGCGGCATCACAACCAACAGATCAACAGAGTTGTTGGAGGACCTCATAAACGAAGCTCTGAGGCACATTGACAGAAAGCAGTCGGAGCACAGTATAGTATTTATCCCTGCGGATACAACAGTTCTTGTGAATGTGGATGTACATCTCATAGAACAGGTGGTTACAAATCTTGTTAATAATGCTATAAAATATACTCCGGTGGGCTCTGAAATAACAGTACAGCTCACCACAACAGAAAATGTCGCCTCGGTTTCCGTAGCAGATAACGGTCCGGGAATACCGGATTCCGATAAAGCCCGCATTTTTGAGATGTTCTACACCGGTCAGAAAACCGTTGCGGATTCCAGCCGAAGTCTCGGCCTCGGTTTATATCTTTGCAAAATGATCGTAGAATACCATGAAGGACATATTTCTGTTTCAGACAATAAACCGTCGGGTACAGTATTTACATTTACTCTGCCGCTGGCAGATCTGGAACTGGAATACTGATGGATTATCCGAAATGATAATTACCTGCCTAAATATTCTTCAGAGTAATCTTTTATGAAGCTTTGCCTGGTTGGCATAACACCATTTGAATAAAGGAGAAAATTTTGAACCGATTCACTATTTTGGCAGTTGAGGATGATGCACCTGTAAGAAACCTCATCACCACCACTTTAAAAGCTCATAACTATAATTATCTGACTGCGGAGAATGGGCAGTCTGCAATACTTCAGGTAACTTCCCACAATCCGGAGGTTATGCTTCTTGACCTGGGTCTTCCAGATATGGACGGCATAGACATTATCAAAAAGATACGTACCTGGAGCGAGATGCCTATCATCGTTGTCAGTGCCCGGCAGGATGAAGCGGACAAGATAAGTGCCCTGGACGCCGGGGCCGACGACTACCTGACCAAGCCTTTTTCTGTTGATGAGCTACTTGCCCGTATCCGTGTGGTTCAAAGGAGGCTGCAGAGACAGTCCGACATCTCCGGCAGCAGCAGTATCTTCATAAATGGGGGACTTAAGATAGATTATGTTTCAAACACCATCGAGGTTGACGGTGTCGAAAAGATGCTGACTCCCATAGAATTTAAGCTGTTAAACATTCTCGCAAAAAATGTCGGAAAGGTCGTGACCCACAGCTATCTCACAACTGAGATCTGGGGCAACAACTGGAGCAGCAGTATGGCTTCCCTCCGCGTATCCATGGGGAACCTCAGGAAAAAAATAGAAAAAAATACAACCGACCCGGTCTATATCCAGACTCATGTGGGAATCGGATACAGGATGAATCAGTTGTAAAGTGTTAGTTGGAAAAAGGGTCAGTACGAAGTTTAATTTCCATCCTTTAATACAAATCTCTGTGAAAGATCTTCGTTCCAAAATACGATATCCGCTTGTCTCCCGGATTTGATAAATCCTTTCCTGTCATCTATACCAAGCTCCTTTGCAGGAGTTACGGTTGCGCAATATATGGCATCTTCCAACGGAATTCCCATCTCTTTCACCAGTATCCTTACACAATCAGGGAGCGGTGTTACGGATCCTGCGATTGCGCCGTCTCTCATCATCCGGGCATGTTTGCCTTCCACCTTTAACTGAAGGCCACCCAGTAAATAGGTCCCGTCTCCCATTCCTGTGGCTCTCAGACTGTCTGAAATCAAGATTATCCTGTCCCTTCCAAACATTTTGAAAGTTGAACGGATAACCGAAGGGTGTATGTGAATGCCGTCGCAAATGAGCTCAGCATTAACATCTTTACAGTCAAAGGCTGCGCCGATTACTCCGGGGTTTCTGTGGGTCATTTCCGGCATGGCATTATACATATGGACAAGGTGTTTTGCACCGGCTTTCATGGCCTTAAGAGCGGTATCATAGTCGGCATTTGTGTGGGCAATGGCTACAATAACCTCACTCCTGACAGTCTCTATAAACTCCGTCGGATCCTTCATCTCCGGCGCGAGCCCGATGAATTTCACTATACCTCTGCCGGCCTTTTGAAATCTCCTGAAAAGTTCTGCATCGCAGGGCCGGATATTCGCTTCATTCTGGGCACCCTTTTTTTCGATGCTGATAAAAGGCCCCTCCATATTTATACCGCAAAGCTCCGCCTCTCCTGTGTGCTTTTCAGGATGTCGGAGCTGATCATCACGAAAATCCGCAGCGTTACTCAGTATCTGTTCCAATGTTGCCACCGGTTCTATCATGGTTGCGGGGCAGATGGAGGTTACTCCGATTGAAGCTTCATATCTCGCCATGGTCTGAAGAGCTTCTATTGTGGCATCACCTGCATCACAATTCATGGCACCGTGAAAGTGAAGGTCTGTCATACCCGGGAAACAATATGCGCCCTCACAGTCGAGGTTTTCACCGGATACGGTTGGCGGCACATCATCTCCGAAGAAAACATTGGCAATGATATCTTCACATACTTCTATGGCACCCGGACGGAATACACCATTCTCCGTAAAAACTCTCAGATTTTTATATATCAAGAATTTGCCTCCGATTCCTGCTCTTCTACTCTTGGCAGGCCGGTAACACCGGTCCACAGGTTCCACAGCCTCGCGGTAGTAAGAGGTCCGTCATTATAGTTCGCGTGATTCTTTGCTGCGAGCCAGTCGTTATAGTCCTTCAGAAGAAATACCCTCACGTCCATTCCGGAAAAATGTGTGACTGTAGGGATGAAATCCCAGGAACTTATCCTGGTACCGTTATCATCTTTTTCGATGGTCACATCAGCAAGACCGCCGAGGATTCTCGGAACTTTGGACTGCGCCGAAATCAGATTTCCGCAGGACCAGAAAACCAGGCCCGTGTTTCCTGCAACAGTGGTAACGTACCCTGCTGGTTCCACTACATGAGGATGCGCACAGATGACAAGGTCCGCGCCGGCATCAATGAGGGAGTGCACATAAGACTGCTGGAAGGCCGTTGGCTGATGTACATATTCTTCCCCGATATGCAGGAAACAAACTGTCATGTCCGCTTCATTCTCTGCAATCCTTACATCATTCAGGAACTTTTCCTTCTGTCCCAACAGGTTCACCATATAGTACATGGAATTGGGTACGCTAAAGCCATTCAGCCCATAGGTGTAATTGAACATTGCAAGACGTATGCCATTCTTCTCCACGTAATCAATAGTATTGAAAGCCTCAGGCGAGTCATGAATTCCCAAAAGCTTGATTTCCGGATGGAATGTCTTCCAGTAATTCAACGTATCATTCACTCCGCGAACACCCTTATCCCAGGTGTGGTTTGTGGCAGAAAGAACAATGTCAAATCCGGTATCCACCAGTGCCTCCCCCATGATCTGCGGGGTTCCGAAGGTGGGGTAATCACTGATCAGTGAATTGTCGGAGATGAATATGGTCTCCTGGTTGATCACAGCCAGATCCCGGGACTGTATGGTATCGAGAATCGGTGTGTACAGGGAATGAAAATCATGGGTCCCCAGCTCAGGATGCCAGGCCTTGTCCACGATGGTTTTGTGGATCAGGTTATCTCCTGCGGCGATCAGTGTCAGTTTTCCTTCTGACTTGGCTGTCTCTGTACCGGCAGATCCCGACACTGTCGCACCGGGACCACCCGGAGTCCCAGCAGACTCCAAACCGGTTCCCGAGTCATTTGTTTCCGGCTCCCATCCATGCCCCACTACCCTGGAACCTGAAGAGGATGCAGCCATACTACTGACATTGATTGAAAGAACTGCAAGAGATAAAAGAAGCACCACACTTACATTGATCCAGCCCCCTTTCATCTTTGTATAGTACGCAGAGCCTTTTCTTTTTTTTATCATCAATTCAACTCCCTTCAAACTCAAGAGCTTTCAGTCTTGGTAAACTTATGCTTCAAGTCGGATATACAGACTCTCCTCCGATCCGGTGTGGAAATGAACTTCTTCCGTTGAACCGTCTGCCTTCGTTAGAGTTCCTGTCAGGATGTCATCACTGTAAAATCCGGTATCGTATGAAAGCTTCTCTATCCAACCATCACGGCAGAAGAAACCCTTCGTGGTCACGATGCGGTCCTCCGGATCCGCATTCATATCAGCTTCGTAATTTACGGTAAGCAGTTCGCGTCCGTTGATCTTTACACTTAAAATATCATCATCGAAAAGCAGTACAACGTCGGCAAGACGTCCTTCGCCGACATACTCATCGCCTGTAAGCGCTGAAGTCCAGTAATACGGCACTTCTCTTTCCTCTCCAAAATCAGATGAGGCTGAGGTGCTGCTCTCTTTACCCGGCTCTGCCTTCGACGCGTTTTCCTTCCAGGTGTCCATACGCTTCACTGCAGATGCCGGAGCATTAACCACACATCCCTCAGGGAAGCTCGGATGCTTCTCATCCTGTCCGTAGTAATCGGCTATGGCACCGGTAAATTCAGCAGACTTGAGCCCTTCGCACTTTCCAAAGGCATCAGGTCCTACACTGCTAATACCGTTTCCGAAGGTAACCTTTGTGATGCCCGCACATCCTGTAAATGCATACTTACCAACATAAGCAAGGCCGTCCGGGAATACCAGTTCTCCCGTTAATCCTTCACAAACGGAAAATGCGCTATCCTTGATATGTGTGAGTGTTTCAGGGAATCCTGCTATGGAAGTAAAGCCATTGCAGGCTGAAAATGCAGCCTGACCTATGGAAATAAGTCCTGAAGGAAGCTTCAAAGCACCGGTAAAAGCAGTCCCACCAAAAGCATGGTCACCGATAACCAGCAATGATTCGGGCAGCTCAAGCTCACCGGTAAGACTATTGCATCCCCTGAAGCATCCGGAACAGATGTATTCCAGATTTTTCGGAAGCTTAAGCGAAGTGATGCACTCATCTCCTTCAAAGGCATTGTTCTCCATAAGCTTCAGGCTGTCGGGAAGCACCACCGAACCTTTAAGTCTTTTCATATAGGATAGTCCACCGTTTCCTATATGCTCAAGTCCCTTAGGCAAAGTTAATGTTCCATCAAAGCCGCATCCACAGAACGCGTGGAAATCGATATCTTTAACACTGTTCGGAATCACAAGATCACCGGTGAAATTCTCGCAATGGTTAAAGCAGGAGTACTCAATCTTTTCAAGATTTGCAGGCAGCTTCAGTTTCCCGTCAAAGCCGCACTCGCTGAAAACCCAGTCTCCCATGGAAGTCACAGAATCCGGAATGATCAGATCTCCTCTCAGTTTTCGGGCTCTTATAAAAGCACATCTTCCTATGGTTTCTAGACCCTCCGGCAGTTCCAGAGTGCCTTCAGCATTTTCGAAGTCTGCAAATGCTTCCGCTCCGATCGTCTTCAAAGACTTCGACAGTTTGATACCTGTAAATCCCTTGCAGCGCGTAAAGGCATAGTCGCCCACTATCTCCACAGAATCCGGAATCGTAAGAACACCTGTCAGTCCCTCACAACCGTAAAATGCGAACTCGCCTATGGTTTTCAAGGTACTTGGCAGCACCAGTTCACCGGTAAGGTTTTGGTTCGAATAAAATGCGTTTCTCACGATGGACGTAATTCCTTCGCCGATGACAAGCTTTTTAATCTTATAATCCGACCACATGAACTTCTCCGCATCCATCTCTCCGGTACCTGAGAAAGTCAGAGTTTTGGTTGATTTATCGTAAGTCCAGGTTATATTCTCACCGCAGGTGCCTGTTTCCCCCTTGGTCTTTTCACCACCCATGGCCTCCGATCTGCATCCGAATAATCCAAACAACATCATTAACCCCACTAAAATAATCCATACTCGTTTCATCCCACATTGTTCCTTCCTTAAACATGAAACACCGGTTATCTATAAGAAATATTCTACCATAATCTCAGTATTTAACACATATCTCACATCTTATTATATATACATTTATCCGTGTCCTGTTCACCGCAGAGGATTTCTATCCAAGATCTTTCTCTCTTAGGGACATTTCAGGCATCTGCCTTAATATTTGTCAGTATTTTGCCGATTGACTATAATGGGAAGTAACTAAATATTTGAATATGATGGGAGGTATCTAATGTTCAGAAAAATAATGAAAACAATTGCCGCGACTGCGCTTGTGGCAGCTGCATTATCAGCAACTTCTTTTGCCGGACAATGGCTGCAGTATGGCTCAGACTGGTACTATCAGCAGGATGACGGGTCCAATGCAAAAAACCAGTGGGTAGGGAACTACTATTTAGGAAGCGACGGAATCATGTACACGAGTTCATGGACTCCCGACGGATACTATGTTGACGCCAGTGGTAAATGGGACGGAAGACCCTCTGTAAACACCGGAACCACACAAGAGCCCGTGAATACCATAGGACAGTATATTTACAACAGTCCCCTGGTAGCTGATATGATCAACACTGACGAAATAACCTGGAGTTATGGCGGAACCCCGGTACAGATCATCCAAAGCAACGATACGGCCTTTTACGACAGGGGTACCTACTATGAGATACCTAACTGTGATGTATTGGGAGCTTACTATGATGAGTATGGTGAGCATGGCTATTACACTCTGGTTACAGGCCCAATTTACGTAAGAAAGAACGCTACGGTTAATAAATATGACTATAATACCGGCGCTACAATCACTATAACCGCCGAGCAGGTTGTACAGCAGTACGGTTCACTCTATGAAGGTGGATATATTTCACTGTGCACCATTGGTTGTGCTACTTCTTTCGATGCCAATGGCTATATCACAAAGCTGTCGGTTCATGCCTTTGAATAACTCGTAATCCACCGGGAACGAAGCGGATTACCAAATGAACAATATAAAAAGAGCGAGGATGAAACTTTTTGACGGTTTCATCCCCGCTCTCTCGTTTTTATGCCGCAGGAGCCAGGGCTTCATCTACCCCGACTTTCTTTGTAACACTGTCGCCATAAATAGTTGTCCAGTCATTCTTCATGGAAACCGGAATCCAGTTATTTTCGGCACAGCTCTGGTACATGGCATTGGCCTTATCAAGGTTACCGTTTTCGCGATCCAGATCATCACAGCAAAGCATAAAGGCAAGGCTCTTGTACGGATTTTCGGTAATGGTGTACATAGCCATGCTGGCATCGCTCATGGTATTGCCAAAAGAAAGTACCGGCTGCACTCCTATCTCCTGAATGATGGCAGTTGTTTTGTTCATGTTAACATTCCCTCTCAGGAATTGACCTCCAAGAACAATTTTGTCCTTACCGGTAAATGTATAGCTCAAACCATCCTCATCCTCCTGTCCGGTGGCAACAACGCTTTCGTCAGTACCGATTATCTGACGCATGGGAACATTAAGAGGAGAATTCTTCACAATGCTTCGAACTATAAATCTGTCGGATCCGCTCACAACATAAACGGTGAAATCATTGGCCTGAAGATACTCAACTATCTGAAGCATGGGGAGATACCAGGCGTCTCCACGGAGAAGCCCGTTGTAACTCGGCATGGGGAGCTGCTTGTAATTCTGAATATAGGCATCAAATTCTTCCAAAGTCATGCCGGCAAATGAAGACGCTATACTCTTGGCAATGTCCATAGGAAGGTTATTTGCTTTTTTACCTTTTTCGTTAAGATCAACTATCTTCTGAGCGGTAGCTTTTTCAAACTTTTTCGCCCTGTAACAATCGTCCTCAAAAACACGATAAACCAGCAGGTTGTACCAAAAGTAGTTCGGATCTGTCTCGCAGAATAATGTTCCGTCAAAGTCAAAAACCGCTATACGTCGATCTACCGGTATGAAATTCGGACTGCTCTCGTCTGTAATGTCAGACATATAGGATATAAGCTGCTGCTTCGTCAGAGCTGAATCTGTCCAGTAGCTAAGCATACTGTTGCCGGTTTCAACCGCCATTTCTGCTGCAGAAAGCTCAACCGGTGCTTCTGTTTCGGGAACTGTTTCACCAATGGTCTCCACCACTTCTGCCATTGTTTCTTCTATTGTATTTGCCGGTGTTTCTTCGGCCACCGTACGGGACTTAAGCTTGCTGTTTATAAGTGTGACCATGGCAACTGTCAGAGCTATCGTTACCGCGATGAGCACTATGGCTATATATTTCCATACTATAGATGTACTGTTTTCTCGTTCCAATGTTAACCCCCTGATGATCAGTGAACTTGAATTGTTGATTCCCTGTATTGAAATCGATAACTGAATTATAGCATGATAGAGGCGCTAAAAGTTGATACTTTAGCTTTTTTAATCACCTTTTTTCCATTATATAGTAGCCATCAGATACGCCATCAGGATCGTTATGTGTATGAATAATAATTTTACGATCAGAAATAACATATATTTCAACCGGACCAGGACCATCAGGATAATAATATTCCTTGACGAATGTTTCATCCATTCTGTATGTACCATATGATTTTTGTGTCAAATAACCACTGATGACTTGATCTTTGTTCATGAATATCATATAGAACAAGCCATCTCCGTTATATGTATGTGTTATTCTTATTAAATCAAAACCATATGTTATTTTTTCTTTACTGGATGGCTGACCGCAAAAAGCAAGGTATTCCGTACCTGATGTAAAAAAATATGAACCGGTCTGTATATTTTCGGATAAGCCATTAGGAGCAACAACTTTAGTCTCAACATAACCGTCATTTGGATAGTCCGAATGAGTAGAGGATATCCATGCTCCGTTTCTATCGACAACAGACCCATCCGGAGTCACTGAGCTTGTGACCAGATATCCTTTATCATTAAAATAATAGCACTCTGCTACATAATCCGAATCAACATCCAGCCACTCCCAACAGGAAACAGGATAGGTACCATTTCCATAATCATACCTCCATCCATGGTTGTCCTTTTTCCATGCTCCTGCATTAGCTATAAACGATGCCATAACAGAGATTACAAATGTTATGAATAATATTTTTTTCATACAACTCCTTTTTAAAATATCAGTATACATAATCCCAAATATTAAAACTTATATCTGTTAATGATTGTGTGCCTTCTGCAACATCAAGGCTTGTCGCATAGGTATATCCCGAATTACGATCAATATAATAATAAAATTGAGCAGCTGTATATGATCTGAACTTGAAAACGATTTCATTTTCATCACTATCTACTAAATCCCAGTACCAAGTTGCATCTTGATAATATTCTTCTTTTAAATGAGGCATATATTCATACATATAATTTTCAAATGCCTTTTCTGCCTGCTCATCCGTTATTTTTCTTTGTTCACTGCCGTCCTTTTCTACGGTCATTTTGTCAGGATCTACGGCATCAACAGGCGTCGCTCCGTCAGTCTCTTCCATCCGCTCAATAATATTATATTCACTCTCATCAAGATTTATCACGTAGGTAGCGGTCTTGTGTTCACCCTCATATCCGCTTTTGCCTACAGCATAGTACTCGATGGTATATTCTCCATTTTTATCTAAGTTAATGGGGGATGAATATTGGGTTTCATTATCACCTCCGGATACTTTATAGAAAATCTCGCTTCCTTCTGATGAAGACATGGAAAGTGTCACAGGGTCGGTATAGGTTCCGGAACTCTTAGACAAAGTAACCTCAGGGTTTACATTCGAAAGAACCCCGGATATCTTTTGGTTTTCCGGCAACAGATTTACAGCTTCCTGAAGGAATTCTACCTCTTTATCGATGTCACCGCTTTTTTCATATGTGTTGGCAAGAAGGACGTATAGATTTTCATTTTTCGGATCTATCTCCAGCATCTTCCGCAAAGTAAGTATTGCTTCGTCATAGTTTTCTTCTGCAATGTGCTTGTTGGCAGTCTTAAGCATTCGCCTGATACGCTGCGTCGGAAGATTAAAATATACCAGCATCCCGGCAAGCGCTACCAGAAGGATTCCTGTCAAAACAGAAATGATTATAATTGGATTTGATTTCTTTTCCATATGATCCCCTATTATTTTCTTTCCCACTAATCTAATTCAGTTTTATATATCCCTTCAATTCATTCCAAATATTAACTGAACAAACAACTGAATTATACCATGATAAGAGCCCTTAAAAGTAACATCCCAGAATAATTTTTTAATACATTAGACTGCAGCATAACTCAATCTGATAATATTTTTGATGCAGTGCGTGGTAAGTGGTCTCGACCTATAAAATAAAACAAATCAGGCTGCCGATTGACAGCCTGATTTAAACTAAATTAGCCTGAGATGATTGTCCTTAATGTAATATGACGAGATATTTTTAATTATCTTTTTACCATTACATAGTAATCATCCGATACACCATCCGGAGAGTTACATGAATGAATTACAATTTTGCTATCAGAAATCACGGATATTTCAACAGGATTTTCAAAAAAATAATTATTATCGACAAGGGTACTATTAATCATATCGTATATTCCATATGATTTTTGTATCAAATCTCCACGCATGATTTTATGTCCGTCCATGAATAACTCATAGACCATGCTACCTCCATAATACGAAATTCTTATCGAATCATATGCATAAGTTATTCTTTGTTTATAAGACGGTTGATTCAAAAGAGCAATGTACTCTGTACCTGAAGTAAAATAGTATGTACCTGTCTGTAAATTCCCTGATAAGCCATTCGGAGCAACAACTTTAGTCTCAACATAACCATCATTTGGAACCTCTCGATTAACTATAGATATCCATGCACCGTTTCTGTCTACAACAGATCCATCCGGAGTTATCGAGCTCGTGACCAGATACCCTTTATCATTAAAATAATAACACTCCGCTATATAATCTGAATCAGAATCTATCCACTGCCAACAGGAAGCAGGATAGGTTCCGTTTCCGTAATCATACCACCATCCAATGCTGTCCTTTTTCCATACGCCTGCATTAGCCATAAATGCCATCAAAACAGAGATTATAAATGTTGTGAATAATAGTTTTTTCATACGCTTCTCCTGCTTAATTATCAATATAAATAATCCCAAAGATTAAAACTTCTGTCTGTTAATGTCTCTATACCTTCGGCAACATCATATCTTGTTACATAGGTATATCCTGAATAACGATCAATATAATAATAAGATTGAGCACCTGTAGGGGCTTTGAACCTAATAACGATCGGATTTTCACCACTTGTTTCGTTATCCCAATAACTATTTGTACCATGTAAATCACCCAAGTATGCATACAAATAATTCTGGAATGCCCTTTCTGCCTGCTCATCAGTTAATCTTCTGGTTGTGTTTGAATTTGTATTTGTTGTACGGGCAACATTCTTTGTTTGAACTCTTCCATTATCAACCCAGGCGCCGTTACTATTAACTTCATAGCCATCAGGTGATACTGTATCAACAAGCAGATAACCCTTTTTATTAAAATAATAACATTCCGCCACACCGTCGTTGTTTCCATCAATCCAGTCCCAGGTTGAAGCAGGATAAGTTCCGTTTCCGTAATCATACCACCACCCAGTGTTGTTCTTTTTCCATGTTCCTGCATTTGCAGCAAATGATGCCAGAACAGAAATAACCAATGTAGCGATAAATAAGCGTTTCTTCATAACTTCCTCCTTAGTTTTACTACCCACATGATCTATATTATAGACCTAATAATCAACTCCGAGTAGAATTAATAATGTTTTTTACTTGATATGTTTACTATACACCTTTATTTCATTTCGGTTTTCCGGGAATCTGTAGTTTCTGGCCACCAACGTTTGAATTCAAAAAATCACTATCTATATATATTTTTTTACCTGTTGCTCCTGGCAGATCTATTTTTATAGATTTAATTCTCAAAATCAAATATTCGGGCTGCTTCGATCGCAGCCCGAACAATTGTCACTATTATGGTTATTATTCTATTTTGAAGATCAGATCTCCATCCGATTGCATGTATATTGCTTAGCTTGTGCAGTACCAGAGAAAGCTTCTGCCATCTCCAGTATTGTCTAAACGAAGGATACTATCCTGAGAGCTGAGACCAAAGTTGTAATTGTATGTCGAGCAATCTGATATAGGAATTTCATAGCCGGGTCCGGCGGGGTCGAGACAATATATTGTTCCGTTAGAGATTCTTGTAACAAATACAGCATGAGATTTATTACCATTTGAACTGTCATAAAGGTATAAAACTACACCTTCAGGATGCGCTGAAAGAGTACTAGCCAGATTATTATAACGCATATTTCCGACACCACTTCCTACACTATTGTTCTTAATTGAAGCGTCATCAGAAGTGAATGAAATATTACCATACGTTCCACTCCATGCCATCCCGTACGAACTCCAATAGTTATTCTTAAGTCCTGAAAGGGAGATGCCATTTGGATCTTCACACCTGCGGATTGCTCTTGATCTCAGCATCATTGCAACAGCAGTCGCTGTACAGTCATTATTGGTTTCCTGATGAAGATAGATTGATGAAATGTCTCCGGTACCACTACTGCTTGTCTGCCCACTTGATGATGAACTTCCGGATCTGTCTTCTGCATAATCATTCCCGTCAGATGCCTTGCCTTTCTTCTTAAGCACACCTTTTTTGTTTGACTTATATATATAGCCATTATATGTTATTTCATAATTTTCGAGTAACGGACCTTCTTCTGAAGCATAATACATTGGTTCTCCGGTACTATCCTTAATGATCAGTTTATTCCATGCAAGCGTATATGTTTCATGTGTATTTCCGTCTTCATCATGATAACCCGGGCACCAGAAGAAATAATACTTATTATCTCCATCAACATTTCTGCAATAGCCCTTGGCAAGTTTTCCATTCTTATTCATGTACGTCCAGGCTCCATCTGCATTTTTCACCCATCCACTCTGCCCGGCCATCGCAACCATTTCAGGTCCGATGAAACAGCTAAGCACAATCGAAAGGACCAAAAAAATTCTTGCTATAACTTTTTTCATATCATTTTCTCCATTTCTTCTTGATATTATTGTTTACTGATAGTTTTAAATAACTGTTAAACAGCATAATCATTATTTATGTTACAGTTTTCGCGAAATCTGTTTTTTTAAGTTTTGCATTAATATAAAGTGATAAACAACCATTCTTAAATGTGAGTTTTAATCAATAGTACTGCTTGACTTTGTTTATGTTTTCAATTGCGCTTACCTTTAAGTCGAATTTCAGGTTTGATTTTAGTATCGAGCAGACAGCATTGGATAAATTAATGTAAATATTATTGAAATCTTTTGTAGTCGCAGTTTTGAGATGGTCTGTTTTCTCGTAAATATCGATTGCCTTTTTTATATAGCCATCAGTACATTCCAGTTGTTCACTTGTAAGATTAATGCTTGAAGGATCCATATATTTTCTTTTAAAGATTTTTACCACCTCCTATTCGTATTAATTAGAACATCATGATATTTTTATATTTTGGAAACCGGTTCTGTAACAATTGTTATGTTCATATAGTAGCATGCATTATTTTTCGAGTTTTCCGGAAATCTGTACTTTCCTTTTAATCATTCCTCAATGATCTGTATTCTCTATAGTATCGGTTTCAAAAGAAGTGTATAATAAAGCCATATAAATCTTAAAAATCGAAAAAACCACAATAAAAATAAGGGGAGATCATAACCATGGGATTATATACAGAAGGAATCACTTATTCCTATTTATTTCCAAAAAAAGTAGAAGAAATGATTGATACCACTCGTGATATAGAAAACATGTCTCCTGACGCCGGTGCAGAAGCCTGGAAAAAACTTCTCGAAGATTTTTCAAGCGAGTATGCAATATCATCGAAATTTGCCTTAATGCGTATTTTTTATGCCAGATTGCTTGGCAATGAAGAACTCGGTGAGGTTGTAAATTATAAAGCAGGAGATAAAACCTACGAATTATGTGCGCCCACAGTGAAGCAGGCAGAGGCATTTACCAGATTCAATCTGAGTCATTTTGCTGAATATCTAAACGAAGTGGCATCTGATCGTATTTTAGATTCATCAGATAAAGAATCATGTTCAAAACTAATTGATATAGCATTAAAAAGGACTCGTTCTCTGACATTGATCACAAAAGAAGAGGCTTTGAGACTGGGACATTATCTCGGATTAGATCTTTTGGAAATGTCATGGTTCCTGAACAGAGTTTTTGTTTTAGATGAGAGTTTTAATTTCAAATTGTCTGATGATATCATAGATGCCTATGTTTTCATCAATAATGACAGTTGCCGAAAGGCCATAGAATTAAAAGAACGATATAAACAATCGAAGAAAAATACAATTACTGATTCAGCTCCTGACGATAAACCTGATGGATTCACTGAACATATCGAACCAGATTTAAAGGAGAAAATCGATTATTGGAAGAAAAACTCACCTGAGAAGATAGATGATTGTTTTATCGAATGGTTAGTTGACAATTCAGCATATTTAGACAAGCCTTCCGGAACAGCCACAGCCATATACAGAGACATTTTTGTATATATTTATAACATTTGCACTACAACACATAATATTCCGTCCTCAGATGAATTTGCTGATAACATGATAAAAATAGCAAACCGTACTTACAAACCATCAGAAGATCAGCGGGATTTATTGTATGATGGAAGTCAGATATCTCCGGACAAATGTGCAAATATTTCCGGTGCAGCAATGACAACAATAAAAGAAATATTCACAGACACAGACGACAGGCAACAGGCATGGCGCTGGGTTGGTGCTTCATTTACCGGCAGAGCCCAGCTAAAAGATGTACACCTCGATGGAAAAGGAACAGGTTCCCTACTGGAATCTTTGCTAATGGGAAAAACTTATGTCAACAAACAGGATATACTTATTCTATTATGGAACGGATTCTGTTTATGCTGGGATAATGAATGGTCTTTAAAAGATCCTGAAGACATTTGTGAAACGATCGCCGCCTTAATGGAAACCGCAAATGTAGTTCTGGAAAAATCATATTTAACCGGTTTTTATCCACCTCATCCAATGGAGCAGGTAATGATGAGATCTATTATCAGCGCTCATGTAGATGGAACTCAGTCTCCAGGCTTTTCATATTCTGTAATATGTAATAGCCTTAAGAACAATTAAATATTAGTTATTATGACAATATATTATGAAACCCGGATTGTTTAACATAAACAATCCGGGTTTCAATTTCATTTATTCCTGGAATCTTTAATTGCTAAACGATCACATCTGCACGCTTCCCGGTTTATTTGTTTATACGCTCCTTTGCTTTTTCTATTATATCGTCAATAGAATATCTTTTAAATTTGCCTAACTCATTATTAATATTATTCACAATAAATACATCGTTCGTTTTATCATACCCATTACAATGCTTAATATTACCAATCACTCCATAATCAGAGTCCAGTACATTTAATATTATTACATCAGAACCGATTTTCAGAACTGTATTGGAATCATCAATATGAGTCCATTCACAGTCACTATTCTCCCAAATACTTTGAGTCAGGTATTCACTTAAATCATAAGTACCTAAATTCTCTCCTGTTTCTATATCAAATCTGTAAAGGATCTTATCTGTTGTAAGTGCCATTAGTAAATGATCATCATAGCTAAACTCTAAATCAACGAGTTTTTCATAAATATCCTTTACTTCTATTGATTGCTTTTTTTGTCCGTCATTTAAGTAAATATCAATAGTACCTTCTTTTAACACAGAAAACATAGTTCCTTTTTCATTCCACTTAAAACTTTTATTTAAAATAATTTTTTCATCAAGATTTAAGATATGATCCATTTTTGATGTATTAACATTTAAAAGATACAGGTCATAACTGTCTTGTTCTTTATTTTTTGTTACATCACGACTTATGATAAGCATATTTTCACCATTATTATCAACAGCAAAAGAAACATCCTTATAGTTTTCCCAGTCTATATCCGTTTCTAAACTGCTGATCATCATTATTTTTTCTAAATCAGGATCCCACATATAAAATTCATAAATATATTTATTGTTTTTGTAGTGCGTAATTGAAAAAATATACTTACCGTTTACATTAACGACCTGCTCCATTGGTTTTGAGGTTTCGGAATCTATTACGATATTGCTCTTTTCCCCGTTTCTTAAATTAAATTTAAATATGGATCCATTTGATTTATTAAGGCTAAACAGATAAGCATTTTCATCAGAATGCTTTATATACGGATAATATATATAACCATTTGGAGCTTCAATTGTATATTGCTTTTCGTTGAATAACTCATATAATTTTATTTTTCCATTATTTTTATAGCTTTCTTGTATAATCAATCCATTACTTAATTCCGGAGAATATGTATTATCAATATCTTCCATTTTTATCGGAGTAATCATTTTATCGAAGCAATTCTCAATTCTCCTTACCACCTTATTATTATCATTTTGTATAACATAAAATACATCGTTATTATAACGTATTTTTTTAATCCCCTCCGGCAAACTCTTATCACTATGTACATTCTTTTCATACAATGATATAGTTTGTTGTTTTCCATCAGATGTAAAAACGATTAACCGATTCGGAGTACCGGTCGGATCCATGGAAATAACATTATCTGTCATTATCCATTGATTAATGATTTCTCCTGTACCATAGTTTAAAAGCCTGATTTCATTACCAAAAGACAGCAGTAACAGATTATTGTCATACCGAACAGTTAAGAGTTGCTGATCATCTGATAATTGTGCATAAGAAAAAGAGCTGTTCCATAACACCTGATTTAAATCAAGATTATATCCATATACTTCATAACTCTTATCAGTAGAACTTACATTAACTTCGTGATTAGAAAAAACAGCTGTAGTACTTGATCCATCAGGCTTAGATAATATTACAGTATTCTGATCTAAAAGTCTGATATGTGACAACACTCCTATTTGAGGATTTTTTACATCGTAATTTGAATCATTTAAATCAACTACCAGTATACTTGTATTTACATTTTCAGAATAATATTTATCGTAGTCTGTCTGATTGGAAAATGCAGCATAATCAGGGACCTGATTTTGGAAGATAAGATTAACAGCCACCTTCGAACCTTCAGGGCTGATAGCAATATCATTTCCATAAATGTATACTCCATCGGTTTTATACTGAATTGAATTAATCTTTTTTCCTGTCTCAATATCCAACTCCACAACTTCATTGGCAGTAAAACAAACAACACTATTATGATTCAAATTGATTGTATATTTTAAGAAGCTGGCCAAAGGACTATTATTAATTACATCCGACAAGGAAAATGCTTCGTAAGTCCAATCATATTTGGAAGTTTTAAAATTATAAAAACATATCTTATTGATTTCATTAAAGATGATATGTTCATCATCATATTGTACAATATTTGAATTTGGGCTTGACGGAACTGTATTTACTTTTTCTCCACTTTTGGAATTCCAAATGTCTATTCCACTGTTCGTATTCATAAATAAGTATTCGTTTTTATTATCTATTATAAAATCATAGATATAATCTTCCTCTGAATATTTTTTTGTCACTTGATAATTCTCTTCATTTTGTTGATATAAATTCAATGATTTACTCAAAACATTCAATGCCAGAGCATTATCAGGTTTTTCTATACCATCTTTATCAAGTGCCTCCAAAGCTGTCTCAATTGCTTTATCTATTTCTCCCGCTTCGTACTGTTCCTGTGCCAGCTTGGAAAGATATTGATCGTTATGTATAGCTGATTGTCTTCTTTCATTTTTTATTTCCGTATTTTGTTTAAACGCATAAAACAGAAATAAAGAAAGCGTACAAATAACCAACAGACTTGCTTTAATAACCAATTTCTGTATATATCGCTGCTGTCTGTTTTTCAATGTATCATATGTTGTATTCAACATAGGAGCAGCAATTCTATAGACTGTATCCTTTTTTATTATTTTTAGAATTGAATTTAGACTGTCTCCTTTAGCATTCGGGGCATAAAGCTCATCATATTCTATTCCGGTATTTTTATCATGATATTTCTGAATCTTTACTGGAAAAGATTCCTCTGGTTCTCCATCTATTAAAACCGGCAATATGTGCGAACGATCATGAGTTTCTAAAAACGTATCAATTTCTTTATTCACCCATATACTTTTAGGTGTTTCTTTACTGCAGACAACTATAAGATATTTGGAATTTTTCAGAGCATAATCAATGTTTTCTTCCAAAGAACCCGCAGACAATTCACCATCATCAATAAAGACTCGTTTAAAGGGTCTCCTATCCTTGGATACATCTTTGGAAGCAACGAAATGCTCCAGTTCTTCCTGCAGTTTTTTTGCAGCAGCACTATCGATTTCATTATGTTTATAACAGATAAATGCATCATAATACACGGCTTTTAAACCGGCATTTCTGGGAACCACCGCTTCCTTAAGAGCCGTAACATCTTTAAGAGCTTCATCAGCTTTCTGATATCTCTTATCTGGTTCTTTCTCAAGAAATCGCGCAATAATATATTGCAGCTGATCCTGAAGGTGTTTAGGACATTTTATAAGCCTTAATTTTCTGACGGTAAGATATTTGCCGTCGTTGACACTCAGCAATTCTGTCTGATCATAAACATTTCCGGTCAACATATACAGCAATAAACAACCGACAGAATATAGGTCGGTTGCCTGAGTTAATTTTATAATATTGCCTTCTGTCAAAAACAGTTCCGGAGCCCGGAAACCCGGAGTTGAAAATATATGTTCTTTGTCAACGGAAACTGTTTTTTCATTTTCATCAAGCTTTAAAGATGAACCAAAATCAATTATATTGATGAGATCGGATCCATCATCTATAGATCCCTGTATAATTATATTACCGGCCTGTATATCAAGATGCAGATATGATGCTTCATGTATCTCTCTAAGCGCAAATAATATCTGCTGAGTTATATGAAGAGCCTTAAAAAGATCAATACGCCTATATTCTTCCAGATATGTTGCCAATGAATAGCCCTTGTTATCCAATGATTCCATAACCGTCATGCAGTTATTGATTCTGTGCCATTCACCATCGGAAAAACATATATCAACTCTCATAGATGCGTCAATCGACGGAACGATCCTTGAAGAGGTTTTATAAATCGCTGCAGATTTTGAATTTTCAGAAAGCAGATTCTTTTTCGCCGATTCAAGATACTCTATGGCTTTATCATCTTCTGTATTACAAATTATCTCACCGCTATCTGAACGTATAATGAGAGGTGAATATGGAAAACATTCTTTTAAAGCATACTGAAACTCTTTGCTTACATATTCACTGTTTTGTTCAATCATTTCTATGACCGGATATATGATTCCTCCGCCGCCATAACCAATGGGATCACCGGTCACTTTATATATACGACCTGAATTAAATCTTATAAGAGTACCTATATCTAAAGCTTTACGTTCCAACACTCTGATTTCCCCCCCAATTTACATTTTTCCTTCTTCAGAATACCTTAGAATGTAATTTTAATCATTTTGCTTTCTATAATGTTGTCACTAAATAAATTATTTGTTTCATATATATGGAAACGAAATTCAGCTTCCTTGATTTCATTAATATTATTATCATACAAATCAGTACTTAAAAAATATATCGCGCTAATTGAGTGTTTTCCCGGTGTGACCTCAGTTGAAAAAGTAGGATCAATCTTTATTCCATTGATGGTGGTATTACGTAGTTGAGTAGTCAGGTTCTTTTCGGTTGTATTTTCTATATATACTTTAATAAACTCTTTTCCAAAAATAGCACTATCTTCTTCACCCAATCCTTTTATGACAATTTTTACTCCATCTTCATCAAAAGCAACTTTTCCTGTATCATCAAACTCATAATCATAACTATCCGCAAGTGAAGTTTTTATCCTGACAAGTGATGGATCAAATATTTCAAGATAGGTTGACGGGTTAAGCACATTCAGGTTAAATTCAATATCTGCTATGGAACTGATACCCAATTTTTCCATTTCTTTATCCGAAAAAGTGATTGCAGAATATGTTTTTTGACCTTTCAGAACATAGGGACTGTCTTTAACACTCACCATATAACCGTTAATAGATAGACTTTTTGCCATAATGAGAACATCTTCATCTGATTCATTCTCAATCAAAACATTAAGGCATGGTCCATTCCATCCCGATTTTTCAAGCCCTTTAGCGGTGATCCTGAGTCCTCCCTGATCAAAAATCACCTGTTCTTCTATGGTTTCATCTGACTTTGATTCTTCAGTTACCGCCTCTGTTACACCTTCACTTGAAACTTCTTTTTTAATATCCTCAGAATCATCTGAATTTATATTCTCCCCAAAATTGGAATCTGAAAAATCCAAATGAATAACATCTCCCTCATCATTTGAAGATTTTTCATTAATGTCACTCTCCGACACCTCAGATGATTCTGCAATCTTAATCTCTTTAGTTTTAACCTCTTTTCCTGCTTGTGTTTCTGTTTTATTTCCACAACCGGAAAATAGTGTGATACATACTATTCCTGCCAAAGCCCCTGCTATAATTCTCTTTTTCATAAGCCCCCCTGATTCAGTTTCATTTACCTTCAGAACATTCCCTATAGAAACTGAACAAACAATTGAATTATACCATGCAACATTTCCATACACAAAGAGGAGCTTATGCATCAAAGGATATTGAAATCCCTTGATGCATAAGCTCCTCTATTTTTAGAAACAGTTAATAGTCGATCTCCGCACTCATAAATTAACAACGAAATATGAATAATCCGTGACTATCCGCCAAAGTATTCATCAAGAATCAACATTAGCCATTTCCTGCTTTCAGATTCCTTATCTCTGAATTTAGATGAATTGGAATAATCGTAATAATCATCGTATATACCTTGAGCATGTTTTTCACTATCTGTCTTTCTTCTAATGTGAGTACATACGTCTTCATATCCTTCCTCATTTTGAAGAGCTATCATATGTTCAGTGTCATCATCATACTCCACATGATATCTGACTCTCTTTACATCCGATGAACTACTCAATCGCTCAGAATAACCGGTTTCTAATTCGGTTAATACGAAAACATTCTGACCATTTTCATTGGCGCCAAGTAATGAATTCTGTTTCGAGCCTAATAAAATCGATACCAAAGGTGCCTGTACATGAAGAGTATCACATTTAGGGACATCCAGATATTCATCTTTAATTGTGTATCCGTAATAAAATTCCTCAGGCCAAAATGTGCCGTTTGCTCTAATATTTGCACCTAACTCAGTCAGATTATCAGCATCAAGAATCCTGACTCTGGCATCACCCATAAAGCCTCCGTCTAAATCCTTACGGGCATTAACATTTACATCTCCTGCGTTCCATGCATACATTGTTTTTCTTTTTTTAACGTTATCTGAAACAGTCATACCTATATGAGAGTCGTTTATTTCATACTGTAAGCTTAGTTCGCCATCAGCCTCCATAAGCAGATAAATATTCAGATAAACACTTATCACACCATCAGCGGATGAAACAGGAATTGGAATACAACCAACCTTGTACATACCTCCCGAATTTATTTCCGCTTCGGAATTCATGCTTATGTTTTTTGCAAAAGCCATTACTTCTGCATAATTTTCGTCATTAACGGGATTTAAAAAATCATAATACCCGCTGATACTTAATCCAAAGTCGGTCAATTTTATATCAGCTTTGAGCCTCCGGCCATCAGAACCCGGATTTATGCTTTCATTTTCTTCGTCAGAATCATAAGAAGAAAAATCCGTTGATTCTTCTGATGTCGCTTCAAAATGCTCAATTCCTGCATCATCTATTGAATACTTGTATTTCTTATTCATATCGCCGGAAGTCAGAGTAATATATGTGGTGACTTTTCCCACTGCTTTATTGTCTTCGCTTGAAACCAACCGATCTTCGGGCAATACAACATTAAACTCGATATCACACTTCTTAATGACATCAGATTCGAGGCCTTTATTTCCCAATAAGTAATTAAAATCTGATGCACCGGAAAATGAAATCGAATCATATATTTCAGATACATTCTGAACTTTTTCCAGGCGGATGCTGTATCCCCCTGCTCCATCGTCATTTAATTCCTGAATATATCCGGCCTGTGAAACTCCATATTCATTTGTAAACTTAATGACTGTTCCCGGTTCAGGAATGTTCCCTTCGATGCCTGCAGTCATAGTCTGTGATTCGGCATCATAATCTGATATGTTCCATTTGTCTGCATCTACGATTTCCGACTTGGTTTTTACCTTGAAGTAATCCGGATAATAATCCGGATTACTATACAAGTCCATGGCCTTAACCATGATTTCGTTACCTTTTTTCTTCGTAATAAACCCTTTAAGGTCTTTCTCTTCCAGAAGACCGTATTTCACTGCCAGATCAATTTTGGCCTGAGTATCCAGATCTTCATCTGTTAATTGTGACAGCTTCTTATCTCCTATTGCATTCATTGCAGTTATAGCCGCATACTCTCCGGTAACCAGACTCCCGACACGGTATCGATATCCATCATCTGATATATTTTTTTCACCAAAGCAATCCATAAGCTTGGAATCCCAGGTTTCTTTTTCAACCGGTCCTTCAGTTATCAAATTTTCAAACTTAATAAATGCTGATGCGAGATTACCAACCTTTACTGCAAAAATGCAAATTATAACAAGCCAAACAATCCCTTTAAATATTTTTTGCCACCGTTCACTCATTTATTAACCCTTACCCGTTTTTTATATTTCAAATCCACTTCAACACTCCTCAGAAAATATGTCTAAAGACAGCATTATTCGAAATCAATTATCTTTTGACTCGCCCATCCCGTCATACTCATGTCATCATCAATATATATTTCGTACCATATACTTCCTGATGATGTCACCTCCTGGTTCCCGGTTGAAATAAATTTCTCACCTTGTACACCACTTTTCACTACATCATAATCCGTTCCCGGACCTGATCTTATATTTCCGGATTTTACAGTTATGATCATGGTTTCTCCTACAGGTTTTTCAATCTCGGTTGATGTTTCAGTTTCTTCCTCACTTTCATCGCGATAAGAAAAGTCTCTTTCTGTTACCTCTGGTTCCTTATAGAAGTATCCGGTAGTTTTACTCAACTTTCTTAAGCCGACAGGGGTAAAGATAATTATGGCAATCAGTGAAATGAGACATACCATGTTCATGAAAACTTTACCCATCTTATTTTTGAAGAAGAGGTTTTTCTGTGAGTTATACTGGTTCTCTGTCTTTTTCTCCAATTTCATGAAAATATTCTGAAATGTTCTTTCATGACCTCCCCAGTCGAATCGCTTGTTAAAGTCACTTGCAAATTCCGAGATGAACACTGAAACACAAAACGGCAACAGCAAATATAATGAAGCCAGCAATGTTATTAAAATGAGTGAGTTTTGTACAGTTTCTGTAGCTGTTCTTCCAACCATCCCGTAACCGCCAAGGTATTCAAGCCATTGCTTCTTGAAAAAGAGCTTTCTGAGTATGAGTAAGTTATCAAAACCAATCTTTGGTAAAAGCCAGCTTTCCAACAGGAACAATATCACAGCTAAAGGCATGGCAAACCGATGTAATTCTGTAAAAACTGCCTTAGCCACTTCGAACACAAAGTAAACCGCAAATATCGGCCAGTATAAAAGCCAATGAATGATCATTGCTCCCAAAGGTACTTTTTTCTTTCTGTTCAGTCCGAGTTTCTCGTCTATACCTTTCAGGATCTTATTTTGCTTGGCTTTCTTCTCAGCTCTATTAAGGATAGAACTAATTCCGCTATCATTAATCCTAAAGTTTTTATGAATGAGATTATAGTAATTAAGGATAAAATCAGTATCATCTCTGAAGGAATATTCCCTTTTTGCGACATTTACAATTCCCTTTACAGTTTTAGGTTTCATGTCATAAAAAGCAAACATATAGGGAGTGAGATTGGGATACTTTATCAAAAGTTTAAATTCTAAAAAGTTATCTTTTACATCTCGATAACTACCGATCGTCTTCAAAAGATTAAATAAGTCTACCAGTGGAACATACTCAGTGCCTCTGTCTTGCCTTAAGGTATAGACTTCATTTGATTTTGAATTCATGATTTCCGTGTACTGTTCAATACTGCCTATTTCTTCCATGCCCAGGAAATCAAATAAATTATCCCGGATTCCAGGATAACGCTGACATATCTCATCACTTTTGCCGGATTCACGGAACTTATCAAAAGCTTTTCTGATCTTCAGTATGGTCGCTTTTTCAAAAAGGTTGACAATCAACGGATCTGCATCATTTTTCTTATTACCTTCGATGTCATCAGCCGCTCCTTCGTTGCCGTAGTTTTCTTCTTTGCCCAGACCAAGAACTCTCATTTCCTTGCTGAGCATTTCGATTATAGCCTTCCTGTTTTTTCTTTCGGATTGATAATAGTCAAAAAAGAAGTCTACATCCTCTTTCTTTATTTTTTTGGTTGTGGCAACCAACTCGAAATATTCTTTTGCAAATTCTGTAGAACCACCTGATGACGAGGCTCCACCACCACCGGCACCGGAGGATTTATTATAATAACCAAAAACCTCCTTACGTAGTTTTGCATCTTTCAGCACAGCTTCATATTTATCAGCTTTATTCAAACGGGCTCTATCTCTTTCTGCATTTCTTTCATTGGCTCCGTTGATGCTTGTTGTCCATCTTTTCCTTGTATCCTGAATCTTTACTTCTAGATCCTGAGAAGAAATATCAGGACTTTCAATCTTATAGAGTTTAAAAATATTATCCTGGGAAATATCGAAGCCATATTTATCCAGGATTTTATTCTGTATATCAGCCATCGTTCCCCCTACAATTTATCTATGCGATTGATTAACGATTTTAACATTCTTGCATACTGTTTTTCACATGTTTCTGCGATCCAATCCAAAATGGATGAAACAGCTCCTGCCAATAAAGAAACCAGGCTAACCATGAGCCCAAAAATCATAAATCCTAATCCACCTACAAGGACGATAAAGATCACCAATGCAACAGCGAACATAAGAAATGAGCCAAGAACAGCGAAAAATCCTTCAGTTATGATGCCCTGTATTGTCGAACACAGCATATATATTGCAAGTTCAACCAATCCAACCAATACTCCTAAAGCAATAAGATTTACAAGCGTAGTTAATAAGGCATTGAACGCCGAAGCCAATGCCTTAAAAATAACGCCGAGTATAAAAAAGAGTATTGCAAAAGCAGCGCACCAGAAAATCCCAAATGCTACCAACTCTTTTCCTCCTTATTCGATTGTTGCAGAATTCATTCTCATGGATGCGCTTCTCATTTCGTCATCTGTCATCTGGTTGGAAAGCTGGAAAGTAGTATCAAGTCTTGAATGGTACAGCTGTTCCTCCGCAACTATATGGAGAATACCTGAATTGTCAAGTGCCAGAGTCTGGATAACCGGTGTTCCCTGTGGAACCCCTCTGTTGAATTTCATGTCGATAACCGTTATGGGTTCCCTATCTTCAATATCCATAACATTATCTGTACTTCTGCTTTCATAAATCTTCAGACTCAAAGCAGACTGGTTATTGCTTACTGTATAAAAAGTTTCCGTTTTTGTTGCAGGCAGCTTATCATTGATCATAAGCATATTGAAGATTTTAAGGGCATCATTTTCGTCAAGTGCGGCGATTCCATAAGTTCTGGACAACACATTTGTGATATTGATCCTCATTTCACCGACTCCGGCACCACCGAATCTGGCATACTTCTGATCAAGTTCTCCCGTAACAAGATTATCTTCCTTAAGTTCATCTACAGTCTTTCCTGACTTTGCTGCTTCAACAGCTACGAAATCATTATAAGCCTTCTCGTTATTTGCATAGATTGCGGCACCTTTTGCTACGGCCTCATCAGGATCAGCAAGAACCGGCGTAACCCCATAATCTTTTTCAATCATAGCGGCCACCTGAGGCATCTTGGATGAACCTCCTACCAGGAGAACCTTGTCTATCTTGTTAATAGGATATCCCTGTTTTTCAGCTGTTTTCAGAACGTCATCAAGGAGATTCTTTGTTCTGTTCAGAAGATCACTTGTTAATTCCTCATACTTCTCACGTGTTAACTCTTCTCGGAATCTTCCTGCCGGCCCGTTCACGGAAATATTAACCTTTTCTCTGGAGGTTAATGCTTTCTTCCAGGTTTCAACGTCTACATATAAGGACGCGATAGTCTCAGGATCCTCAGAAAGATCCTCACCATTTTCTTCCTCATAGCGCTGTATTACATAATCCATGAGAGCTTCATCCCAGTCCTTACCGCCAAGCTGATCGTCACCGCCTGTACATACAACCGAAATGTCACTTCCCGCAATACTCATAACCGTAATATCGAAGGTTCCTCCACCAAGGTCATATACAAGGACAGTTTCGTTCTTATCATTGCCGGAAACTCCGTAACTGATTGCGGCAGCTGTCGGCTCGTTTATGATGTTAAGAACATTCAATCCTGCCAGTTCACCGGCAGCTTTGGTTGCCTGCCTTTCATTCATACCGAAATAAGCCGGGCATGTAATAACTACATCCTTAACAGACTCTCCATCTTTCAGCACTCCGGTCTGCCTGAGTTCTTCGTTTGCGTCATTTACAATCTTCTTCAGAATCATTGACGAAATCTCAGGGGCATGGTATGTAGTTCCATTGAGAACAACTGTATCGTTCTCTTTACCCATCTTACGCTTAATGAACTGAACTGTCTTATCCGGCTCCATCTCGATGGATCTTTTTGCTTCTGTACCTACAATAATATTGTTTTCCGACTCCACCATAACAACAGAAGGAGTTGTATGATCCCCATCACTGTTTTTGAGAACTACAGCCTTTCCATACTCATCGATATATGAAATGCATGAATATGTTGTTCCTAAATCAATTCCAAATACGTAACTCATTACTATTAATCTCCTCTGTTTTATGCTTTATATTGATATACCAAAACTCTTTCAGGTATAAGAACCTTTTTCCCTTTTCTGTATCCTTCCGAGAGACTTGCTTTAATTTTCTTATCCTGTGATTCATCATCAGTTACTTCAATCTTTGCCTGGTGGATGGATGGATCAAAATCATCCCCCGGGTTTGAAGAATAAGGATCAACATTCTGTTGTTCCAACAAATCTGTTATATCCTCCAGGCTGTACTGATATTCTCTTCTTATATCATCAGCGGACATGCTCTCCCAGTTTTCTGATGTCACCAAACGCAGCATATCTTTTCTCACCTTGATAACTGCTTTCATAAGCTGATCTACAAATCTGTCAGCCGAATCCTGCTTATAATAATCAAGTTCTTTATGAAGTCTGTTGATCATATCATCTTTAACTTCTATTTGGTTTTTAATAAAGCTTTCCAACATCTGCCCCTGTTCTCTTGTGTTCAGAACAATTTCAGTCAGCTCCTCAATATTGGGTTCTTTCAAGTCTGTTAAACCTGATGATTCATTCTCATTATCACCGGATTTGTTTTCTTGGTCTTCCATAGTACCTCCTATGACATTTTTCCTCTATCTTAACATAATTTACAAAATTAAGTGCACCTGAAATGATTTCATAAGTGTTGCGTAACTGAACAATCCGTAACAGTTCAGCCCGTCCCCATGGCCCATCAAAAAGAAGAGCTTATGCATCAAAGGATACTGAAATCCCTCGATACATAAGCTCCTCTTTTTATAAAAACAGTAATTGTCAGCAGTGCTTTAACAGCTCATCATACATACAATAGTTAACCGGATCGATAACTATTTCCTTTTTTTCACCACTAAAGATCTAAGTCATAATTCTTTCCGAAAAACGTATAAACAGAAAGAATATATATGAAAGGGGTAGAAAAGAAACGTAATACTATGGAGGTTTTATCTCCCTGGCAGTGGAGATATGATCAAGTACTTATTTCTTATAGCAGTGCTTTTTTGTTCAGGAACGTATACTGGCATTATACGGTATGCATGACACATGAGCTCTTAAATCACATCCTGCTCACCGCAGGGTATTTCCTGCGATGTCAAACAAATTGTCTGTGATCAGCAATATAACTCAACTATCTCAATGTAATAATTCCTTATGTCGTCTGCAACGACTTGTAACGGTGTCGTATACTAACATCATGTTTTTTGTCTGTCAATCGTGTTCTTAAATTTGCACAATTTTCGACTGATTAATTGTGCAATTCTAACAATCAGGCTTCTACATACCATATCCTGTTGGTTATTTCATTGATTTCCCTGAAAAAACTGCATTACTACTATCTATTGTGTTATTACCCCTAATTCTTTCTTTTTTCATACAAGATTTATACATATTTCATAAATGACTTATATTCTTTTTATAGTTGGCGATGAAGATAATATGAAAATTATATTTTTGCAGGGAGGGCAATATGGAATATTTATTTATGAATCTTATTCTGTTTTTTGCAATTGCATCAATAGGTTATTACATTCTTGATGCAGTTCTTTCTCTTTTTGTTCCAGAGTCCGACCCTGTTGAAAGAGTACGTCGTAAAAGACTGGCTTCAAAGTCTTTCACGATGGTAAAAGGTTCAAAAAAGAACCGCAGAGTTCAGAAGTCCATGAAACGTGCTGCAAACTATTAGATCATCTATTTAAATAGTGTCCCATCAAAAGAACACCTGAGTCCACCCCTATTGTACTCAGGTGTTTCTTTTTCTGCTTTTCAGGAATCAGGGAGCGAAGTTTTTTCCTGCCCGCACGCGGGAAACTATATATATGAAACAGACACATTACTATCAGCGGCCCTGCAATACAAAAAAAGAGAGTTATGGATCCCCACAACTCTCTTCATCTACCTTGGCCGGAATCCCGGTGGATTCTCACGAATCGCCCTAAACCTCTCAACTCACACGATTAAAATCAGCCGGTAAAGCCTGCTCCGGCATCATATTAGCATTGTCATTTCTGTTCTTATATTTATCCCTGTACATTGCCTCATCGGCAGCCTCTATAAAGCTGTCTATATCGCAATATTTCTTATCGTATTTTACATAACCGCAGGCAATGGATATGGGAATCTTCTTCAATCCGGGTCCAAAATTTCCCACCTTCCTCTTTATTGCCTTGACCAGGTTTTTAATGTCTCCTTCCGAGTCCATATTGATGATCAGTATGAACTCATCCCCACCGTATCTTGCCAGGAATGCCTTCCTCGGAACCTTGTCCATAACAGCCTTTAAGGAATCTGCTACATAAGCCAGTACCTTGTCGCCTTCAACATGACCGTAATGATCGTTTATCTCCTTAAAATGGTTTACATCCATCATAATGGCATAAAGCCCGTTTCTTCCGTTTTCCATTCGGTCTTCCAGGTATCTGAGCAGCCTTGATCTGTTGTTAAGACCGGTAAGATGATCCTTATAGATCATCATTTCCTGATTGTTGAAAAAGATCATCAGGAGCATAAGCATTGACGCTGCAGGTACGAAACATCCGGACGTATAAAGCTCAGCAACAGCCGCTATAAAAGGAAGAACCGGATACAGCGCTATACTTGCAACCAGCTTTCTTTTATCGCTGTCATCATACTTTCTGGAACTGGTAAAACATGTAGATGACGCCAGCAAAGCCGTCATATATACTACTACTTTTTGGAACAAAGCCAGATCCCCGTTATGAAGCATGCCGCTGCCATCGATGTAAAAAAACATCCTTGTGAATGGCGAGTAGAGGGATAATGCTGTCAGCCCGGCAAAAGGCATTGCCCAGATAAGCACTCCCTTCTTGTCTTTCTCGAAGAATGGCTTCTCTGTTTTCATTATAAATGAGATCCAACTGTAAACAGACAGATATACCCCTATATCACATAACGTCCTGGAAATAAGGATCAGATTGATCCCATTAAGAGTATGCGCTCCCATATCACTCAGGAGCCCCGTTACACAGTAAAAAATCGTCATAAAAATATGCGCTATGATAACCCTCGCGAAAGAAACATCAACCCTGTTGCTCTTACTGAGACCGGAAACGACCTTCATAAGGACAAGAGCCAATATGGTTACACACAGCACATTTAATTCTATAAATACTATATTGTCATTCATTTTTACTATTCCTTAGTCAATCATCAGTTACTATAGGGCCGGCAATGAATCTCCCTCAGCTTACGAACCCCACAGATGGCAAAATAGCTGATAATTACAGCTTCCAAACTGTTGATAATGATTATATCGCTTAATGGCCTCTATATATAACATATGTACGTAAACCTTAAAGTTTCCGTTTAGTATTGAAAGATTTTTAAATAGTTTTATTACATAAATCAATAGTATCTGCATCAAATGTGGTAAAATACTTACATCGGGCATCTCATCCTGTGATTGAATCATAATTTATGCTTGTGCTGAGGCAGTGTGAGTTCACATCACGGAAAGAATGACGAAATACAAAATCATTAGTTTTATAAGGGGGATTATCATGATGAAAAAATCTATTCTTTTAGCATCTGCTCTGTGTCTGATTCTTGCGGGCTGCGGAGCCAGTGAAATTCCGACTGCAGGCACTTCAGAAACCACTGCTGCAGAAACCAATGAAAAGACCACTGCTGTAGAAGATGGAAGCTCTGCTTCGGTTGCTCTGGATGCAAAGACCTCTGTTGAAATCCACGCATCCATCCAGAAAGAACAGGCTTCTCCTGAATGGGTAACGAACCTGCCTGCTGCAAAAGACGAGAATACAAAACAGCTTTTTGTTGTTGCCGGAATGGGCATGGATAAGACAACAGCCACTGTTTCAATGCATGAGAGAGATAAGGATGGAAACTGGGTACAGATTCTTTCAACTCCGGGTTTTGTAGGGCTTAACGGTCTCTGCCCTGATGAAGATCACAAGGAGGGATGCGCTCAGACTCCTATCGGCACATACCACTTCAATAAAGCCTTTGGAATCGCAGATGATCCGGGATGTCAGATTCCATACGTTAAGGTAACCGATGATACCTGGTGGTCCGGTGACGACCGTGAAGGTATGCATTATAACGAAATGGTAGACATAAAGGACTATCCTGATCTTGTCAAGGATAACAGCGAACATATTACGGATTACGAGTATCAGTACCAGTACTGCCTCAATATCAGCTTCAACGAAGAGGGTACACCGGGAAGAGGCTCAGCTATATTCCTTCACTGCTTCGGACCTCTGAAACCATATACAGGCGGATGTGTTGCACTTCCTGAAAACATCATGAAGCTTGTTATGCAGAGAGTGACTGAGGACTGTGTAGTTGTTATAGACACATTTGAAAATATGGGCGGAAGCTTCTGATAATTAGAATCAAGCAGGGGAAGTTCTTTCCCCTGCTTATTTTTTATTGTAACCTATCGCCATCCGTAACAACCATTCGTATGTCTTCTTGAGCAATTTTTGCATACGGAAATTCTTTCCATATGTACACAATCAGGAGTACCGCACATAGTGGCATAATAATCTCCTGTAACCGGTTCTCCACTTGTATCGTAACCATCAATAGTATCAGGATAAAAACGATGTAAACCTTCGGTGTTAATTGCCCATATCAATTTAGCAATCAACCCTAACGAACTTACTAAAAAAGGCATTACTAATCCTAACCCGGAAGTAACAATTATTGCTATACGACGATAAATATCCCAGGCATCTGCCCTTTTATCATTTATTCTATCTATATCTTTATTTGCTATAAACCTAGCCAGGACAATTGTAACTATGAAAGCAATGATGAATCCAATACCCATACACCTCAAAATATCTGTACTATTACCATATTCTGTCAAACCATAACAAGAAAAAAGAACAAAGATAAAAATACCCGCAACTACTACTAAATAGTCTTTCATAAACCCATCAATAATCAACATTAATACAGCAATTCCAATCCATTTTATAATATCCATTTTTTCCTCCTAAACTTAAAAACATTTCATTTTGGGATTACAACAAGCTATGACAGGAACGAAAAATCTACTCTGTGTTATTTGATTTATCGTCTGTAACTATATATTAGTACTTTATGAATAATGTCTTTCCCCAAAAACTGTAGAAAGTCTATTCTTTGGTCACGCCCAAAGCAGGCCTGTTTAGACACGCAGATTGTTTTTGTCTGCTACCTTACGTGTCACCAGCTTTACCGAGGAGTATTAAAATGGTCCTTTACGTATTTACTAAACTGCTTACCTACCCTTTTTCCGACTAACGCCTTGTTAAAATAAAAAAGTAGTGCAACAAAAGATCACTTTTGTTGCACTACTTTTTTGTTGATTCATTTTTGATCAAACAAAAACCTTCCGCCATTTTTCGGCTACATACCGTAGCACTGCGGACAGTAGATCATCTTCGAATATTGGATATCAACATGAGCGCTGCTCCAATGGCACAGAACACAGCTCCGGAGGTGAGCAGTAACCCTGTTCCGTAGTTCTGCATTATGATTCCTCCTATGGCACTTCCAAGGACCAGTCCCAGGGTCTCCGTGGCAGAGATATATGCCTGCCCTGTAGCTTCATATTTTTCGCCCATTAACTCATCTACATAATAGACTCTGGAGGCAGCCATAAGACCGTAAGCCAGACACTGGAGACACTGTATGAGATATATCATCAGGATGGTTCTTGCGAAGATGAAAAGTACTGCTTTTGCAAGAAATGCCATTCCCGAAATAGTAAGAAAAACGGATGAAGGACGGTTACCCTTTACCTTTGTGTAAAGAAAGAGTACAGGAATCTCCACTATGGCAGCAATTCCTATGGCCATTCCCAGATTTCCGCTGTCACCTCCGATACGCTCTATAACATGGATGAAGTAAGTCATCACCATGTTATGAAAAAGCATTACCAGACTAAGTCCAACGAGCATCCATATAAATCCCGGATAATCCGAAAACCGCATAGGTTTCTTTTTCTCCGGTTCCGACTCTACTGCTCTATTTACATTTAGAACCGGCATGGAAACCGCAGTAAAGAATATGGATAACCCGATTAATCCATATGTAAGGGGAACAACCTCTCTTCCCGAATGTACTGTCATATATCCAAGAAGCATGGATATACCGGAAAAACACAGGGATCCGACTCCACGGGCTATTCCGTAGTTTACTGAGATTCCCGAACTCTTGTAATAAAAGCTGAAGGAATTTATCAATGGAGCCATAATGAGAGTGACTGCCAGAAGAATTCCGAAAAGCACGGCTGAAATAAAAACCGGCTTCACGAAAAACAGCAGAAATCCGCTTATTGCTTCCAAAAGCGCTATGGTCTTCAGCAGTTTTTTTCCGTCTGCTTTCCCGGAATCCACCAGCCTGCCGCTGATCTGCTGTATGATCACCGCCAAAAGGCAGCTTACAGACACAACAGTTCCTATGTAACTTTCCTTTAACCCTGAACCTGACAGATAATAAGTAACGAAATTGAATCCCACACACATGGTCATGGTATGAAGTCCGACCAAAGCAGAATATCTTATATTCTCTTTTCTCTCATCCGGCATGATCTCAAATCTCCAGAATTCTCTTCAGGTCTTCATTATCTGCGGTATCGAAGCACCATGCATCCATACCGCTTTTTATGGAGGCATTAACATTATCCTCTAAATCATCAATGAAAAAGCATTCCGACGGATTCAGGGAAAAACGCTCAAAAAACATCTGATAAATGATAGGCTGCGGTTTCAGAGCCAGTACTTCACCGGAGAAGAATGCACCGTCATAGGACTCCGGAGCAGGTACCACGTCCTTGTAAGTATCTGTCAGACGTCTGCTGACATTTGAAAGGATATATACTTTCTGACCACGCTTTTTCAGGGCTTCCACTATTTCAGCCATACCTTCACGGGCAACATTGTTGTACTCATGCCAGTGTTCAAAGGTTGTTTTTGCAATCTCCCTTACTTTATCGGAAGAAAGTCTCGGAAGTATTCTGGAGATGTCCTTTTCGTCGGTCATGGACCCAAGATCAAGAGCAAGCCACTCCTGGGAGTAAAACATCACATTGTGGATTTCCTTTATGATCTCAGGATCATCGGTAAAATGCTTTGTGGCATTATCCGCCGTATAATCCACCAGTACGCCGCCCATATCAAACACGATGTTCTTATATTCAGTTATCCTTTTCATTCGATGCCTCCCTGCAAACCGGTCGCTATAAGCTTATCATTTCCGAAAATAATACGTTCCTTCCAGCGGGCTTCCTCCATGATCTCCGATATAGTCACACTTATGGCGAGCATCTTTGAAGCCGAAGCTGTATCATGTTCATTCACCATACGGATAAATTCGCTGAATTCATAAAACAGCCTGTGCTTTCCGTTATTGAATTCAAGCTCGGTAGTGGTTCCGTCGTTTAAAACAATGGTGAATTTACTTGCCTTATTCATGGTGTCATTGGAATAAATATATCCCTTATCACCCTGCAGCATGACATGTGCCGGAGATTTACAGTCCTTTGCGGCTATACAGGAAGCCTTGAAGGTCCCGTAATCCATGACAAGTATTCCGCTTGTGTCTATGCCGCGATCCACATTTGCGAAATAATGTATAAATACCGGCTTACCGAAAAGACCCACCATAAAGTTAATATTGTAAACATTAAGATCCATAAGAGATCCGCCTGCCTTTTTCGGATCAAAAACAGGAAGCACCTCTCCATTCATGAACTTGTCATATCTGGAGGAATACTGTGAAAAATTTATGGATGCAATATGGATATTTCCGACCTTATCCATATGCTTTCTCAATTCCAGTACTACAGGAAAATAATTCACGGTAGAAGCTTCTATAAGAATCAGATCTTCCTTCTCTGACATCTCCTTAAGATCCATAAGTTCAAATAGATTTGCCGTGGCAGGCTTTTCTACTATCACATTTTTATGAGCCACCAGGGCTTTCTTTGCAAAGGAATAGTGAAGATGATTCGGTAAAGCAACATATACTGTATCAATATCGCTCATTAAAAGCTCATCGTAATCATAAAAGCTTTTGTCCAAAGAATACTTTTCCCTAAGTTCCTCAGTTTCCTCCCGGGTTTCTTCCGTACCGAGAATATAGACAGCATCAAAATCAAGGTCTTTTATCCCGGTCAGCATATCTTTGACGATCATTCCTGTTCCCAGTATTCCAAGCCGCATATACTTCTCCTTTTATAAATTCACGAACCATTCAGTACTACTTAATTATATCAAAAACATCAGCAAAACATCAGTAGTTAAAAGGTATATATCAACTTCAAAAAAATAGTAAGTACTCTTTCCGGTGAGAGTACTTACTACCTTTTTTACGGAATATATTGCAGCATCGCGGTTCTTCTGAAACCGGATATCACATACATTATTCCCGAATATAAAAGTCCGAAACTGTAGATAAACACGGCAATCTTCGTATTCTTTATAAATACGATACAGCAAATAGCTAAAAGTACATCTATGATCCCATGGCTTAGCTTCAGCTTAAAATGCTTCGATCCGTTTTTCATGGTCTCACGGGCCCGGAGTATCTCGATCACTCCGGCGAAGGCATGCAATATGGCAAGATACAACAGCACATACATTCCCGGCACATCACTTAGAGACATGGTAATGATACCGAAATCCATCAGTATCACACCGATATAAAGGGCTCTTCTGCCTCCCACCATAAACCTGGCCATGGTAAAATAATAAAACATCGAACCAATCCCGGAGACCATAAAGCCCCATCCTATGAAGACCAGAATGACCATATAGGCATCATTGGCAAATTCCACCATGACTCCGGCCACTAAGATCATTAGGATTCCAAACAATATTCTTTTCAGCCTTTGAAACTTCGTCATAAAATCACCTCTATAAACGCATGCTTTCGCCGTTTATTTCTGACTTTTATTTGTTAAAAAACCGCAGTAGACCTTTTCCCTGTTGAATAGTCTTCGAGAATCCTGCAATCATATTTCCGGATTTAAATATCTCACCTGTAACCATACCCTTTTGAGCCAGGGCGCCTTTTATGAATCTTCCTATAAAGGTATTTTCTTTTTCGCCCTTATCGGCTTTAATGTACTCATCCTGGTATTTTTCAACGTCAAAATCAGGGATCTCCTGCCCTGAAAGCTCCTCTCCAAACTCCTTCCAGTCGGAGCAGGCATTGATCTGACGCTTCCTCAGGATCCTGTCGATCCTTTCTCCGTACTTTTCCAGTACCTCTTCCTCATACCGTTCCGTTTCAAATAGGTCAATGCTTCCTTTCAGGAATTTCATGGCATATACCATCTGGGAAAAGGCCTTACGGTAATCAGAGGGGTTATCTTTTATAAGCTCATGATAGTCTCCCCAGGCAGGAAGATACTTATACTTTGCAAAAGAATAATCAGGAAAATGTCCTGCTCTTCCATGTCCCAGGTTCATGATGGACACTTCATTCCCCTGGAAAAGACTGTTGGAATACAATCCCTTTTCAACATCATCAGGCTCCGAGGGACTATGTCTGAACCTGACTTTTACCCAGGTTCCCTCTGAATCAGAATCTAAATCCGTACTGGCATTACCATTTGCCTCGCCTCCTGCTGCCTCACGAAACTCATAGAAATGCTCATCTGTATTGTTGATCACAAGAGTCGGAGTCCCCGCAAAATTACTGTGAGCCCAGGTGTCTGCCAGAACATGCATGGCTATACCCGCATGCTGAAGTCCATGCCCCTTGGCAAGCTCCACAGTCTTTTTCAAAAGCTCCCCGTTGGGGCCGCAGATCAGTCTGTACCTGTCCATGTACCTTTTGGTCCGCTTTGCTTTTTCCGCATAAAGATCCCTGGGCAGAAAATGGAAGGATGCCCAGATTCTGGTTATATCCTGAAGACCCAATACGTCTGTACTTGCATCCATCATCTCAAGCTGTAATTGCGTGGTTGCCGCATTCTGAGGTGCGCCGATCTTTAAAAGAAGTGTCCTTGAACAAAGATCCACGAACTGGGCACTGTAGCAGATATCTAAACATTCTTCATGATCGAAACCTGCAAGGAACGCAGCACAGTAGGTTGCATAATAATGAAAATCTTCCTGCATATCACACCTCACTCAAAACTGTGCCTTTGGAAAGCCTCTTTATCTGAATCGCAGCATATATCATATCCCCCAGTGCAAAGCAGGTGGTAATGTCTACAAACAACGCTGCCAATATAGTATCTATCTGTGTAAGATCCTCTTTGATTTCAATAAAGTATCCCGGAAGCCCGAGTACTGTCAGAATAAAAAACAATGCCGCAAATACTAAAAAGAAAAGCCTTTTACTCTTTCCACTGGCATATCTTATGGCTCTTCTTCCCAGATATACATACATAAGGACTATGATCCCCATGATCAGAAAAAAGGTCACGGTTAAAAAAGCCCCATACTCTTCCAGTTCTTCTTCAGTGACACGCATTAAATCCATGATGGTTTTGTCACCAAAGCATATGATCATGAAATACTTCAACACTGTCCAACACCCCACCAGGAGCATTGCCTTCCCGTTCAGCTCTATATTTTTTCGGTATCTTCTTAACTTTACTTTTGTTTCTTCATCCATGGTGTATCTTATACCTCCTAGAATCAGGAAGTTTTCTGACTAACTGATTCTAATTAAAAATCGACTGGATTAATGAATTATATAAATGGGCTTAATATGGTTTCAAGTCCTGTGACAAAGCTTCAAAAGCTACAGGTTACAAAATTCTCTCAAATAACAAAGCCGGAGGAGCTGTTCCGAAAACAGAACAGCCCCTCCTTTTTTGAATAAAAAACATTTACTGAATCACAATACACTCATATGGTCTTAAGACATCAATACCTGAAATCCGGCTTTCGTCATAGTTTGAGAGCAGGATTTTCCTGCCTGTCATATCTATACTTTGAGGCAGACTCACTTCATCTTTTGACATATTGTTGAGCACTAGGATGTCTCCATCCTCTCCGACTCTCTTATAGGCCAGAATCTCTTTTACAGAATCGAAGATAAATTCGATACTGCCGTCCCGGATGACCTCATATTCCTTCCTGAGCTTTACAAGCTTTCTGTAAAAGTTAAGAACAGAATCTTCATCCGCTTCCTGGTCGTAAACATTAACACCCTCACGATCCTCCGGAAGACTTATCCAGGGTTCCGCCTCGGAAAAGCCCGCATACTTAGTGTTATCCCACTGCATGGGCGTCCTGGAATTATCTCTTGAACGTTCTCCTAAAATATGAAGTGCCTCTTCTTTGCTTTTTCCACTTTCCCGAAGTATCTTATAGTAGTTAATGCTCTCCACATCCCGATAATCCTCTATTTTATCGAAATGCGGATTCATCATGCCGATTTCTTCACCCTGATATATATAAGGTGTTCCGCGAAGCATATGTATGCTGCAGGCAAGCATCTTTGCTGACTCTTTCCAATATTTATGTTCATCCCCAAGTCTTGAGACTACTCTCGGCTGGTCGTGATTGCACCAGAAAACAGCATTCCATCCGTTTTTTTCCTGCATCCTGAGCTGCCACTCACGGAATATATCCTTCAGCTTATCGTAATCCGGCCTCTGAAGCTCCCATTTTTCTCCATCCTTGTAATCTATTTTCAAATGATGAAAGTTGAAGCACATGGAGAGTTCCTTTTCTCCGGGATCCGTGTATCTGATGCAGTGATCGATGCAAGTTGAAGACATTTCCCCTACCGTCAGCATGTCCTCTATACCCGTATCCGCCACAAGCTCCTTCAGATATTCATGTACATGTGGTCCGTCAGTATAGAATCTTCGTCCGTCACCTTCCTCATCATCCCGGAATATCTCCGGCTTTGATATGAGATTTACTACGTCAAATCTGAATCCCCTGACTCCCTTGTCCTTCCAGAAAAGGATGACCTTCTTTAACTCGTTCCTTACTTCCGGATTATCCCAGTTAAGATCTGCCTGTGTTACATCAAAAAGATGAAGATACCATTTTCCGAGAGAAGGAACATATTCCCAGGCACTGCCGCCGAACTTTGACTGCCAGTTCGTAGGTGGTTCGTCAGCATTACCATCACGGAAAATATAGTAGTTCATATACTTCTCTTCACCGGCGAGGGCACGTTTAAACCACTCGTGTTCTGTAGAGGTGTGGTTGAAGACCATATCAAATATGATCCCCAATCCTCGTTTTCCGGCTTCCGTAATAAGCTCAGTTACATCCTCCATATTTCCAAACATAGGATTAATGTCAAGATAATCCTCTATATCGTACCCATTGTCATTCATGGGTGATTTAAAGAAAGGTGTACTCCAGATATAATCCACCCCGAGACTACGGATGTAATCAAGCTTTTCGATGATTCCCCTTATGTCACCGACTCCGTCGCCGTTGCTGTCACAGAAAGACTTCGGATATATCTGATAAATCGTACTCTTACTAAAATTCTTCATAACTTTCCTCCATGGGTCAGGCACGAGCCGAATTAATCCGAACTCGAATCTCACCCTCCAAATAATCTCAAAAGTTTACTGTCAAACTCATTTGGAGGATCAGACAGCTGCCAGATTAATCCTGACTGCTGCCGACCCACATTTCAGATTTCAATGCTTACTTTCAAACTCTTATACCTGTTTCAAACGCTTACCGCCGGCTTCATAACCTTTACGGTTCCTCTTTTTTTACCTACCGCAACAGTGAGAAGGAACGGAACTGCTACAGCAACAAGTGTACAGATTGCGAAGCTTGCCATGTGCTGAGGCTGGATTGAAAGGATTCCGGGAAGGCCGCCTACACCGATGGCGTTGGCTGTTGTTCCTGTTGCCACGCAGATTACAGCGGCACATGCCGAACCGATCATTCCGCATACGAAAGGATAAACATGCTTTAAGTTTACTCCGAACATAGCAGGCTCTGTTACGCCGAGATAGCAGGAGATGCATGAAGGAACATTAACCTCCTGAGCCTCCGGATCCTTCTTCTGTAAGAAGATCATTCCAAGGACTGCTGAACCCTGTGCGATATTTGAAAGAGCGATCATCGGCCAAAGCATGGTTCCGCCATAGTCAGCGATGAGCTGAAGGTCGATGGCATTGGACATATGATGAAGTCCGGTGATAACCAGTGGTGCATAAATGAAACCGAAGATTCCGCCAAAGATAACCTTCATTGAGCCTGTGATACCTGCATACACAACCGCTGAAATTGCTGAGCCGATCTTCCAGCCGATAGGTCCCAGAACAAAGTGTGCTGCAATAACCGATAAAAGCAGACTGCAGAATGGAACAACTATCATTGAAACAACCGCAGGAGTGATCTTTCTGAAGAATTTTTCAAGGTATGCCAATGTAAATGCCGCAAGCATTGCCGGTATAACCTGAGCCTGATAGCCTATCATGTTTACTTTGAAGAAACCGAAATTCCATGCCGGAATCTCAGTAGCGCCTGCAACAGCATAGGCATTTAAAAGCTGTCCTGATACAAGTGTGAGACCCAGAATGATACCGAGAATCTGTGTGGTTCCCATTTTCTTTGTAACTGACCAGCAGATACCAACAGGAAGCATATGAAATACCGCTTCACCAATAAGCCACAGGAAACTGTCTATTCCCGCCCAGAATACACTGATGTCACATAAGGTTTTGGTTCCGTTTTCGAAAAGGTACAGACTGTCAATGCAGTTTCTGAAACCGAGGATCAGACCTCCTGTGATGATGGCCGGGATGAGTGGTGCAAATACCTCTGCCAGAGCTGTTATCATTCTCTGAAGTGCATTCTGATTCTGCTTTGCAGCACTCTTAACCGCATCCTTTGACACACCTTCGATGCCTGATACCGCGATGAAATCATTGTAAAAATCCCCCACCGTTGTTCCGATGATCACCTGAAACTGTCCTGACTGTGTAAAGCTTCCCTTTACCGATTTGAGCTGCTCTATACCCGGAACATCTGCCTTTGCCGGATCATTAAGAACAAATCTCATTCTGGTAACACAATGTGATACCGCTGCAATATTCTCTTTTCCACCTACGAGCTTTAAAAGCTCCTTTGCGTCCTCCGCATACTTACCCATAACGACCTCCGTTTAAAATCATCTTGTTTGAACAAGTTCTGAGAAATTTATAACACACTTGTTTAAACATGTCAACAAAAATTCCGCAGGTTGTTTAAACAAGTTTTCTGACTAAGTAACAGTTCAGACATAGCACATGAAGAGCCGGCTGAACTGTTACTGTGCTATTGAATTAATAAGAAATACAGGTGTCATGAATGTTTACTGTGATTGTATAATAAGCTATAATAATTCGAGATGTTTAAACAAGCGAGGAGTAATATTGATATGCCAAAGTCCAGATATTCTGATATATATCAGGATTTAAAGAATAAAATCGAAACCGGGGAATATGAATTCCAGGAACTGCTTCCTTCAGAACACCAGTTGATAGAGCACTACGACTGCTCGAGAAATACCATAAGACGCGCTATAGGTAACCTTGTTACGGATGGATATGTACAAACGATGCAGGGAAAGGGCGTGCGTAATATCTACCAGCCGACACAGCAGAACTCTTTTGCCATCGGTAATATCGAAAGCTTTCGTGAATCGGCACTAAGAAACGGTAAAAAACCCAAAACCAGGGTGATATATCTGACAGAGCTGGTGGCTGATAAAAATATAGCACGCCGGACAGGTTTTGAACCCGGTTCAAACCTGTATTATCTCCAGCGTGTTCATTACCTTGATAATAAGGCTCTTATTCTTAATCACAATTATTTCCTGAAAGATCTGGTTCCCAACCTGACAAAAGAAATCGCCGAGAGCTCAATCTATGACTATATCGAAAACACTCTCAACATGTCTATCATCACCAGTAAGCGTGTATTTACCGTTGAGAAGATGACGGAGATTGATGAGAAATATCTGGAGCTTGGGGATTACAACTGTCTTGCCGTAGTAACCAGCCAGACCTACAACAGCGACGGTATCATGTTCGAGTATACCCAGTCCCGTCACAGACCGGACTATTTCAGTTTCCAGGACAATGCCACAAGACGGGTACGATAAGCAATTTGCTTGTGAAAACATCCTGATGGATGTTTTCACAGGTTGATTTCCAGTTGCCTTCCGCTGTATTTCGTGTTTTCTGCCATCTCCTTCATCCATGGGCCGTAATTGTGATCCCACAATGCGTCCAGCATGGCTTTATAGTTCGGATCCTCCATTATCTCCGGGCGGTGATCAGCCAGGGAACCTTCTTCATAGTAATCAAAAAACCGGAATATCAGTTCCTTGACCCCGTCCTTTTTCTGCCCCTTCAGACCTTCACTGTCTAAAAGCTCCGAGAAAACCTTGTCCATATAGAGATCCCGTTCCTCTTCCAAAGGGCGAAGCTTTTCTGACACATCTTTTCCATAAGCATCAAGCTCCAGAGGCTCCGCATAGTAAAGGATCCTGTCCTTTCCTACTGCCAGATTCCCCATAAGATGTTTCCCTGAAAAGGGCATGCCACTCAGCACTTCCCAAAGACCGTCCTTCTCCAGGATATACTGGGAATGCATATGTCCTGTTATACAGAGCTTTACTCCGCCTTTTATCAATGTCTCAGCCAGGTCATCGTTATGGATGATATTGGTGGCGGTTTCTTTTCCGGAGGAGTTATACAAAACATTGTGATGTGAAAGGAAGATGATTCTTTTCCCTTTATATTTTTCCAGCATCTCCCGCAGCCAGCTCATGGTTTCAGGAGAAAATTCGCTCTGTGCGCCACGGGATAAGGCTTTGTCATCCATGGCAAGAAACACCACATCCTTTGATATATAGGTGTAACTTAGTGACGCCGGATCTCTGTCAACCGGATCAAGAAGCCCGAAATAGGCCTTCTCATATTCTTTTTCATCCATAAGGTCAAAATCGTGATTACCGGTGGTGATAACAAGCGGAATTCCTGCATCCTTTATCCTTTTAAGCCTGGCTGTAAGCCCGATCACATCCTCTGATGCCCCGCTGTTTGTATTATCACCTGTCACGATGAATACATCGGGATTTTTCGCGATCACTTCTTCCACTATGGCATCTGTAAACTCCTTTGAAAGAGCGATACCCGGAACATTAAGGTGATCCGCACTCTCCCTCTCAGTATAATGGATATCCGAAATGATAAGCGTGTGAAGTACCTCCGGATCAGACCATACGGGGTCAGCTTTCACAGAGTCCGTGACCACTATCCCGTCAGAAACATTGGTAGCATAAGACCCTTCCGGAGATTTTTTTGCAAAGGAAGAACACCCCGTAAGAATAACGGTCAAAAAGATAATTAACAGTGATTCTGAAAGTGTTCTCATAAGCCTTACTCCTGACATATCAGTTCTTCAGCTTCTCAATCCTTCATAAAGAACTGGTCAAAGCCGGTGGTTTCAAAAATTTCCCTTACCTCCTTACTTACACCCGTCATTTCAAACTTATCCTTATCCTCCAATGACTTATACATCATCAAAAGGACACGCAGACCTGCGGATGAAACATAAGGCATGTGGCTTACATCCACATTTATTGCAGTGATCTTTCCTTCAGACTCCTTAAACTTCTTTAAAAGCTCCGGAGCTGTGATGGTATCCATTCGTCCCTGAATGTTTACATTAAGCACACCATCCTTAAGTTCACTTTCAACCTTAAACGGGAGATCTTTATCTGACTGAACAGCGCCGGAGCTTCCGCTGCTCTCCTTTTCCTTATATTCAGGATCCAGAGTGTATTTCCAGATATTTACATGCTTCATGTTTTCACGAAGCTTTTCAATCTCATCAGATGACATACTGTCAAAAAGATGCAGCTCAAAATCATCCCGATAGTATGGAATCTTTTCCACCAAAAGACCTTCAGCTTTGGCAAGGGCTTCGATCTTTTCATAATCCACTTTTGAAAATCCGGCTCTTTCTTTTACCTTTCCGGCAAAAACGTCGGATGCATTTTTATGGATACTTGTATCAGACTGGCCGCTGAAACCTCTTCTTGCGGCAGCCAGCAGGTCATATGCTTTATCATCACCTGCAACCGCCCTGAAAACAGCCATGTAGTATTCCATTGTCTCTACGTCCGCACTCAGCCAGCAGCCGCCCTTTTCGGAAAGAATACGGCGGATGTTTTTTCTGAGCAGAAGCTTTTCATCCGGGGTCAGATAAACTGTAAGTCCCTCTGTCGCTATGCAAACAGGACCATCGGCTTTATCTGCCGCAGCCTTCAGGCTTTCATAATTTGTTACGTCAACAATCTGAAAATCAATCTTCTTTTTCTGATCCTCATCAGTCATGGAATAGATTATCGGAGCAAAATCATTGATAACCGCAGGAAGGTCACAACCGATATAATTCATACCCTTTTCGGTGAATTCAAACACCTTGGGCGTATAACCGCAGGGCAGATCCAGCAGCGTCCCGTATCCGCACTCCTCAATAGTTCTGTTCAATGCCACATAACGAAGCTCTCTCACGATATCCGACGGACGGTTTATCATATCCTCCTTGTCAACATCATGAAAGATCTTTTCTTTTTCAACACCCATTTTTTCAAGTATGGCTAATGCTTTATCATATCCTGCATTGGCCAGCAGAATCAGTGTCGTGATGGCTGTGTTGGATGTTGGATTCACTGCGATATTTAATTCTTTTTCGTTTGACATAAAAGCTCCTTTATAAATATATGTTTTTGCTTCCCGGTTTTTCACCTGTAGTAATAAACCGGTGAATATCCGTAAGGTACAAATGCTATGGTATTTAAACCGTCATAACATATGACCTGTGCTCCGGCATCCAGGCTGAACTTACCATAATCGGCTGCGACAGAGCTCCATGTATTGTTATTTACCATCACATAATTCACCTTCATATATGACGGGTTCCGTTCTCCTGTGGGCGTATAATCATAAAACTCCACCGTTATGGAAGTGGGATCGTTTGGAGTAATGTCTATAAACTCCATAAGGCTCTGGTTATAGTAGGTGCCGTAAACCTTCTGTGACGAATCAGTATAAAGCTGAACCAGGGATTTCATGACATATCCCTTCATGCCGTTATAGGTAACTTTATAAAAGCCATCATTTATGTCAGATATTTCCGTAACCGTGGCTCCTTTCGGCATCTGTGTGTATGCCGGAGAAGCAGCTGTGGGAAGACTGCGAAGACTTGCAGATTCATTGACATTGGCAATGGTCCCAAAATGTCCGACTTCAGTATGCGGTTCCCTGTAATCCAGGTATGCCGCAAGAATGTAACCTATCATCCCATTGTAATCAACATAAAGATAACCGTTTCTGGCATTACCAAGATACTGAACGGGTGAGTATAGCGGAACCTGAGTTATAACATCCGCATTCATAGCCGGAGAATATCTCAGTGATACGCTTACCTCACAATTAACAACGTAGAGAAGGTATCCCGGGGAAACACAATAGTCCGATGTTATATAGTACGGTGAATAATCTATCTCGTAGGTGTACGAAACAGTACCTGATATCACGAATATGGATACGATCAAAGCTAAGATCAGTTTGCGAAAAAACATAAGTCGCACCCCGCTTTCAAAATGTCAAGGCCGGTACATCGTCATTTACAATTCTATATCGACCGATACCGGATGAACATGATTTTTTACTGATATGCCGCCGGAAACCCATAAATCTTCAGGCGATATATATAGTTAGGTCGACTTGAATTATGGATTATATAAATGGAGTGAACATAGTGTAAGGTTTTCTTCATGGAGTTTATGGTATAAGATGGATTAAACAAATATGGGATCAAAAAGGAGTGCAGCATGGGAAAGTTATATTTTGTTCGTCACGGACAGACAGTATGGAATGTAGAAAATAAAATCTGCGGAGCCACAGACAGCCCGCTGACAGATAAAGGTCATGAACAGGCAAAAGAGGCCGCTATGAAGATTAAGGAAGACATTGACAACGGAAAGATTCATATCGACGAGATACTGACTTCACCTTTATCAAGGGCCTATGATACGGCAGAAGAAATATCAAAGATAACGGGCATCCCCATGCGGGTGGAACAAAGACTTATAGAGCAGAACTTTGGTAAGTGGGAATCAACTCCGAGAGACGGTGGCGACTTCAAGCTTGCAAAACAAAACTTCATTGACAGCTATGAAGGCGGGGAATCCATGTTCCGAATGGCCCAGAGAATCTACAATCTTCTGGATGATATCAAGAAGGAGCCTGACAAGGTATATTTACTTGTTGCCCATAACGGCATCTCAAGATTCATCATGTCCTACTTCAGAGACATGACAAACGAAGAATTTGCAGCCTACGGAATCAAAAACGCTGAACTGAAGGAATTTGTTTTTTAATTCTTATGGTACAATAGGTATTATACTCAAATGATGATCTTGATATTTTCGGAATGTATGATGACGATAAGTATCTAAACGGACTTAGGCTATACAAATAAAAGAATCAGAGCCACCAGGGACGGGTCTTCGTCCTTGATAGCTCTTATAGTATTAACTGAACGAAGAGAACAAAGAGAGCTGAGTAGAGCCTCGATGTTCTCTTTTTTGTGTGGGAAGCTTCAGTTATTTAAACAGTACCTCATTCCATCTCTATACATAAATCTTATCGTTTACCCTTGTCGTATATCTCTCCCAGTGCACGGGGGCTGTTGTTATGCTTACTGAAGAATACCAGGAGCAGAAGAGTCACAACGTATGGAATTATCCTTACGATGTCATTGTAGGTTGAGGGCATGCCTAATTGTCGGATCAATGCCTGGCCGCCGCTTCTGGCAAAACCGAAAATGAGACAGGCTTCAAGGGTCGGAAGTATGGACCAGTTGCCGAATATCAGGGCTGCGATGGAAAGATATCCGAAGCCAAGATAAATATCCGGTGAAAAGTTTGCTGTTATTGAATAGGCATAGCTCATACCTGCAATTGCAGAAAGGCCACCGGAGATGATTACGGAGATCAGCCTTATGCGGTTAACATCGATTCCGGCTGCATCTGCTGCATGAGGATTATCACCGCAGGCTCTTAAATGCATTCCAAAGGGGGTTTTATACATCACGTACCACATAATTACGGCAATAATTATAATGATCACTTCAAAGGGATATACATTTCTGAAAAAAGCTCCGATAACCGGAATGCCGGAAATGCCGGGAACGGAAAACCTGATACTTGTTCCAAGGACAAACTTATTGGAAGCCTTGCCAAATAGACTTTCATTCAAACGCTTTGTCAGGAAGCTTGTAAGTGCTACCGCAAGAATATTTACTACTACACCACTGATGACCTGATTGGCTTTAAACTTTATACAGAGAAGCACATGGACCAGCGAAAACAGCATGCCGCCCAATGCTGCAGCAATAAAGGAAATGTAATAAGGCACCTGGGAAGAACCTCCGAACTGCTGCATTAACAGAACTGCGGTAAAGGCTCCGAAGAAAGCTCCGAAACCCTGAAGACCCTCCAGAGCAAGGTTGGTTATGCCGCTCTTTTCACTGAATATTCCGCCTATTGCCATTATGAACATGGGAAGTGCAAAAGCAAGACCGTCTATAATAATGTTATCTATCATACTCTCTTCACATCCTTTTTGTCATTTTGCTCCATGCTTATCTTTTCGATATACATCCTGAGGAATTCCGAGCAGGCAGCAAATATCAGTATCACTGAAGTTATAAGGTCAGCTATTTCTATTTCGACTCCCTGCTGTGAGCTCATATATATGGATCCATTGGATATTGCGGTTATCAGGAAGGATGCAAATATACATCCTATGGGGTCACAGCATCCAAGGAGTGCAACGGCAATGGCATTGAAACCCATGCCCGGGACCACTCCCGGACGAATGGAGGCATTGTAACCACAAAAATAGGTGACACCGGCAAGTCCGGCAAGGGCGCCGGAGATGATCATGGCAAGCATCATATTCTTTGAAATACTGATTCCTGCATAGTTTGCAGCCTTTTTCCCAAGGCCTACAGCCTGTATCTCAAATCCGGTGGTTGTTCTGTTGATCAAATACCGGACGAGGATTGCGACTATAATGGCAAGGGGAAAGGCAAGGGGTATACAAAATTTAAGACCAAAGGCTTTGACATTAACAAGTGTAAGTCTTGCTTCATCGGCGATCACTATGCTTTGTCTTGAAGTCGGTTCCAGGAAAAAGGTGTTTATGAAAAATGTAAATATATACATAAGCGTATAATTTATCATAATGGACGAAACCACTTCATTTATATTAAACCTGTACTTAAGCCATCCTATCAGAGCTCCTACCAGCGCACCGGAAACCGCACCTATTATAAGCACCAGTGGTTTAGCCAGGAAGGCAGGAAGTGAGGAATATCCAACAGTTAAAGTTGCGATGAATCCTGCTGTCAGCATCATTCCGGAAACACCGATATTAAACAGTCCGGCTTTTAGGGCAACAGCCACAGCCAGAGCTGCAAATATCATGGGTGTAAGAGTGTCAAGGAAACTCATGAAATCGGTAAACATATTCTGCCGTCCGGCATACTTTTGCTTCATAAGAAGCCCTGAGCCCTGAAGCAGATTACCATATGCTGAAAATGGATTCTTTCCCATGGCTATGAATATTATTGCTCCAACAAAAAGACTTATAATGATTGAAAACAGGGATATTCTGACCATTTGCAGCTTCTCTCCGCCAAGAAGTTTTATAAGTATTTTTTTCATGCGCTCTCACCTCGATTCCCAACACCCATCATAAATCTTCCTACTTCATCTATAGTAAGCTCTGAAGCTTTCGCAATGCGGTTTATTCTTCCGTCAAATATGACTCCGATTGTATCGGCACAATCCATTACCTCATCCAGCTCAAGTGATATGAGTAGTACAGCTGCCCCTCTGTCTCTTTCGGCGATCATCTGCTTATGGATGTTTGAAATGGCACCTATATCAAGACCTCTTGTGGGCTGCATGAATATGATAAGAGGGGTTTGCAGTTCCAGCTCTCTGGCTATGATCGCCTTCTGCTGATTGCCTCCCGACATGGTCCGGACGATGGTATTGATTCCCTTGCTGCTTCTTATGTCATAATCCTTAATAAGCCTCTCTCCGTTTTCTGTCATGGCCTTTAAATCAAGGCGTGAATTATGTGACATTTTTGGACGATAATACTCTTTAAGTGAAAGATTATTCTTAAGATCATAACCAAGAACAAGGCCTACATTGTGTCTGTCCTCCGGAATATAAGCTACACCCTCTTCTGTTCGTTTTCTTATGGAATAAGAACTTAATTCTTTTCCGTTAAGGATTATTCTTCCGCTTTTTGTCTTTATTAAACCGGCTATTGCATCCGCCAGTTCATTTTGACCATTTCCGGAAACTCCAGCCAGAGCAAATATCTCTCCCGAGTGAATCTCGAAGGAAACGTCCTTGACTGCCTCATAGCCCACCTCGTTACATACAGTGAGTCCCTCAACCTTGAATACTACCTCTCCGGGTTTTGCTTCGCTCTTTTCCGAAGTAAAGGAAATATCTCTGCCTACCATAAGTCTTGCCAGCTCTTCGGTAGAAGCTTCCGGAACATTCAAAACATCGATCAGCTTTCCTCTGTTAAGGATGGCACATCTGTCAGCTATGGACTTAATCTCTTCAAGCTTATGAGTGATAATGATGATGGTCTTTCCGCCGTCACGAAGTCCTCTGATTATATCAAGAAGAAATTTTATTTCCTGAGGTGTAAGCACTGCTGTGGGCTCATCAAATATAAGTATTTCCGCATCACGGTACAGCATCTTGAGAATCTCCACCCTCTGCTGGGTAGAAACATTAAGATCACTGATAACTGCCGTCGGATTAACCTTAAGCCCATATTTATCAGAAAGCTCTGCTATGTCCTGATTTGCTTTTTTAATATTCACATGGGGAATGAAGCCCATAAGCTTATCCTGAGGTTCGGCTCCAAGGATGATATTCTCTGCAACGGTATAGTTTGATACAAGTCTGAAATGCTGATGTACCATGCCTATACCAAGCTTTGTTGCGTGACGCGGAGAAACTATATTGACTTTTTCACCGCGTATAAATATCTCCCCCTCATCAGGTTCGTACATACCAAACAGAACACTCATGAGTGTAGATTTGCCGGCTCCGTTTTCTCCCAGAAGAGCATATATCTCCCCTTTTTTGATGCTTATGGATACATCGTCATTTGCAACGAGTCCGGGAAAACGTTTTGTTATATGTTTCATCTCAATTATATATTCGGAATCCATAAAACTTCACTCCTATATCAGTAGCTGTAATGAAAAATCGGACGCGGACTATTTTGTCAGCGTCCGATATCATCGGCCCTATTGGTTTATCAGTCTAACCGAAAGGCAGATGTCTGCTTTGCAGAACGACGACCTGTGGGAGCCCCATCTGTCCGGTTACTCAGCATCCAGTCCTGTGAAATTGTCAGGAGTCATACCATTAAAATTATCGGAGGGAACGATGGTTCCGTTTTTAATGAGTTCATAAGCTTTATTTATCTTCTCAATGGTATCGGCCGAAAGCTGACATCTGGAGGAGTCACTTACGTATCCTACAGAATCCGTATCTGCGCCAAGGATGTAATTACCGCCTTTGAAGGAACCGTCCGAAATTGTCTCAAGAACCCTCTTGTCATTAACTCCCATTACTTTAAGAGCCGAAGTGAGAATTACATTATCATTGCCATTCACACCATCATCATACTGGTCAGTATCACAGCCTATCATATAATCCTTTGCAGAGCTTTCTTTAATGGCTGTGAGAACTCCTGTTCCTGAACCTCCTGCAGCAACGAATATGATATCACAGCCTTCTTTGATAAGGGCATCGCCAACAACCTTGCCATTTGCAGGATCGCCGAAAGAACCTACGTAGTTACCGCCTACATTAGCTCCTGTCATATCGGTACCTGCATATGAAGCCAGTTCAACTATCTCAACATCTGTTCCATAATGCTTATTTGCATAATTAACTCCGCACATAAATCCATACTGATAATTTACGTTTGACGAAACTGCTATTCCATTTACAACTGCAACCTTCTTGGTAACGGTAGATAATGCCGCAGCCATTCCTGCAAGGAAGCCTGCTTCCTGCTCCTTAAATGTCATGGCATAAACATTATCAAGCTCGACTTCCTTTCCATCCGCATCTGAAGGAAAAGTATCGACCAGAATGAATTTTTTATCGGGATTGTCTGCAGCAATCTCGCCGATTCCCGCGAACTGGTAACCGTCGCATACCATTACATCATAATCCACGACAATATCTCCAACAGCTTTTACAGCAGCATCTATAGCTCCTGACTTTTCCTGAACCGGGGTTACCGTTGAACCGGGATGTGCATCAATAAAACTAAGGATTCCATTGTAGTTTTCCTGGTGAAATGAACCATCGTCTACACCGGTCAGAGAAGTTACTATCGCGATCTTAAGTCCTGTTCCCTCTGTTTTGTTTACGTTATCATTAGCCGGTTTTGCACCTCCACCGCAGCCTGTAAAAGTTGCTGCCATTACAATACTCAAAAATACTGAAATAATTCTTTTTTTCATAGCACATCACTTTCTAAATATTATTAATAAGGGGATACAAGAAAATTATACTCTGTATGACAAAAAAATACTACCATTTTGAATATCCCTGATAAGGTTCTCCACTGCAAACCAATCGTATTCCTAAGCCTTTATATCAAATTCATTTACATAGCTCCTCTATGTCCCTGATACAGGTTTTAATGCATTTTTCCCTGTCCGGAGCATCCTTATGTCTGTCAATGTAATCAAGGATTCTGATGCATCCAAATATCCTGGCTCTCTCTGCTGTTTCTTTTACGGTAGCAGGATCTGACCCTTCCATATATATTTCCAAAGTCCTGTTCCAGATACGATTGGCAGTTGCCACATCAATTCCCAAAAAATATGCAGCTTCCGGGGAAATCGATGGGAATTCCATGTAGGAATTACAGATTGTTGCAAGTTCAAAAACAGGGTCTCCGGCACTCATTGTATCCATATCAATAAGCATCAGTTCGCTCTTGGATACCATAATATTTTTTAGATGAAAGTCAGCATGTAAAAGAGTATGAGAATCCGGAATACGATCCAACAGCTCTTTTACCCTGTCACATACTTTTGAAGGCATGTACTGCCTGCATTTCTCGATCCAGCCATAGGTCTGTTCCTTCATGTCAGGCAGCTCGCCCGGTGCAACCTCTATAGAATGGATCTGGTGCATAAGATCAACGGATTTTTTAACAAAGTCCTCAAGATTTTCTGGGGATTCGTTTACATAGTCCGCAGCAGAACAGGTATCCAGAAGCTCGTAGACAACGCCATAGCTGTCGCCCACCCTGACAATGTCATAGGAAATCGCCGTGGGTACGCCTTTTACAAAGGCCCATCTTGCCAGTTCCTTCTCCTTCCGGATGTCCTCCATGAGCACGAAGGGACGATATACTTTTACGATGGTATCCTCCGCAATCCGGTAAACCTCACCGTGGGCACCTTCACCAATCTTTGGAGCACCATCGATATTTATCTGTCTTAAATTCTGCTTAATTTCCATTTCAGCTCTCCTCTATATGGTTTAGTCGGCGTCAATCAGTACTTGTATAATGACTTTGCAAAAAAAGGCCCCGGCAACAGCCGGGACCGCATAAGCTTAAATTATTGAATATGTAACTTTAGATTCTAGCCACTCCTGACTTTCTTGCAGCCTCTGCTGTTGCCTTGGCTACGGCATCCTTTACACGTGGGTCAAATGCCTTCGGAAGGATGTAGTCAGCATTGAGCTCCTCATCAGATACAAGGCTTGCGATAGCCTTTGCTGCTGCGATCTTCATCTCATCGTTGATGTCAGATGCGCGAACATCCAGGGCTCCACGGAAGATTCCCGGGAAGCAGAGAACGTTGTTGATCTGGTTAGGGAAGTCTGAACGGCCTGTTGAAACTACTGCTGCGCCTGCTGCCTTTGCCTCATCAGGGAAAATCTCCGGTGTAGGGTTGGCACATGCAAAGATGATAGGATCCTTAGCCATGGTGCGAACCATATCGGGAGTAAGAGTTCCCGGAGCGGAAACACCGATGAAGCAGTCAGCTCCCTTGATAACATCTGCAAGAGTTCCCTTCTCGTGGTTAAAGTTTGTGATCTTTGCCATCTCCTGCTTGATAGGATTGAGATCTTCTCTTCCTTCATAGATGGCACCCTTACGGTCTGTCATGATAACGTTCTTGAGACCCATAGCCATAAGAAGCTTAATGATGGCGATTCCGGCAGCGCCTGCACCGGAAGTAACGATCTTGATATCCTCGATCTTCTTTCCTACTACCTTAAGGGCATTCATAAGACCTGCAAGAGTGATAACCGCCGTTCCGTGCTGGTCATCATGAAAGATAGGTATATCTGAAACTTCCTTAAGTTTCTTCTCGATCTCGAAGCATCTCGGAGCAGAAATATCCTCAAGGTTGATTCCGCCGAAGGAACCGAGGAGCATCTCTATAGTATGAACAATCTCATCAGGATCCTTGGAACGAACGCAGAGAGGGATGGCATCAACATCACCGAATGCCTTGAAAAGTACGCACTTTCCTTCCATAACCGGCATTCCTGCCTCAGGTCCGATGTCACCAAGACCCAGAACTGCGGTTCCGTCTGTAACTACGGCAACCGTATTCCATCTTCTGGTAAGCTCATAAGACTTGTTAACATCCTTCTGGATCTCAAGACAAGGCTGAGCAACGCCCGGTGTATATGCGATAGAAAGTGCTTCGGAAGAATCAACTGCCGCTCTTGAAACAACCTCTATCTTGCCCTTCCACTCATAATGCTTCTCCAATGATACCTTTGCGTAATCCATAACTTTTTCTCCTTTTAATTTGTATTAGAATAGTCTGTATTAACTTGAAACCATGCCTTCCCGGCTATTATTTTCAAACCATCTTCTCCGGCCTAACCGTTTCGTCATATTGCTCTCCGGTTAAGAAACCGAGAGAAAGAACAGCTTCACGAAGTGTTGTGTTCTCTTCAAATGCCTTATGTGCGCATTTTGCTGCATTCTCATAACCGATAACAGGGCTTAAGCAGGTTACCAACATAAGGGAATTTCTGAGGTTCTCCTCCATCTTATCCTTCTTTGCCTTTATGCCTGACGTACAGTTCTTGTCAAAAGAAACTATACCATCTGCAAGGAGCCTGATGGACTGCATCATGTTATAGGCGAGCACCGGCATGAAGACATTAAGCTCGAAGTTACCCTGGGATGCACCGATGCCTATGGTGGCATCATTACCCATAACCTGGATGGCAACCATGGTCATGGCCTCACACTGTGTAGGGTTAACCTTGCCCGGCATGATGGAGCTTCCCGGCTCGTTCTCGGGAATGCTTATCTCGCCGAGACCGCAGCGGGGTCCGTTGGCAAGCCATCTTACATCATTGGCAATCTTCATAAGGTTTGCGGCAAGTCCCTTTAAAGCACCGCTTACGTAAACATATCCGTCCTTTGAAGTTAGTGCATGGAACTTGTTCTCGCTTGGCTTGAATTCCTGTCCGGTTATAGATGAAATCTCTTCACAGCATATCCTGTCAAAACCCTCGGGACAGTTAAGACCTGTTCCTACGGCAGTTCCGCCTATGGCAAGCTTTCTGAGATGTGCTGAAGCCTCTAGGATCTGAGACTTTGACTCCTCAAGCATTCCTCTCCAGCCTGAAATTTCCTGGCTGAACCTGAGGGGTACCGCATCCTGAAGATGTGTGCGGCCGATCTTAATGATGTCTTCATTTTCCTTTTCAAGACGCTTGAAGGTTTCTATAAGGGTGTCCACAGCCGGAATCAGATTCTCGTGTATGGCGATAACTGCAGCCATGTTCATGGCGGTGGGGAAAGTGTCATTGGAAGACTGGGACATATTTACATGGTCATTTGGATGAATGCTTACCTCCGGATGATCATGCACCGCAACATGGGCTATGACTTCATTCATGTTCATGTTGGACTGGGTGCCGGAACCTGTCTGCCATACCTTAAGTGGAAACTCCTCCGGATATTTGTTATCCATGATATCTTCGCAGGCTCCTATGATAGCTTCCGCTTTATCCTTAGCAAGCTTTCCAAGCTTCAGATTAGCACCTGCTGCCGCAGACTTAAGCACTGCAAATGCAAAAATAACCTCTCTCGGTATAGTTTCTGTACCTATACGGAAGTTCTCAAGAGAACGCTCAGTCTGGGCTCCCCAGAAATGATCCGCCGGAACCTTTACTTCTCCCATTGTGTCATGCTCGATCCTGTATTCCATATTTGCCACCTCATTTTTTTACTTCCATGCGAAATTCGAAATCTGATTTTGTGTTCCATAGTCAAATCCCGAAAAACAACACTCACATCATAACATGATGTGAGCGTCAAAGTCGACATCTAATCATTTTGTGGGTAGCTTTCTGCAGAGAACCTGCACGATAAGAACCCACTGGGGACGGTTCTCGCCGTCGAGAACCGTCCCCGGTGGGTTATGCTCTAGGCGTAGCTGTGTACTCCCGGAAGCAGGGTATTCACACCGATATATGTAAATATTACGCATATAAAGCCTATGATGGAAAACCAGGCAGCCCGTTTCTCTTTCCATCCGCTTCTGAGTCTCAGATGAAGATAGATAAAATAGATAAACCAGGTAACCAAAGACCAGGTTTCCTTCGGATCCCAGGACCAGTAGCTTCCCCAGGCATTTTCTGCCCAGATAGCTCCGGAGATCATGCAGAAACTAAGGAATAAAACGCCTAGACTTACAGCTCTGTAGCTTATGAGGTCAAGCTTCTCACCGGAGGGCACGAGTTGCTCAAAAAAAGCATTGGCAACTGATCTTGTACGAAGGAGATACATGATAGAAATGGCAAAGGAAACTCCAAAGGCACCATAGGCTATGATGGCAGTGGATACGTGGAATCCCAGCCAATTGCTCCTGAGTGATGGCATGAGCTCATGTACCTCTTTACTCTGCATTGCGGCATAACCTATCATCAGAAATATCACAGGAACGGAGAAGGTAGCCAATGCCTGAAACTTGTATTTGTATATAAAAATGATGGACACAAAGCATAAACCCCAGGCAAATGCAGACGCAAACTCATACTGGTTGGTGAGGGGAAGTCTTCCTGCATTTATACCTCTTATAAGCATCACAACAGTATGGAGAAGGAAGCCTGTAATCAAAGTTCCGTTTCCTAACTTTGTGACCTTAAGGTTTTTGAACACAAAGAAAACAAAAAAGAGGATCATGCTGACAAAATATAAAAGCATGGCCACCGTAAACAAGTTGTTTTCTAAATTAAAAAGTGTTTCACTTTTCATAGTTATTTCCTTTCAACTTCGCCTTAACTCTGTCAGCAAAAAGAATTCCGCTCTTACCGCCGCTTCCAAAGACCAAATATCTATCACCCTCCTGTTTCAACCATATTTTCTCCGGCTGAACATACAGAGAAAGGAATAATCCAAAAAGAAGAACCACACCACCCAAAAGTACAAAATAAGTGAAACTGTCCTTTTTGATCTGGATAAGCGTATAGTTTCTCGGGTTGTCAAATGTCACGGTATATTCGTCTATGGTCAGCTCTTCACCTTCCATAAGTGTGTTCATCCCAAGTACCGAACCCTGGAAATAAACAATATACAGATATGCAGGATTATTGAGTTTGGAGCTCAGGGTCAAGGGACCCTTTTCTCTGTCGTAATGATAGTCGGGATAAAATGCCATGAATCCGATCTGCAGATCCGTTTTATCAGATACAGTCACATAATTCCCTGCTTCTACCGCTTCTTCCTGGAGAAGCTCGCCGTTTTCAAGTATGTGCATGTCTGCAGCCCATCCAGTGGAATTCTGAAAGAACTTCATTCCAAACAATGATGCAGGAGCATTGACAGAAACACTGGCACTTTCCTTTGCACCCGTTGCTGCATTTCGAACTGTGATATCCGAGGTGTACTGTTCCACCGTATCATCAGCTCTCAGACCGATGTTAAAATCATCAATCTGAAGAATATAATCCGTATCTCCAATCTGTTTTGCATCTCCCGGAAGGCCATAAACGGTATACTCCACTTTAGTCATCTGCCCAAAAGAAAATCCCAGTATTAAAAGAAGCACTCCTATGTGAGTGATAAGCGGGCCTAAAAGTCCTGCCTTATGTCTGATTCCAACTATATAACTCTGCTTTGTTTCGGTTTGCTTTGTTTCAGATTGCTTTGTTCCGGATTGCCTCGAAAAACCCAGACTTTTCAGAAATGCCTCCGGGTCTTTTGAAAGTCTTCCGATATATTGCGGACTGCTCTCTACTAAGACATTATTTGAAATGCTGTTTTCATCCGGAAAATCTCCGAAGCTCTTCCACCTTTTTATAAGTGCCGGTGTCCTTAATATGGAGCAGGTAAAGAGATTGAGGCACAGGATGACAGTAAATGCCACGAACCACCAGCTGTGAAAAACATCGTCAAGACTCAGTGCCATTATCAGCCCCGCTGTTCTGTCGCCATATTGCTGCTGGTATAACTTCATGATCTGACCTTGTGGTATCACAGAACCTATGACACATCCGATGATCAAAAGTCCCAGTAAGACCAGGGCAAGCTTCATGGACGAAATGAATTTGTAGAATTTTTTAAAACCGTTCATATCCCATCCCCAAATTTTTGCATACATAAGTCCTACGCATTGCTTCGCTTACGAACTATCAGAATGCAATATAGCCTGATGCAAGACTTATGCTCTAATTATACAATAAGAGAGGAGGAAAAATCCTCCTCTCTTTAGATATGCACTGAATATTAGTTTAAGTCTATCAATAAGGCGCTATAAGCATTTCTCTTGGAAATCCATCATACATTGTGAGCCTGTATCTTCTCCATTGCCTGATTAATCATTTCCTCTGAGGTATCCAGACACTTATAAGCAAGCTCACTGTTGTGTGCGCCCTCTGCATTCTCAACGTAATCCCAGTCAAAGTACCACTCGGCATCACTGTAAATCTCACGAACTTCGTTTAATTCATCCTCTGTCCACTTGCCGCTCTGATTTGCTTCAACGAGAGCCTTCTTAAGCTCTACAAGCTTGTCCCCGACCTCATCCTCACGGGCATGAACCTTCTCCTGGATGCCGTGAACGAATTCAACCATATCTGTACTTCCATGGCACTGAGCACAACTCTCAAGAAGGGTCTTACTCTCCAATGGACTAACAAGCTCATGTGATTTATAGGTACTTCCATCAGCTCTTGTAACTGTTTCCATATGACAGTCAGCACAGCTAAGCATCTTTCCATGCTTTCCTAAAAGGAATGTCTCGAATTCGGGATGCTGAGCCTTGAGCATCTTGGCGCCTGTAGATTCCTGTGTCCAGTCGGTGAAGCCGATTTCCTTATAGTACTTAAGCTCCGGTTCAGGTCCCATGGTATCGAGACTGCTGTAAGGAACTGTACATTCAAGGATCTCCGGCTTGAAATAGTATTCTGTATGGCACTGACCGCAGGCAACATTCGCTGCATGGATGGAGCCAACATTATCACCAAGCGCGTCTGCCATATACTGATGGGTCACTGTAAGCTGTCCCATGGCTTCGTTATTACCATGACAGTTATAGCAGCTGATGCCTTCATTCAGGGAGGCAAAAACCTCTTCAAAATCCTTGGTATAAGCATCAACACCTATATCATTGACCAGCTTGGTGAAGTTAACAGTCTTACAGGTAAGACAGTTGGCCTTTGCATGAGGTCTTGCTGTTTCATGAACATCATCAAGATCGTAGTAATGGCCTCTGGCACTCTTATAGTCCTTTGCGAAACCGTAACCCTCATACAGTTCAACCAGATAAGGATCCTCTACGAGATAGTCAGTCTGATAATCATGCTTGCTGTTCAGTTTGATGGACTCAACGATATCCGGAAAGACCTTTGCCCACTCATCTGCAGAAATGACTCCGTCCGGATTCGAAGCTTTCGGCGTCATTGCTGCCGCCTCCTGTTCAGTTTTGGCAACCTCCTGCTTCGGAATACTCATCTTGTACAGGTTTACAATTAGCCCGAACAACAGAAAGGGAACTGCCATGACTACCAACCAGTAATCTTTTAATAGCTTTTTCATGATAGACCTCAACTTTCCTAAGCCTACTATATCTTCAAGAAATCAATAATACTCAACAAGAAAAAACACGATCATTTTTGTGCGCACCAAAAAAAGCGGATACCTACACTTATTTACAGTTTAAACCAAAGGAATGATTTTTTCCATACCTATCGACACCGAAATTTATTTTTATTGCACTCCGTTAAAGTTTGGTCCGGTTAAGCTATGACCTGTGCCAGCTTACCATTTCCAAGCTGAACTGTTATTCCTTTAGCATTTCTTCCAGGGCCTTCTTATATATTTCTTTTCTTTCCTTCTGGCTGTGAATCTCCTGCCGGATCCGGTTTCTGAGTTTGCCCATTTCGTCATTTATCTCGCCGATATTTTCAGGCAGACACTTTGAAATCCTATCCCTAAGGTATTGTGTGACGAGTGGACTTTTTCCGCTGCTGCTGGCTGAGACCACAACATCTCCCTGCCGGTAGATTGCCGGAAAAATAAAACTGCACTTTTCTTCCTCATCTACAGCATTTACAAGTATTCGTTCTTTTTTGCATAGTTCGGAAATGTGAGCATTGACCTCCCCATCCCCGGTGGCAACAATCACCAGAAAATAATCCCTTGATTTTAACAAAAGATCCTCATCTTCAAACTCCTTTTCTTTCAGAACCGCAGCTTTAGGAAATTCATGTTTAAATTCCTTAGCTATCACAAAAACTTTAGCCCCGTAGGACAACATGGTTTCTGCTTTCCGAAGTGCAGTTGCTCCGCCTCCGATTATGAGAACCGCTCTGTTCTCCAGATTGATCATTATAGGGAAATATGCCATTCCGGTTTTCTCTCCTGTCGTAAATCTTTTCATCTATTGCTGCCGGTTAAGCTGCAATAATATGTCTTTAGATCGTTCCCTCGGTAAAATACTTCATCCCGATTTTCTTCAGTTCCCTTACAGTCCTTAGCTCCACATATTTTTTATGGAGAATGTTTTCCTTTAACATATCCATTATGCCATGGTACTCATCCTCGGTTTTTGCATGAAGCATGGTGTAAAAGTTATAATCAAAATCCGGGTCCTTTTCCCTTAGGTAGCAGTGGGACAGATTCTGACAGGAAAGAAGCTTATCCGGGAGCCGGTCTATGTCCTCTTCCCTTATATCCCAAACCACCATAGAGTTTATACTGTAGCCGACTTTATGATGGCTTAGTGCTGCGGATATCCTCTTCAACCTTTTTTCCTCATTAAGCTTCCCGGTCATGCGGAGCACATCCTGTTCTTCCATGCCGATTTTTTCACCTATGACTTCAAAAGGTCTTGAACATATAGGGAACTGTTCCTGAAGCTCACGAATCAGGCGGATTTTCTCAGGGGTAACCTTCGGAAGATGTTCTCCCACATCTTTACCCACCTCCGTAAGATTCGAGTCTCCTGTGATGTCGGTCATAAGTGCACTCTTTTTCACAGAATCGATTCTGACACTTATCTGCGGGTCTGTAATTTGTATCTCCTCTTTACCATCGAGATCAAACAACACCTTAAGCTTGAACATCTTAGTCTTTTTAAAGACATAGATCTTTTCCACTAATCCGCTTTCCCGTATCTCAGAAAGAATACGGGTTCTGTCTGCTTCATCTTTTGTCGATACTGTAAACCACCCATTTATTCGATGGTCTCTCAGGTAGTTATGAGTGATACAAGGATACCTGTCCAAAAGTTCTTTGTATAGTTCAATGTTTTCTTCCTGCACCACAGCTCCGCAAAGCGCAGACTGATATCCAAGAGACCCGGCATCAAAGAATCCTGATATCCTTCGAATGATCCCCGACTCCTTCATACTGTTGATTCTTTCGAGGACTGCTTCTTCCGTTAATCCCACACTGTCTGCGATCAGCAGGAAAGGCTTTTCCGTCAGACTGATACCATTTTGGATTTGTTGAAGTATAGCTTTGTCTGAATCATCAAAAATCATTAATAATTCCTCTACCAATTCTTTTTAAATATCAGTATCAGCCCCAACGATTCGGATCAATTATGCTCACTCACTGAATTCTACCTATTACATATCACACACATACGTGAAAATATGTCAATCCGTAAAAACCTTTCTTTCCTCCGCCGTAAGATAGCAAGCCGGATCCATTCCCCAGAAATCTCCGCTTACGGCTTCCGCTCTGGTTCTAAAATTACCGTTACAGCAGTTCAGCCAGCAGCAGGCTTTACAGGTTTCCGGCAACAGCCCGTGTCTGTCCTTAAGCCCTGCCTGTACTGGATTTTCGGTTGAAGTCCAAATCTCCCCAAAGGGCTTTTCCAGAACATTACCGAAGGTATGCTGAGGCGAAAACTGATCGGGATGAACATTACCTAGATAGTCAATGTTTCCGAAAGCCATGCCGGATCTATTGCCGCCATTCATCTTAAGCATCGACAGGATATACTTTGCTCGCTCCGGATCCTTATCCCTGAACTTGAGATAAAGGTAAGGTCCGTCAGCATGATTGTCCACCATCAGAACTTCCTTTTTGAGACCTCTCCTGTGAAAATCCAGTGTCCTCTCGAAAATAAGATCAAGAACCGCTCTGGTCTCTTCAGCAGTCAGATCCTCATCACGTATAGCCGACCCTCTGCCGGAATATACGAGATGATAGAAACAGATACGGTCAACATCCTCTTTCTCCAAAACGTCAAGCACATCCCCGACTTCACTGTAATTCTCTTTATTTATAGTGAATCTTAGTCCGACACGCTGCCCGACGGCCCGACAGTTTCTGATGCCCTCCATGGCCCTTTTATACGCGCCGTCAACTCCCCTGAAGAAATCATTGGTCTTCTCAAGTCCATCCAGGCTGATGCCTACATATCCGACTCCGATGTCTTTTATCTTCTGCGCAGTTTCCCGATCGATAAGCGTGCCATTGGTCGAAAGTGTCGGCCTGATGCCTCTCTTTGCGGCATGCTCCGCAAGAGTAAAAAAATCTATTCTTGATAAAGGTTCTCCTCCCGAAAAAAGGATCACCGGTACATGAAAATCCGCAAGGTCATCTATAACCTTGAGAGCCTGTTCCGTAGTAAGCTCTCCTTCATATTTTTTGTTTTCCGAACCCGCATAGCAGTGTCTGCATTTTAGATTACAGCTTCTGGTATAATTCCAGACCACCACCGGACCTTTGCCCTCTGAAACTCCGTTACGTTGTTCGGCAGCCCCCTTTTTATAGCGAAGCTCATCGCCAAAATAAGTACCGTCAGTCAGCATCCTGGTAAGACTAAGCATTGGACTTCTCCTTTATCCTTCCGTAGGCACAGTAAGGATCCTCCGCAAGGATGTCTCCGTTGTTGTAGTATGCGGCTCTGGCTCTGCAGCCACCGCAGGAATCTTTGTATCCACAGTTTTCACAGCTTCCCTTGTAATCCTTGGTTCTCAGTTTCCTAAACAGGTCGCTGTTTTTCCAGATATAATCAAATTCTTTTTCTCTAATGTCTCCGGCCTCCTCAAGCATGTACGCGCATGGACGCACCTTCCCCACCGGACTTACGATGCAGTAGGTGAGTCCCGCAAGACAGCCCCTGGAAAATCTCGGACTTACCTTTACATCCAGTTGCTTTGCGACTCTCATGAACTGCGGTGCACAGGTCGGCTTTATGGTTATGGGAACCTCATTCTGCTTTAGCATGATATCCTTAAGCAGCTGCTCGTAAGCTTCTACCTGCACCTGATGGTCCTCTATCATTTTTCCTCTTCCAACAGGAATAAGGAAAAAGATGTAAACTGCGACAGCTCCAACCTTTACACCAAAATCAATGATGTCGAGTATCTCGTCCCTGTTCCAGTCCATAACTGTTACATGAAGCTGGAACGGAAGACCAAGCTTCCTACAGTTCTCTATACCCTCCATGGTTTTTTCATAGGCTCTGTCATTCCCACGAAATTCATTATGTTTTTTGGGATCAAGGCTATCAAGGCTTATGCCCATTGCACCGGCTCCGGCATTCTTTAGTTTTTCAACCACACCTTCCGTAAGCAGTGTGCCGTTAGTACCGAATACCGGACGAAGTCCCTTTTCCTTAGCATAGCCCACAAGCTCAAATATATCCGGCCTGGTCAAAGCTTCCCCGCCGCTGAATATCATTATCCTGAAACCGGCTCTTTGTATTCCGTCAATGAGCTTCTTAGCCTCATCGGTTGTCAGCTCTTCAGCCTTTTTGTCACCGGCATCCTGATAACAATGCTTACATTTAAGATTACAACTATTGGTTGTCATCCATGAAACGATCACGTTAATCTCCTTTTTGAGCCGCTTATCATATTTCACTAAGATAAAATTCTGATCGGCTCTTCAACAAATGTATATTTCACCGTGAAGTTTTGACACACTTCTTCCGGTCTGCATGGCTAATGTTTCATATCTTTCAATATGACTTCACTTATTCCCCCTGCAGTATATTCCCCTGCCATCAGGAAGTCTCCGTCATAGTGTTCCTTAAGTTTTTTCGCAGTGCTTGGCCCTATACAAACCGGCACAGTTCCATCCGAAAGTGAACAAAAAGTAAAAAATGCTTCAACACCTCTTCCGCTTCCAAATATCACGTAATCAGAATCCACTTTCTTTTTAATATCTCCGGCAAGCTTATCAGATATCAGTGTTCTGTATATCGGTACATCTTCAAAATCTATTCCGCCCTTTTCAAGTTCCTCCGAAAGAGCCTCTGAACTTATCTCTGCTCTCAGAAGAAGGCATCGATCATTCTTTCCGAGATGCTCCGCAAGCTCACGGCCAAGCACCTCCGCAGTATATTCCGACGGTACAAAATCCGTGTGGAATCCATGGGCCCGAAGGTCTTCATCCGTCCCTGAACCAATGCAGGCGAATTTCAGCTTCATGATTGAACGCAAATCTATCTGACTTTCCATTAGATATGAGAAGAATGCCTCGATCCCGTTTCTGCTGGTGAAAACTATCCAACTGTAGTCTTCAAAGTTTTTTGGCATCTTATCAAATAAAAACCTGACTTCCATTGTGGTCATGGGAACAAGCTTTGCTTCAAGATTCTCAAGTGCCTTACACTGGATATTCACAAATCTTTCAGTACCGGTAACAGTAATGGTCTTTTTTTCTGCATCAGACCTTAGATCCATTCCCGCAACCGGACCTATAACTATGATCCCCGGGGTCAATGCCTTTCCTTCGCACACATCCGCTATATCAGAAAGCTTACCGTCCAGACGCTGCTCCTCACTGCTGTATGCTTTGGCCAATACGCTTACCGGAGTATCCTCCGGCTTTCCAAACTCAATCAGTTTCCCGCATATCTCTCTCAGATTCTTTATCCCCATAAGAAATACAAGTGTGCCGGGATTTTTTGCAAGATTCTTCCAAGCCACCTTTATTTCGCCATCTTCCATTGTATGGCCGGTGACCACAGTAAAGGATCTGGCAACGCCCCGATGGGTGACAGGAATTCCGAATCTTTCAGGAACAGCAACACAGGATGTCACACCGGGAATGACCTCATGGCGGATGTTTTCTTCCATGAGGGCAAGGATCTCCTCGCCGCCTCTTCCGAAAACGAAACTGTCCCCACCCTTAAGGCGGACAACATTATTTCCTTCCTGCGCTTCCCGGATCAGTATGCGGTTTATCTTCTCCTGAGGAAGACTGTGCTTTCCCGATCTTTTCCCAACATATATTCGTTTTGCTTTCTGTGGTATCCGGGAAAGAACTTCCCCGGCCAGAAGATCATCGTAGACTATGACATCAGCCTCACTTATAGCTTCAAGCCCCTTCAAGGTTATAAGTCCTTCTCCGCAACCTGCTCCCACCAGAGTAACTTTTCCCGTACAGTTTCCGATTAATTCCTTTGCCATATCCTCACAGATGATCATATGGTCCTTAACCTTACATGTCCGCTCACATCTTCTGCCCCTGAACATTGCGGAAATCCGTACCTCTTTTCCGTTTATTTCAGCATATGCTCCTATAGGAAGAGTGCAATCTGCTTTCATTCTGCTGAAAAGATATCTTTCTATCCCGAATCGAAGCTTCGTTACCGAATCTGATATTCTGTCAAGAAGCTCCACGATCTCTTTATCCTTTTCCCTACATTCAACGGCAATCATCCCCTGGCAAACGGCAGGGATGCACTCCCTGATATCAAGCCTTCTAATGTCATATTCCTGTAGATCCAGATCCAGTCTGTCCAGCGCTGCTGCCGCAACAACTATGGCCGTGTACTGACCCTCACTTAATTTTCTGAGTCTCGTGTCAACATTACCACGAAGGTTTTCGAAAACCGCCTCGGGATAAAGTTGTTTTAATTCACTTATCCTTCTGGGGCTTCCGGTGCCTATGACCATAGGTTGTTCAGGTTCCGCGCCCTTTAGAGTCACAAGGCAATCCCTTGCGTCACCTCTCTTTGGCACGCCGCCTATCACTAGCCCCTCTTCCAGATCGTAGGGAAGATCCTTTGCGCTGTGAACAGCAATGTCAGCATTACCATCTATAAGTTCCGTCTCAAGAGAACGAATGAAAAGCCCATTCCCGCCTATTTTGGATAATGCATCCTTCTGATTATGATCCCCTTTGGAGTGAACCACCTTGATCTCATAATCTATATTTTGTTTCTTAAGAAGCTCACAAACTATGTCTGTCTGAGCCAGGGCAAGCTTGCTTCCTCTTGTCGCAATGATCAGTTTTTTCATAATGTCATGTTATCAGTCGAAATGATTTTAACCGATATAGTTTTTAACGAGTGGATAAACACGATTATAGGTTACTGCGGCCAGAGCACAGATTATAAAGTCCGGAATGACAGTGCTCAGAAACCACACCTCTATCAGGGCAATTACGCCGATGGATTTTCCGTTTGTGAGAACATAGTTATACATTATGAAATAGTATAGAAGCCCGAAGAAGTAGTAAGCCATCTCACCAAGAAATGCCGCCAGTATAAGCTTTCTCATACCTTTTCCACTCTTGCTTTCAGTAACGAGACCGCTGATCCAGGCTGCGGCTATGAATCCGATTATAAATCCGAAGGTCGGCTTCATCATATACTGGATACCGCCACCATGTGCAAAAACCGGAACTCCCATAAGCCCTACCAGCACATAAGCAAGCACACTATAGAAACCATTTTTGCTGCCGAGGAACATCCCTGCCATAACAGCAAAAAATATCTGTAGCGAAAATGTCACCTGCCATATTCCGATTGGGAGCATGATCTTTATAAATGCTCCTACAGCCATGAGTGCTGTGAAAAGACCACATAAGACAAGTGATGTCGATTTAGTTATATTCAGATTCTTTGTCATTTCCTTTCCCCTTCTTTTCCCTAAAATAAAATTCCTAATTCCACAAAATGATAGATAGATTATATCATGTATAAGTTCTTATTTCTATCGCAGTAATCCATCAGGGACGGTTCTCGCCGGCGAGAACCGTCCCCGGTGGGTTACCGGCATATATTAATTAAATAGAAAAAGGTCATGAGCGACTGCCCATGACCTTTTACATCTTACGGATTACTCCGCATTTTGTTTTTTCTTTTTCTTGTAGACACTAAGCCATGCGCCCAGTATCGCAAGTGAGAAGACTGCTGTGATTCCGTAGATTGTCATATGAGACATATCTCCGGTTCCCGGACGTCTGGCTGCTCCGAGAACTCTTGGCTCCTCCGGCATATCTCTGTCGGCACCGAGAACACTTCCTTCATCAGGAGTTTCTCTGTCGGCACCTTTAACGCTTCCGTCTGAAGGTGAACCCGGATCACGTGAAGAAGATACGTTTCCGCCTTTTCCTCCGCCGGTTCTCAGTCGGTTGGTGAACTCAACCTCTGAGGTCTGTCCGTTTTCAAGATAAACTCTTGATGCCTCGATTCCGTTTCCGGTCACAGCAACCTGACCATAGGTCACGGATGAATATGAAGCATCGTAGCCGCTTACACCCTCCTCGGAAAGGACATAGTAGATACGCTTTCCATCTGCTGTATATACCGGAACATCAGCCCAGACAGCTGCATCTGACCAGTTATTGGCTGCTGACAATGTTACTGTCTTTGATATTCCATCAATGTTTATCTCATTTTCCTTTCCGCCTGTAACGGTAAGTGTCTTGAGATTTACCTTGATTTCTGCAGGACGTCTGTTTTTGCTGTTATTTTCATCATCCCAAACCTTTGAAACTCTGAGTGATCCGGTATCCATACGGTTTGTAATGTCCGTGCGGAAACCTGTTTCGGTCTTTTCGGTTGTTGATGTGTAAACATAAGCACCGACTGTTCCCTTTACGAGACCATCGTCCTTAACATTAACCTTGCTTCCGTCAGAGAGAATGATTCTGGTCTCCACTGCACGGTAGCTGTACTCATTGCCGTCCTTGTCATACTTAGGAAGATCCTTTACGGTCCAGCTTGAATCTGTCTTGTTGATCACATGAGTCATCAGTGATTCTTTACCATCAACAGTTACGTAAACATTTGCCCAGTCAGCTGCTCCGGTCTTTCTCTGGAGTACAACCTCGGCTCCTGTTACACCATCTCCGATTCCGGCAAATTCATTGTCCCAGTTCTTACGTACGACGATATCTACAGGGTCAAGTGTGTTCTTAATGCTGAACTCCCACTTCTCCGCCTCGTTCTTCTCGATGGAAGACTCGGTTGCAAGAGTGATATCTCCTTCGTAACCCTTAACCTCTGTTTCTTCAACGCTGTAGGTGATTCTGCTTCCTACAAGTCCCCTCTTATAAGCAGGGAGTCCTGTCCATGAAGCCTTCCAGCCGTTTGAGGCTTTGAGTGTTTCAGGATTGGTTATCTTCTTGTCCTCGTCATATGCAAGTTCCAGATTCGTGACTTCTTCAGTCACTTCGATGCCATCTTCATTTGTATAAGTAGCATACAGTGTAACCTTGATTTCCTTTGGTCTGTCGCCATACTTATCATCCATATCATCCCACTTCTTTACAGCATCGATATCTACTGTACTGATTCTGTGGATATTGGAGTAAGTACTTATGGACATCTCCCCTTCGGTAAGATTGATTCCTACGTCTGCAGGCTCTGCCTCGAGAACTTCATCTGCAAAGCCTAAAAGATCAAGTACCCATGTTGCTATGTTACGAACCAGATCAACAAAACCATCGACTATTCTTTCGATAAATGTCTCTGATTTAATTGCCCTCATCTCATAATGTGAAACTTCATCTTCTACTGCTCTGTAGCTGTATGCATCACCCTTGGCATCTTCTACAGGAAGCTGTGACCATGTTGCTATAGACCACTTACCCTCACCGGCCTCAGTCTGATTTGTAATCTTTCTGTCAAACTTGGATGGTAACTGTGTCCATTCACCGTCCTTAGCCTTACGCTCCAGATGGAATGTAACCTCATCAGGACGTAAACCATCACGGTTCTCATCATCATCCCAGATCTTGGTGATAGCATAATCACCCTTCTTCAGGATATTGCTGAGTGTAGCTTTCTGAAGTCTGTCTTCAGCCTGTTCTGTCTTGCCTAAGTTGTAGTTGTAGCCTCCGACAGTATTCTTATTTTCGTTGACTGTGAGCTTCTTAACCTCCTGTCCGTTCTTGTAAATTACGATATTTGTTTCCTTCGCTCTATAAATGTATCTATCTCCCTTATTATTTCTTAAAGGAAGATCATTCCATTCATGAGTGTAATCATTGTCCTTGCTGAGAACTTCAGACATAGTAGCTATGTTCTGTCCGTTCCTTGCATTTCTTGGATACCAGGTCTCACCATCGTATGAATACTCAAGTTCTACATAAACACGTCTCTCGTACTCTTCATTTGCGTTAGTAGGATCTGTGTCTTCTGTATCCCAAGCCTTCTTTACGATGAAGGAGGTGGTTGCAAGCTTGTTTGTAAACTCAACAATTGTAGAGTCGGTTGCTATAGCAAATCTTTCCGTTGTATCGCCATCCTTGGCAATGCCTCCGTCCACCTTAACCAGGTTAGTGGCATCGTATGAACGGAATTCGACTTCCTTACCTTCAACAACAGCGTATTCCTTAACAGTGTAGTTGATAGCAGTGCCGTCTGCATCGTATATAGGAAGTTCTGACCATGATTCCTTATAACCATTAGCGGCGTTAAGTGTCTTGATCTCTTCCGATATAGATTTCTCACCGGACTTGTCCTTCATGTCTACAGATGCTGTAAGTCTAACGTTGATGTCTGTACGGAGTTCGTACTTATCATCCATATCATCCCAGATCTTAGATACGGAAATGCTTCCTAATCTAAGTCTGTTGGTGAAATCTGTCTTAAGTACCTTTGTATAAATGCCTTCAGACTTCTCAGGATCGGTGTTCTCAGACTTATACTCATAAGCCGTTGTACCACCTTCCTGGTTGCCGGAATCATTTGCATTTTCTGTAACCTCAACCTTGATTACTGTTGAAGGTTTAGTTTCTGTTCCATCCTTAAGAACGATCTTCTTCTCAACCGCTCTGTAAGAATATTCATTACCATTCGGATCCTTGGTTGGTAAGTATTCGAAGGATACAGTTTTGCCCGCTGCTGCGTCAGCATGTGAGAGTTCTGCGCTAAGTACCTTGCCCTCGCTCTTCACATCTGACCAGTCGCCATTACCAATTCTTCTCTGAAGCTCGAACACAATGTGATCAACCTTAGAGTCGAATCCACGTACTTCATCCTTCCAAGCCTTAGTAACATCAAGTCTTGTAAGATCAAGTGTGTTGATTACGGTTGTTTCGGAGTAATAAGGATTGTTCTCAACGATATTTCCTTCTTTATCCTTGATATCCACGATTACATCACAAACTGATTCTACCTTACTGAATTCGCCGAAACCGGTTCCCTCAGTCTTTATTACTTCTTTATTAGTTTCAGGATCAACTTCTTTTCTTATTGATTCATTTGAAATGAAAGAATCAATATCATCTTCCCGATCAACAATTGTTCCATCAGGATATGTTACCGAATACTCTACAGCACGATATTTTATCTCACGATAAGTACCATCGTCTAACTTATCTGTTTTATCAATAATAAATGCAGTAGGATAAAGTTCTTTCTTCTCAGCAGTACTGTATTTTCCTATCTCCTTTCCATTCTCATCCAAAGTTTTTTGGAATTCTGAATACATAGTTACCGGTGTCTTTACGTTGGTTTCTGGATCCTTCTGTTCAAGAAGTTTCCATTCCTTCCAGTCATCCGGCATCCGGTTCTTATCCTCTTTTTCATTATACTGAATCTGATAGTAAATCCGATATGTGATGGACTCAGGTAAAGCTTTCTTGTTATACAACTCCAAAAGCTTTTCTCCGGAAATCTCCTCATTACCCTTACCTGACTTAAACTTCTTGACCGCATGAAGGTCTATAGTTTTAAATACATTCTTTCGGCCTGTAACTGTAACTACTTTTCCGGTTTCTTTATCAACAACTTCTCCTTCAGGCGGATTAGTTCCATCCACACCGCCGTCAAGATATACTACTCCATCCGGCGTACCCTTTACACCTGCACCTCCGTACCAGAATTTGCCATCCCTTGTTTCAACCACAAACGGGATATAACTCTTGTATGTTTTATCTTGAGGGTTGATAATTTTGGATTTAATTTTATTGAACAGGTTTTCAGGCATAAAATCCTTAACCCAATCTTTAGGTATAACCTCTTCAACATAGTATCTGTAGTAGTAACCTCTTGTTGGTTCATACTTCAACAGTTCACTTATCGTAGCAGTCCAATTGTTAGCCTCATTAAGGGTAAATGAATACTTATCCTTGTCCTTTTTGATCAGTGTTCTGTTAGATTCTGCCGTACTATTGTTGTGATACAGTCTGTAAAGATTGAAGTTTATCTCCTTAGGAAGGATACTGATTCCATCGTATCCGCTGTCTTTGATATTCCAAATCTTTAAGACCTTAAGTGGCTCACGGTCCTTTCTATAGGTATTGATGATACCTGCAGCACCGCTACCCTTACCGCTGTCAATGTCATAGCTGCCATCTACTGCGACATCATATCCATCCCAGCTGCTGTCATGACGGACTACCTTTCTTTCTTCAATAGTACTTGTTGTTGCCTTCGCAGACCTGGTTTCATCAAAAGTAATTTTTGATGAAGCTCCGGTCTTCAGGTTTTCTTTCGCTTCAAGTTTTGCATGACCATTCTCAAGAATGTAATTACCATCCTCGTCAACGGCTACAGAAGCATTGTATACATCATAAGCTCTGGTGTAAGGTACTTTGCCGCCATCGGATGTCTCCTCAACCTTTTCAGAAATCACATACTTATAGGGATTAAGGTTTGGTGCGTAGTACACCAGATCATTCCACTCAGCATATGCGTATCCCGACTTATCAGGATCGTTCTTGTCAATCTTATATGTCAGCTCCTGCTCATCAAGTATCTTACCGGTGCCGTTAATGATATTGCCATCTGCATTCTGGAGATATCTGTAAAGACGAATGGTGATCTTAGGCATATCATTGCCATGGACAGGATCCAGATACTTCTCGTCATATTCATTTTCGGGTTTGAATCCATCCCACTTCTTACAGAACTTGACTGAATAGTTCTTGGTCTCCTTGTACTTATTGACCGCCTTGATACCATTTGTCAAAGTATCATTTTCCGTTACCTCAAAGTCATAGGCTGCATGCAGAACCTTTATTCTTTCTGCTGTTTCCTTTTCTCCTTTCTTTGCGTCAAGTATGGAATACGTATCCGCTTCCTTTACAAAATATGTGTAAGGACGTCCTGTATTATCATACTTCGGTACATATGCCTGAACCTTGTTTTCATCATTTTCGGTTTTGTTACCCTTGTAGAATGTGAAGTTTCTCTTATAGAGTTCATTTGCTCCCTCAAGTATAGCTACGAGATTGTTGTCGGTAGCCTCGAGATCCTCCTGACCCATAAGATCCCTTATTATGTCATACTCAGGAACCTTTTCTTCCTTTGGACTTCCCTCCGGTTCTCCGTAAGGTCTTCTCCAGAGTTCGAGTTCTACATCCGGAAGATTCTTATTGCTGTAACCATCCGGAAGGTTTTCATAAATCTTAACACCGCTAACTGTACGCTTGTTTCTCGGTCTGTTAACAAGTGTACCGGCATCATCTTCATTAAGAGCAACCTTAGCCGCAACTATAACTACATCCTTACCATTTTCCTTATACTCCAACTTCTGAAGATCCTTATCAATAGTCGAGAAAGTAGCTATCTGTTTTGTGACATCTGTATATTTAGGCGCTCCTTCAAATGCACCTATCTCCGCATACTCGTTGGTATTCTCGGAAGCATAGGACTCACTGATATAGTATTCATACTCATAGAATTCCTCTGTAAATCTTGATTGAGGATTGTATTTAACCTGCCACCAGTTATGAGCTTTCTTATCAAAACTTGTTGTATCCCAATCGTAATCGATGTAGCTCTTCGTATCGAGAAGCTCAACATGATCTACTTTATTCTCATCTGTGTATTTACGATAGAGATGGGAATAGATGTCCGGTCTGTCATTATCTCTGTCATCGTAGTCATCCCAGAACTTATTCACTACAGGAGTAATAGTTGCTGAGAGAGTATTCTTGATGGCAAATGAATACCTGTCACCTGTATGGTGATCTTTTCCAAGCTCGAATTCAGCAGTATTTCCGCTCATTACATAAGCGTCTTTATACTTCTTTGCCGCATCCTCTCTTCCTGTCCTGTAAATGAATTCCTCGTACTTATCCTCAGAATTCTTCACAAGATGTGGCTTATAATCTATAAGCTTACCCTCATCATCGTACTTACGATATGGGCCAAGCTTAGCTGACCAATCATTGGACTCATCCAATGTTAGATCAACTAATTCATTTCCAACCTGTACCTTCAGCTTTAAGGAATCCGGTCTGGAAATATCTTTCATACGACCGTCAACCCATTCTTTTTTGATGTCAATGTATATAACACCGACTCTTACATTGGAAATTGCAAAGTCAAAGTTTCTGTTACCTATTACATTACCGTCCTCGTTGTACTGGTAGTTAATGTATCTGTTGGTTCCGGACTCGTCCTTCGCACTTTCACTGTTACAGATCAGTACATCGTAATCATAGAAATCACCCTGTACGAAACCGTAATCATCATCTTCATACTGCTTTTTCTGAAGCTCTGAGAAAGTCTCCTCTTTACCTTCATACTTATTCCAGAAATGTCCAAGGTAGTAATCCTTGTTAGAGAAATCATCAACGATGGTTCTGCCAGCACCTGTATAGTAGTGAACCGGATTATCTCCCATATAGGTTTCTATAACACGGAAATCACCTGATGTAGCAGTAGGGCTGTAATCATTATCTCTCCAGGCAACAAACTGATCATGAACCTCTGAAGGTATCTTCATAAATGAATATTTTGAATATACCTCATCATTCGGTGCTATATATGACGGTGTACCAACTGAATTCCATGTGCTTTCTCCGGCTGCCTTATACTGAAGTTCAAAGGTTACCTTCTGCCTTTTCTGAGATTCCTCTCCATCAAGCCACTCCTTATAGACAGTTATATACTCACCTTTACCGAGATTGTTGCTGATTCTGATCTCGTCAACAAGATATTTATCTCTGTCTGCAATATACGGAATGATATCAGTGTCACTTGTACCGCTATAAACCTCCTCTGAGATTATATTCTCATATGTCGGATTATATCCGCGATCCATGGCATCCTCATGTTCGAAAACAGAGTATGTATATTCAGCGCCCTGAAGATCATATCTTGGAAGCAGCTTTTTATCTCTGTAATAATTTATGAGAGTTTTGTTATCGCCTTCAACAGCCTCCTCTGGAATTTCCATGGGACTTTCGAATCTGTCAACGATAATTACATCAGTAAAATCCTGCTGTAACTGGCTAAGATCAGTTATTTCCTTTGAAACCAGATTACCTTCGCCGTCATAGCTCCTGATTATGCTGCCTACCTTGTAGGTTTTACTGATAACACCTATCTTTTCGTTATCCCGGAAAACATCAAAACTAACTGTTGCTTCTTTTCTTTCGATATCACCAAGTGAAATTCCTTCAGGGAATCTCTTGGTGATCTTGACCTGTGCATTACCGACAAGTCTGTTTGTGATATCGACATTTACATTACCGTCGGTATTAACCTCGGTTTCCATTTCCTGTACATATCTGTATCCATCAGCTGTCAGATAATATAATGGGCCATCTTCAATTTTTATCTTCTCGGCAGCCTTGAATCCCTCCTGATCATTCTCATCTGCCACCTTGGTTGAGACATAGCCTTCATCTACATAGTAGTAAAGTCTTCTTCCCTCTTTATCGTACTTATCCAAAGTCCAGCTATGACTCTTTGACTTCTGCTCGGAAGAGAATCCTGTAAGAACTGATGTTGATGCCGGCTCTACCTTTCCATCTCTGTCACGGCTGTAAACATTGAGCTCAACCTCTGCATCAATATCCTGTCTTGCAGTTGCAGTCCAGGTTTTGGTTGCCTTAACAGTTACTTTATCAGTTATGAGATTTACGAGCTTCTCGCCGTTAAGTATGAATTGTCCGCCATGAAGAGTGGTATCGTTTGGATCCTCACTATCAGGTCTTCTGATGAGGCTTCTTACATAGCTGTTGGAACCGCCTTCTGTATGTTCCTTTCCTATATAGATAAGCTGAACACCGTCACCGTTATAAGCTGAAAGTGCACCGCTGCCTGGAATCGTCAGCTCATAGAGCTTGTTCTCACCGTTATCTATATTCTTTACTATAGGAACATAAACCTGATCCTGGATAGGAGATCTGTAGGTCCATCTGTCTTCGCTGGTTCTTGCATATCTGTAGACAAGGATGCTTGCCTTAGGTCTTGCTTCGACAATATCCTTTGTTGCTTCATCCTTCCACAGCTTATACATCACATAGTCTGTATCACCGGCAAGTATGTTAACGAGAGTTCCGCCATTATATACACCATTGGTTTTATTGGAGGCATTTCCCACATTATTATATGTTGGTTCATAACGACGATTGGTTATAGCATTGCCTTCTTCACCTGTAGTTGGCTCAAGTCCGGTAATCTTTTCCTGAGTCAGATAATAGTGAACATTATAGTCACCCTTATCGTAAGCATATCCCTTAACCGTTACAGTCCAGGTATTATCTCCGTTATCTGTAACTGTAGCTGCACATTCCTCATAGTCTGAAACCAGATAGTCTTTTTCTTCCTTATCCTTCCAAATAACAGACATTGTAGCAGGATGATCGGCATCACCCTTTACAATCTTATAAAGAGAAACATACTGCTTCCAGTTTTCGATAGATGGTCTGTCACTGCCAAGTTTATCTATATCGTTCCACTGTATGGTTGCAGTGAATGTCTGGATCTCATAGTTTCGAAGAACACTACCGTTTGGATCTTCGTCACCATTCTCATTCTCATACTTACTGAAATAATGCTTCTTTAACTCATCCTCTTCAGCAAGACGATACCTGATATTTGTCTCAACTGTCTCGTTACGCACAATGGCGCCGGTATCGTTCTTTTCACGTATTACATCTACCTTCTTATCAAAAAGAACATCTTTGAAATTATATACATATGATGTCTGAGTTTTAACGATATTGGCATACACCGGTAAAGGAACATTAGCCTCAGAATAACCAAGTTCCTTCATGGCATCAGCATCAAGTTTTTTCCACTCCGTATAATCAGGGCCTAAGGAGTACTCAAGATACATGTAGCTGCTTACATCCACATCCTTGTTGCCCACAAATTTGTTCTTTTCTTCAGGAGTCTTTCCGCCGTCTTCCCAATACTTCTTGACAGACTGGTTTGTACTTCTTCCTTCAATGAAGAATATGTTTTCTTTCTTATTTGAATTCTCCTGTTTTCTTAAGAGATCGATAGCATTAGTTTCACCTATACCGGATATCACCTGATATTTGGTATCACCGGTTACATCAAGGTACATTCTTAATGTCTCGTCATCTGACTTAACAGTAAAACTATACTCTTTCTTATTGGCATCCAGTTTGATCGTTAATGTATCATCTTTATATGATGATCCACTGGGCAGACCACTTACGCTGACAGCCCTTCCTGCGGCTGCGTCACGATCCAGTATTTTAAATGTTAAATAAGTAGGATTGTTCTTATCGGAAGATACCGGTACATTCTCAAGCTTGAGATATACAGGATATTCTATATATTCCGCATAGGTAAGTGTAAGTACAGCGTCTTCAGTAAGGTCAAATGTTCCCTTGCTTGTTTTGTACTGGAAATCGCTGAGCTGTTTGATATTTGTATAATCAGTATCCCCTACTCTGAGGCTCGCACTTCTGTATCTGTATCCGCTTACTGTAAAGAGCTTCGAAATATCCGTAAGCGTCTTGGGATCTCTCGAATTTGCAGTATATGCAGTGATAGGATTCTTCTTTTCAGTATCCTTTTCATCATATATTTCTACAGTTAAATTGGGGACGATATAATCAATCTTAAATTGATTGTCTGCTTTAAGATTGTTTTCATCTGTAATCTTCGCAGCAAGTACGATATTGTTTACTGCTTTGTTTGGAGTTACTGCAGAAATCTTTGCATCTTTGCTCTTTGTGATAACACTGAAGCTTGCAACATTTGCAGAAACCGTGATATCCAATGTTCCTTCAGAGCCGGCAGTGTACGGTGTATCTTCCCCGCCTTCTGTTCTGACGATTACTTCATCTCCGGCTTTAAGATCCTTTAATGAATAAGTAATAGCATCATCGTCAGCGGCCTCAAATGTTTCTCCGCCCTTCTTTATCTCCTGTCCCACACTATATGCGTAGGTTTTTACATTAGTAATCTCAAAAGATGTAGGCGCATCCTGTTTATTGGAAAGAACCTGTCCTGAAATCTCTCCGGTTTCGGAAACCATGGTATAGTCCTTATTCTGGTACTCCTTAGGATTGATTGACAGGATGTCTGTTGCGGCGATAGTGAATGACACATCGCTTGCGTTAACATTGAATTCCTTCTTATCATCGTTCTCTGATGTAACAACGATCTCACGTGTTTCACCATCCTCATCGGTGATAACGATAGTTGCCTTACCGCCATTACTTCCAAAACCGGTAAGCTCATATGTAACCTCTCCGGTGAGATCTTTCGTTGTCTGCTTTACATAGAAAGTATCATCGAGAGCCCAGCTCACGCTCTTATGCGTAAGTGTTCCATCAGTCTCTCCGGAAACTGCCGATACCTCGCTTGATGTAGCACGATAAGTAACTCCGTCTCTTGTAACCTTTGTAACAGCAAAAGACATACTGTCGGAATCTGATATAAGTCCAAGAGCAGTTTCAGCCGGAATACCATCGATGACAGAACCGGTTTTATGTTCATTATAGAATTCTTCAAGTGCTGACGGGTCAGAGGAAATCTGTTCTATAAATGTCTTGAATTCATCCTCTGTTTCAGCAGCATCATAATTTGCAGCAACATTTGAATCCTCTGCACCTGTAAGCTCTACTGTGAGAGTATCTCCATCTCTGGAACTAAAGGATTCACTGGAAAGATCTGTATAGTATCCCTTAACCTTCGCTTTATCAGAATAAAATGCGATTGTATATACAGAAAAGTCCTCTGTGTTTACACTGAGTTCTCCGTCTACGGATACATTGATACTGTCATCCGATTCAGGTGCATCCTGTCTCTCTTCATCTACAGATACATTCTCGGGTTCCTCAGCCTTAACAAGCTCAGGTGCCTCAAGTTTCTCTTCCTGATCGGCACCACTTACGAGATCATCCCATGCTTCAAAAATGTTTTCTATAAATGATTCTTTATCGTCATCAGCTTTAGCTGCCTTTTCGACATCTTCTTTATCAATATCCTTGAAGTGATAAACGGAAATGTACTTGTCTTCTGACTCAGCCGCATCAAGGATCTTCTTTGACTTGAAGGTAATGTTTACTTTTCTGTCACCTTCTGTAACAGGATCAAGTTCCTTTCCTTCAGCATCAACAACCTTGATATCATAAGACAATGTGCTATCGATAACCTTGTCATCATCCAGCGCCTTTTCTACCGCTTCATCTATCTTTAAGTTGTCTCTGTCCTTAGAAATCTTCTCTACCTTAAGGCTGCTGCCATTGGGGAATACTCCTGCGGGAGCCGCAACCACGATTTCCACATCGTCGTCTGACCATGCAGCCGAAAACTCTACGGCCGCCTCTTCCAAAACCTCTACGCTTATTGTCGGAAGTGAAGAATCAAACAGGACATACTTATCCTCGTCTTCTACTTCAGAAGTAAATCTATATATGCCCGGCTCATCAGGATCATATTCCCCTCCGAAGCTTGCATCATTCTCCCATGAAAGAGGAAGCTTTATAACAGAGTATCCGTCGAGGTCAAGACCTGTTTCCTTTTCTATATTTTTGATAGATGGTTTATCCTTAGAGGACAACAGTTTCTTAACCTCTTCCCGCTGTTCATCCGTTATAAAGTCAATATTCTTGCTTATAACTGATTTTGTTGCCTCATCGAGGGTTGAAACCGACTCATCATCAATCTCGCTTATGGATGCTTTTTCTGTATCTGAATCTGCCGCTTCATTGACTTCGCTTGCTGATGCATATTCTATACTTATGTCTGCATCATCATCCTCGTCTGTCTCTGCATCCGCATCTGCATCACAGGCCAGTGCAAATATGGTCTTTGGCAGATCGAGACTTGACTCAGGTGTGCCAAACTCAACAACCTGATACGCCACATCTTCCGGCAGGTCGGCCAATGCCTTTACTGCATAATGCGATATGGAACGTACGGCAGACGGGCTTTCCATCGCATAGCCCGTGACCCCGGCACTTAATCCGGAATCAACAACCATAAGTACGCACAATACCAATGATAGTAATTGCTTCGTTAACTTATTCATACTACTTTCCCCATTTGTTATATGATTCTTTGCCCCATATGACATATTTCTCCAATATGTCGATTCATTTTAACATTAAAAATATTACAAATTAGATTAAATTTAATGCTAATTATTAAAAACTTTTAAACAAACTTAGAAATTTTTATTAAATTTAAATGCCGCTTGGATTTATTTAAGATTTTGTGTTATTTAGTAAAACAAAATAATGGTAAACCGATTTACTAAACATTTTTAGAAAGCCACCGGGGACGGTTCTCACCGGCGAGAACCGTCCCCGGTGGCTTAAGACATCTTCAGTTATGACCGTTTTTTATATTAAAATCATTCCTTATTCGGAGAAAAAATATTACAATATTGTATAAACAGGTTTTTTAACGTCGTGATAATTTAATACGAAATCTTTATTTACAAGGGGAGTGTATATGGGTAATGTAATGAACTTTAAGTGTCCCTGCTGTGCAGCGAAACTGGTCTACAATGGAGAGGTACAGGAAATGGCTTGTGAGTATTGCGGCTCACAGTTCAGCATGGAACAGATAAAAGCTGCGGAGGAATCTCTGAAGGATGATGCCGGCGGCAATAATATGGTATGGGACACACCGGATCAGCAGATAATAAGTGATGAAAACGGAAAGGTACAGGGTTACAGATGCCAGTCCTGCGGAGCCGAGATGGTTGCTGACGAAAATACTGCCGCAACAGAATGTCCGTATTGCGGAAATCCTTCCATCATACCTCAATCCTTCGAAGGTCTGTACCGTCCGGATCTGATGATTCCCTTTGCCGTAGGTAAAAAACAGGCAAGCGAAAAACTTAAGGAATTCACAAGAGGCAAAAAACTCCTGCCGGATTCCTTTACAGCCGGAAATCGTATAGAAAAGATTACGGGTATTTACGTACCTTTCTGGCTCTACAGCTGCCATGCCTCCGGTTCTGTTTCCTTTGACGGAGTAAAGGCAAAAAGCTGGGAAGATGCTAATTTTAAATATGTGAGAAAGGATCACTACCATATTACAAGATCCGGAGATATGGATTTCCATAGAATCCCTGTAGATGCTGCATCCCAAATGGATGATGCCACCATGGATTCACTGGAACCCTTTGACTTCGGAAAAGCAACAGCATATGATCCCGCATACTTCTCCGGATATCTTGCTGACCGCTATGATGTAATGGAAAGTGATGCTCAGCCAAGAGCCAACGAAAGGGTCCAGAATACCTTCAGGAATAAAATGAGGGAAGCTGTAAACGGATATACGGAAGTATCACAGAAAAGCGAGAGCATAAACCTGACTGATGCAAAAGCAGAATATGCCATGCTTCCGGTATGGATGATGACCACAAAATATGAAGGCAAATCATATACCTTCGGCATTAACGGCCAGAGCGGCAAGCTGGTGGGAAGTCTCCCCATAGATATGAATAAATACTATAAGTATCTGGGTATTGCCAGCCTGATATCATTCATCATATTCTTCGCACTATCGTTCCTCATATCATCAAACGGTATAACACTTACAGGAGTACTTATTCCAGCAGTAATCGCCCTCCTCATCGGATGGCTGTACGCAAACGGCCTGAAGAGTGCAATGAACACCATCGCTCCTAAGCGTACCGCAGCGGGCTACCTGAAGGATAGTTCCCTGAAATTTGCCGCCAATGTTGACCGCTTCCTGTATTACAAAACAGAAAAAACAGAAAAGCCGCAGAACAAGAAGTAAAACCAACGATAATCAGCCCCGGGAGGAAAATTCCTGCCGGGGCTGCGTTTTGCAAACGCATATTACTGTACTGTCATAAATGAACAAGACCGGTTCTCAATCACGGGAACCGGTCTTTTAATGTCATAAGATTTAATGTTATTTCTATAAATGTTATTTTCTGTAGCCTCCGGCTGTTACCGGCTTGATTCTTTCCTTCTCATCCTTATCGCCGAATCTGTAGAACTTATTGATCAAAATGAGACTTTCGGTTCCGTCCTTGAATGTCGAGCGGAAGATGGTGGACGCACACTGAATATCGTAGTAATCATTCATAAGATTTGCATAACATTCGGAAAAATGCTTGTCTGTGGGGTTAAGCTTTGTAGTAGTATTGTCTACATTGGTCACCTCTCCATAGAAGTACTCAAAATCATCAAGGAGACTTAAGTAGGAATAATCATTTACAAAATCTTCATCATCTCCATAATAATCATAATATGCCGCAGTCAGATCTCTGGCAGTTACATATCCCTCATCTCCGTCATATACGTATAAGAAATCATCAATGGCATCTGCATAAAAATCTGCGGGATATTTTATATTGCAGCCTCTTGAAGCAGATTTCATCATCCATCTTCCATCCTCATCATTATAAGAGAATGTAAGATCATCATCATATCTTCCGTAGGCTCTGGTTATCTTATTATCACCTGATGCGTCAGTTGATTTCTCACTTTCCGGGATATATGGAGTCAGAAGATCTCCTTCATCGTCTACAAGACGAACATTACTTGATATAGTGATCTTTTGTGGATCACCACCGTCTTCGGTCAACTCCAGAGTGTTTCCGTCAACCTTAAATGAGCCATCGGAAGTCACATCACCGCTCTTGATGTCATAAATCTCATATTTTCCCGTATCATACAATGCAAGATATATGCTGTCTTCTTTTTCATACTTCCAGTTACCGGCCAAATCATCAACGGAATAACTCCGCTCTTCTCTGTCCAATGCAGCACGTACTATGGGATCTTCAGAGTTCTCATCCATTTTTTCTCCGGATTTAGTATCCGACACAGAGTCAAAATCTATATTGAAGTCTTCCTGTTCATCATCCTCCTGACTCCTGGTGTCTTCTTTTTCATTGGACTTAGACTCTTCAGTTTCTGCCGCCTCAGTACCGGCTTCTTCCGTGGTTTCTGCCACTTCGGTGACAAACTCATCAGTAGCTCCTGCCACAGGCACCTCATTAGCACCGCAGGCAGCAATGCTGAAAGCTGCGATCACACCCAGTGCACCGATAAAACCTTTCTTAAATCTCTTTTTCATTACTTCCTCCTTTTTTCATTACATTGAAATGATTTTATTTTTTTTCAGGCGGCATTTTAGGGACAGGCTCAAATGTCTTCCATTACCTTTCTGCCTAAACAACACCTGAATTAGATACAATATATTTCTCAAGGATCTACACGTATCCAGTCTGTATAGTAGGTGTTCTTATAAACATCTTCCAAAATAAAGTGAATAATGGTTGAAGGGTCCTCCATGAGCATATACCCGACAGTTAACCCTTCCTCAGGAACAGTGACCCTTTCTCCCATCATACATGGGGTTTTTTCACCATCGTAACTGTGAAAGAATGATACGTAATCCAGCGTATCTCCTGCTTTAAGCTGTTTGAGATTTCGTATTCCGTCCCCTCCTTCTTCGTCCATTTCTTCCACTATCCAGTATCCCTGAACCGTTGCCCAACCATCTCCCTCTTCCGGCTGAACAAATTCCACGCGGATCCAAATGTAGTCATCATCATTGAGAATGGCAGGAATATATCCATAGTCATAAGCACTTCCGTCTGTCCTCATTCCCAAATCCTGCATATAATACGGAACGAAAACATCATTAAGTGTTACCCAGGAATTGTCATAGCTTGCGATAATGTTGCCGTCGCCTGTGTTTTCTTTCCATATGTCAATTCCCATTTCCATATAACCTTCGCCGGTATCCAGCCACACCTCAAGTCCGCAAAACGTCATGGTATCCAACTGTTCATGGGTAATATCTATCACATAGTTTCCGTCAACTTCCCTGTAGGGAATTAATTCCGGTATTTTGGTATCTGTCTCCTCTTCATAGAGCCTTGCAATATCATTACGGTACCAATCCTTTTTGGTATAGCCGTTTCCTTCTTTTGTTTCATCATCTGCCTGTGCCATGATAGTACAGAAGCTGGAAAGACTTTCTTTGTACGCCGGATCATAATTCAATGCATCGAAAACCGTGATCATCTGATCGAACTTCTCAAGGTTTTTATCCGGAAAGTACATGGCCAATCCATTTGCGCCCTTTATATTGGACTTCTGATAGATAACCGCATCAGAAACTGCTTTCTTCAGTTCCTCCTTACCCGAAAGCTCAGTCTTCTCCAAAAAATCAATGATATCCACCTGCTCATAATTACCGTCGCCGAAGCCTCTGGCATCACTTCTTGCTTTTGCTATCCGGCTGTACTCCCGGTTTTCCACTGCTGTTTCCGAATTTTTTGAAAAATCTATAAGTTCATCGTACACCTTTCCGAATTTGCTCAGATCCAGCAGGGAAAGTGTGTAGTTGTCTCCGCTTTCTTCATTGGAAGATGCAAAATCATCAACTATCTGTTTGCCAAACTTCTCCGGAGAAAGCCCGGGATCCTTAAGCAGCATTTTGACCCAGTCCGTGTAATACCATCCGTTTCCCGGCTCCATTTCCTCTGATGCTATAAGATAATCTGCATAAGGAGACAGCATATATGCGGTTTCCACAGTCCCCATGAGGCAGGCATCAAAACCGACAAAATCAAAATGCCGGCCTACCGCTTCAAAGGCTTTCTGCATCTGCTGAAGTCTCATCATGTAACCTGAAAACTGTTCATCTGCTCCGAAACCAAGCATCGATCCGCCGCCATGATTCCACAAAATGATGTCATAACGATCTGCGGGATAAGCATTGACACCCCAGTACATAAAGTCGGCCAATGTCTCCGGCTTTGACATATTGGCGAGTTCCAGTTCGTCCTTCGGAATCAGATCATCAGCACCTATTTCGAAACGCTGGATTTTGTCGGAAGCTATGTCAAAGTCATCGCTCCACTGTTTACATCCCCCTGTCTCCACCAGGATTTTCACACCCGAATCCACTGCACCCGCATCCTTGATGGCTGCCTGGATCTCATGGATATCCTTTGTTGCCAAATGATTCTGTGATTCCAGATTTGAGCCCACCATGTAGATGAGAACAACTGTATCCAGGTGCCCGTCATATACCTCTATCTCCCGATCTGACAATTTCAGCTTCTTATCACCGGAGCTTTCTTCAGAGCTCTTCTTTCCCTTAAGACCTCTTGACATATCTTCCGTCTGACCGGTTTCTGCGGAAGAGTAAACGGATTCTGCGGACTTGTTACAGCCTGAAAATATAAGCATGGAAGCGGCAAACAATACAAGTCCCGCTTTCCCGATTTTCCTGATCATAATGAAAGCTCCTACTCTTTAAAATCCGGTGTTTAATATACCTACGGTTTTTGGCGCCGGCCAAAAGGTGTTTAACGAAATGTATTTTCGTACATATTTTCACGATCACGTTCTGAAACCTTTACATTACTTTAAACTAAAACAAATATTTTTTCAGCATTATAATTTTGGTGGATTTTGTTTTGCGTTTGTGAAATTTATTATAGCATCACGCTTCACATCCAATCCGATATAACAAAGCCGGTTCTCTAACTCAAAAACCGGCTTTATCCATTAATTCAATATTTTTCAATTTTAAACCTCTGTTATATCTGACAGGCCGGGGCTACCTCTATACCGTACCCCATGGTTTCTTCAACACATTATTTTTTCCAATGCCGTCGCAATCCCATCATGGTCATTATCCAAAGTAATCATGTCAAATCTGCTACGCAGATCTGCGGGGGCATTTCCCATGATGACCGGTCTTCCGACTGTTTCCAGCATATGAAGATCGTTATAGTTATCTCCGAAAGCAATTGTGTTTTCCAGTGCAATTCCCTTTATCCTGCAGTACTCATGCACTGCACTTGCCTTGGTTATTCCCTTCGGATTTATTTCCAGCAGGATGTCAGATGACTTTGCAATGGAAAGTTCAGGGAAACTACCTTTCAGACTTTCTTCGACCATATCTATGGTACCGGGCTTGCAAAACAGCAGCACCTTTCCTATTTTTTCGTCATCACTAAACAACGAAAGGTCATAACCTGTAGGCGATGCTTCAACTATTGACGCCTCATTAAGGATTCCGGGATCGTCTTTACTGTTTGCAATCCATTTTTCAACAGAATATGCGCTCCAGGCTGCGGGTAGGTTTTCAAGTCGTACCCGCTTCAATATTTCTTTTACGGTTTCAATGATCATGCCCGCTTCATATAGTACTCTTCCATCTTCGTCCCTGATAACGGAGCCTCCGAGAGCAATTACCGAACAACTGAGATCATATCTTCGGATGATGGGTTCTATTCCGGATATGCCTCTTGAGGAAGCCAGAACCAGCTCCCTTCCGGAATCTGTCCAGGTTTTAAGTGCCGTAACAGTCTTCTCTGATATTCTGTGATCAGAATTCAAAAGCGTTCCGTCAATGTCTGTAAAAATAACTCTGTATTTTGTACTTCCCATATATTCTCCCCATCTCATGTTAATGCTGTTTTAGTCCTTTACATCCGGCACACAGATACAGATCTAACCGGCTCTATAAAAACCCGGTTTCGTCGTTTATCTCTTACCTGCAGGTTTCGATCTAATGGACTCCATAAAAACAGAGCTACGGGAACAATTATACCATCGCTCCCATAGCCCTGTGTATTACTACATAGTAGCGTATCTCATTATTGTCTCTTCAGAGAACTCATCCTTTTGCAGCTCACCTGTGATCCTCCCCTCATTCATAACGCAGATCCTGTCGCAGGTTCCTATAAGCTCAGGAAGTTCTGAGCTGACCATGATGATGGACAGTCCCTGCTCCAAAAGTGAATTAAGAATGGTATAGATTTCACGCTTGGATCCTACATCAACGCCTCTCGTAGGCTCATCTACAAGAAGTATCTTGCAGTCTGCAGCGATCCACTTACCGAGAACCACCTTTTGCTGGTTTCCGCCGGAGAGATTTTTTACATTGGCATCTCTTCCCGGGGTTCTGATATTGAAAAGCTCTATATACTTATCAGCGGCAGCTCTTTCCAGCTTTCTGATGATCTTTCCGAACTTATTGCTGTATAGCGGCAATGCCGGAAGAGATATATTAAATACAAGGCTGTTATTAAGCTGAAGTCCTTCAACTTTTCTTTCCTCAGGAACGATACCGAATCCTGCCTCCAGTGCCTGTTTAATGTTGTCAAATTTACATTCCTTACCGAAAAGTGTGATCTTGCCCCCATCAATCTTGTCCGCACCGATAATCGCTCTCAGGGTCTCAGTTCTGCCTGCACCGGCAAGTCCCGCAAGACCGAGAACCTCTCCCTTATGAAGTTCCAGGGAAACATTATCCAACACACCCTTCCTGCTGAGACCTTCAACCTTAAGGACCACATCTCCGATTTTCACATTTCTTGGAGGATAGATATCGCCCATCTCACGACCAACCATCTTTTCAACAAGCTTATCGGTATCGTAATCCTTCGTTATACCGTTCTCAACAAGCTTACCATCCTTCATGATGGTTATCTTATTGCAGAGTTCGAAGATTTCCTTTAAGCGGTGAGAGATGTAGACAAATGATATTCCCTGCTTTGAAAGTGACTTTACCAGTTCAAAAAGTGTTTTCAGTTCCTCATCCGCAAGAACCGCAGTAGGCTCGTCAAGAACTATTATCTTGGCATTCTTGGACAAAGCTTTCGCGATCTCAACCATCTGCCTCTTAGCTACGCTTAAGTTTCCTACCTGCTCGCCCGGATCAACGGGAAGATTCACACGGTCAAGAACCTCCTTGGCATCTGTCTTCATCTTCGCAAAGTCTATTTTTCCGAATTTATCTGTGGGATATCTGTTCTGATAGATATTTTCCGCCACGGTAAAATGAGGCAGGAGCATGAGTTCCTGATATATAACAGCCACTCCCTTTTCGATCATAAGAGCAGGAGTCGGATGCTCTATCTTTTCACCGTCAATGATAATCTCTCCCTCATCAAGAGTATAGGCTCCTGACAGTATCTTCATCAGCGTGGATTTTCCGGCACCATTTTCTCCAACTAACCCTAATATATCTCCGTCACAGAGTTCGATTGAGAGATCATCCAGTGCCTTGACACCCGGGAAAGATTTTGAAATATGATTCATTTTTAACATGGCGTTCTCTTCCTTCACATTTTATGAGCCAGGTATCAATAGTATCTGGCACCTGCCTGTAATCGACAGCACATTGACACACATCAGTGTGCAATGTGCTGCTGCTTTAATTACTGAAGACCTGTTCCGAGGTGCTCAGCAACGTTGTCTTTTCCTACAAGTGTAGGTATGCAGTTTACAACTTCATCCTGTGGCTGGTTTGTAAGAACATTATATGCAGCGATCATAGCTTCCGGAGACATTGTAGGATAGATGATTGTGAATGCCATCTGTCCGTTCTCTACCATCTGGAATGCAGCCTCTTCACCGTCCATACCTGTGATAAGGATGCCTTCACCATCACGTCCTGCAGCAACTACAGTCTCAGCAACAGCTTCTGCCATCGGATCGTTGTGGCAGTAAATTGCCTGGATTTCGCCTTCACCATACTTCTGAAGCATGTCTTCCATATATGATGCAGCCTTAGCGGAATTGAAATCACAATCCTGTGAATCTACGATCTTCATATCAGGATACTTTGATGCTAATGTCTCTTCAAAGCCTGCCTGACGATCGATAGCAGCTGATGAACCTGTAGTTCCGCATACTTCGATGATATTGCCCTTGCCGCCCATCATCTCAGCAAGCTTGTCTGCAGCCATAACGCCCATTTCCTTGTTGTCGGCTACAACCTTTACGGTAACAGGTGTATCTACTTCACGGTCCATTGTTACAACCGGGATACCTGCATCCATTGCCTCTTTAACAGCATCTGTCAAACCGTCTGATGTAAGAGGGGATACCATGATGAGATCAACACCTCTGGAAATAAGATCCTCAATGTTGGCAGCCTGTGTTGCAACATCGCCCTGTGCATCTGTCTCAACCCACTTAAGGTTAGGATAATGATCCTTTGCATAGGCCTGGTTTCTTTCCTTGATTGCGATTGTATATGCAGCATCGGTAGCTCTCTGTGCATAACCGATTGTAAACTCTTCGTCTCCGCTTGGTTCACCTGTTGCAGCCTGTTCTGTTGATGCTGCTTCTGTTGCAGCTTCCTTAGCTTCCTCTTTCTTTGTTTCAGCCGCAGCTTCCTTTGCCGCAGTTGTCTCAGCCTTAGACTCAGCCGGTGCCGGTGACTGAGATGATCCACAAGCACATAAAGATGCTACCATAACTCCAGTTAATAATGCTGACAATACTCTCTTTTTCATTATTTCCTCCTTAATCCTTTAAAAAAGATACATTAAAATTTTTGACGAATTGATTCGTCGGGTTTATTTCACATCGGGTCCGGTTCTGAAATGTCCCATCCTCATCCCGAAAGCAAAATCCTGTTAATCTCCATACCGCTGTCGTTCTGTCAGCGGCACAAATAGTCCTGAAATACTTTTTTCTCTGTTTACTTCTTCTTTCTTGCTGAAATTCCACCGATCAATACGGCAAAGATTACTATGAGACCCTGTACGATATTCTGCATGTAGGAATTGATACCAACCAGGTTCATGATGTTTGACAAAACTGTGAGGAGACATGCACCTATAAGTGTTCCGGTAATCTTACCGACACCACCCATGGTGGATATTCCGCCGATGTAACACATTGAAAGGGCATCCAGCTCGTAGCCTTCACCTGCTGTAGGGTCGCAGGAGGAAAGCTTGGAAGTCAGAACAAGTGCTGACATGAAGCTTACAAAAGCTGTGATGATAAAACATATAAGCTGTGTCTTCTCAACATTTATACCGTTAAGTCGTGCTGCCTCGCGGTTATCACCGATAGCATATACGCTTCTTCCAAACCAGGTGTATCGAAGGATGTATAATCCTATGAGGAACATCACCAGGAAGATGATAACAGGTACGGGAATGAATCCGACATATCCCTGTCCGATAAACTTGATGTCGATTCCTGTGGCTCTCCAGTTCTGAGGTGAACCGTTGGAAATGTATTTTGCCAATCCTCTCAGCGCTGTCATGGATCCAAGTGTCATGATGAACGGAGCAAGCTTTCCTTTTGAGATACCGAGACCGTTCAGAAATCCGATCAGTATGGCAACTACCAGTGTAACCGGTATTGCGATCAAAGGATTCACATTGTTCTTAAGCATCTGCGCGATCATGATTCCGTATACCGCAACCTGAGATCCTACCGAAAGATCAACGCCTCCTGTCAGACATACAAAAGTCATTCCGAGAGCAATGATTCCGTTTATGGAAATCTGTCTCATGACATTTATAATGTTTGCTCCCTTTAAAAAGCTCGGACTTACAAGTGCTCCAACAATACACAATACAATAAGTGCCCACAACGTCCCCATCTCAGAAATCCATTTTTTTGATGAATTCTCTTTTTTTGCGAAGCTCATATCATTTCTCTCCTTAGTACAGTAAATCTTTTTCTCTGTCACGTTCTGTATATTTGACGGTTTTAGGATATAAAAAAAATGACGCCGGTATAAGTACCAAACGTCATTACAATACAAAAACAAATATCACTTATTATGATGACAAATGTCACTTGAAAAATTACATTCGTCATAACAGTTCAGTCGGTGGACCTTTACCATTTGTCATTTTCAGTTATTGATGGTTTTCAGGAAATTGTTAATGTTTCTTGCCTGAATCACCTGCTCCATACGGATATTGGCATCACTTTTCAGGATTTCATTAACAGCAGCATCAACTGCACTTACAGCTTCATTAAAGCCGGAGAAACGCTGAGTGAAAAAAGCCTTCTGCATAGTATATTCCAGGGCTTCGATGTTGGGGGAAGCAATACCTCCCAGTCTTATCTCATTTTCTTTTATGAGTTCAGCCTCTGTCACATCCCTGCAAACAGATATCCCTTCCGAAAATTTAAATATCTCAGCCTGGACTTCTTCATCACAGGTAAGCATTTTCATAAATTCCCAGGCTTCGTCTTCCATAGGCGTTCCCGAATACATGGCAACTGAGATGAGCTCAAGAAGAGACGCATTGTCACCATCCGGTCCCGCCGGCATGGTGAGATAATCCCAGTCAAAATCCGCATAACGGCTTGCATGAACCGGATTGCTCAAATATGTTCTGTAGCTTGAAAAGTTCATTGGCTGAAAGGCAACATTGCCACGTTCAAAAGAAATATCCGCGCTTCCGGTACCTCGATTCAGAACATCCAGCTGATCAAGGAACATAAGCGCATTATATACTTTCTCATCCGTAAAATTACTCTCCATTCGTTCTTTGTCAAAGAGTGTCACATTATTGGAGGCAAAGGCTTCCTCCCACGAATAATCAACTACACCTGCCTGATCGATGGTTCCGTTGCCGTCAGTGTCTTTTGTGACTTTTTTGCAGATATCGTAGAAATCGTCCCAGGTCCAGCTTGCATCCGGAAGATCTATACCCTCATTCTCCAGTATTGTGCGATTTACAAACATAAGGTCGGGAGCACACTCAACAGGAAGTGAATACCTTATGCCATCTGATTCTCCTCCTGCATATGCTGCCTCATAATATTTCCCGGGATCAAAGGCCGCATCTCTTTCTATTATACTGTCCAGATTTTTCAAGGCTCCTATATCGGAGAGCATATTGGAATCATCCGGAAGTACTATGAAAACATCCGGTGCTGTTCCCTGTATGATCTGTTCTGCCAGCCACTCGGAATAATCTTCTTTCAGGATTCCCTTCTCATAAACAACCCTGATATTGGGATTCCGCTCCTCATATTTTCTGATCATACTGTCGATAAACTTGTGCTGATTTCCGTTTTGCTGATTCCAATAGCTGTCAGAAAATACGCCCACCGTCAAAACATTTTTATGATGAAAAGGAAGTGTTCTCCACCAGTCAGTCCTCAGCAAAATAACAAAGATCAGAAGAAAAAGGGAAAGCCAATATTTGGTTTTTCTGTTATCCCACATACTCATCTTTTAGTTCCGTTCTTTATTTTTGCTGTTCATCCGACTGATCGCATCGGACTGTACCGCCCAGATCGCGAGCTGCGTCCTGTTCTTGAGACCAAGTTTGTTTAATATATTACTCAGATTATTTCTTATGGTTCCTTCGGAGAAATTGAGCTTTGTGGCGATTTCCTTATTGGAAAGACCTTCAACTATTCCTTCGATGATTGCCCATTCACTATCCTTTATCTCCTCCAGGCTCTGTTCCGGCACTTCAACAGAATCCTTTGATTTTGCCATTTCCGAAAAGAGCTTAAGCACCTTATTGGTTATGTCGTCATTTATTATGGCTGTCCCGCTGTATACTTTTCGGATCGCTTCTATGAGCTTCTCAAAGGAAACTCCCTTCAGCAGATACCCGCTGGCACCGTTTTTTATGGCATTGAAAACATACTCATCATCATCGAAGGTGGTAAGTATGATTATCTTGATATCGGGTGTATTTTCCTTGATTATCTTGGTGCACACCACTCCGTCCATTTTGGGCATCCGCACATCCATAAGGATCACATCCGGCTTGTTTTCTCTCACACTTCTGATAACATCCGTGCCGTTGGATACAGCATCCGTAACCTCAAAGTCTTCTACACCACTAAGTATCATTTTAAGGCTCTGACGCATCAGCTCCTGATCATCGGCAATCAATATTTTGATCATCGGTCTAATCTACCTCCGTTCCCCAGCGAATCGGTATCTCCGCCTGAAGCAAAAATCCGTTGTTTCCATCGCATATTATTTTTCCGCCAAGCATCTCCAGACGCTCCTCCATATGGCTGAGACCAAAACCCTTTTCAAAGTCAGGACAACCTGCGCCGTTATCCCTGATGATAATGTTTAGCTTTCCATCTGCTTTGCTGATCGTAACCCAGATATCCTGAGGCTTTCCGTGCCTTACAGAATTGGTGATGCCCTCCTGAACCGTTCGGTATATCGCCTCCGCTTCATCATCTCCGAAATTATCTCTTAGCTTCACAGAGCAGTCATAGTGAAAATGAATTCCCGTGGATCGACGCATTTCATCTATCATCTGCTCGATCGCAAGGTCAAGGGACATATTTTCCAGACCATCCGGCTTCAGGGCTCTTACGGATCTTCGTGCATCCTCCATACCTCTGTGAGCCACTTCCGAAATAGCTTTGAGCTGCTCCTTTACCAGTTCCCCATTGGTATCAAACAGCATGATACAGGCTTCTATTCCTGTTACGATTCCTGTCAGAGAATGCCCTATGGTATCGTGAATCTCTCTTGCCAGGCGGTTTCTCTCACTGGTCTGTGCCATCAGGGCTGACTTTACTGAATACTCTTCGAGCTTGACATTTGCCTCCCTTAACTGCTCGTTCAGGGACAAAATACGTTCATTTTCACTCATCTGGATTCTGACCATGAAAAACATATAGCACATGAACAGGAATACATTTAGAAGCTTTCCCACATTGATCATTCCCTGAATAATCTTCGCATAATCACTTCTGTAATAGCTCAGATAATCCGAAAGAGAGGTCACCGGAATCCAGATAGACAAAATCTGACTTTCCAGCAGAAAATAACATATGCCAACAAGTACAAAGGTTATGTTACGGTTCCATTTGCCGGTAGGTCTTCTTATGAGATTTGCGATGATCATGAGAAACATTCCCATGTAGCTAAAGCTCATAATCCTGGAGAGTATGATAACTATAAATGTCTCCGTCAAAAGTTTAAATAAAAACTGTATCCCCTGATCTGTTTCGGTAGTAAGCAGCAAAAGTAAAGAAGCATAGAGCAGTCCGGCCGAAAGAATCGGTTCAAAGGGGCGGTCCGGAATGAGCTTTGAGTTCATGAGGAATGACAGCGCCGAGCCTTCATGTATATACCCCCACAATGCATGGGACATGATAAACATAATAAAAAGCAGCATCCAGAAATTCAGATGCATCATAAGATTTATCAGCAAATCCGGCAGTCGGTAATCTTTTATTATTTTTGCATTATTGCCATCTGTCTTTTTCATATTGATTAATGTTATCCTGTGTCACAATGTCTACAGGTACTGTAATTTTTGTTTCTATTTTGTTTCCGGCGATCAGATCATATAAAACCTCTGCCGCAGTTTCGCCTATTTTGGTGGGAAACTGAACAACGGAAGCCTTCATCATTCCTGCTGCTATCAAAGCCTTCGCATCCGGAGAAGCATCAACTCCGTATACATTAACATCTCCCGCAAGTCCCTTCTCCTTCAGAGCAGCTACAACACCTTCCGCAGCGGGATCATTTAAGCAGAATACCGTATCGAATTCGCGTTCCTTATCGAGATAATCCCTCATCTCGGAAAGAGCCTTTTCATATTGGCCATTGCAGTCAATCTGACACTCCAGGGTGTATGCAGGATTTTTAGAAACGGTGTTTAGGAATCCGGCTACACGCTGTCTTCCCGAAACTGCACTGTTGTGGGCCATAACCACAATCTTTCCTTCTTTTTGTGTTTTCAGCATGTATTCCCCATCCAGGCATCCGGCATTATAGTTGTCGGAAACAATAGTACAGTTAACCAGATTTTCAGTACTTACATTTGAATCTACTACGATCACATTGATGCCTTTTGCCCTGGCTTCTATAAGGACATCCACCAGTCCGTCAGGGTCAACCGGCGTCAGGATCAGAGCATCGATGCCCATTTTCATCATTTCCCTTATCTGCTCCTTCTGCCGCTGAACATCCATTCCCGGATCCCGCAGGATCACTCTGTCACCCTCTGCCTCAACCCTTACTCTTACCTGCTCATGGATTATCCTGAAGAATTCATTGCTCATGCTCATATAGCTTGCACCGATCAGTCTGGAGCCTTCCTTCTGATTCTTGGAAATGTCTATGGACCTGAGCATTATCAGAATACCGACTGAAAAAAGCACAAGGTACACTACCGTCAAAATTGTATAATACAATTGTCTATATTTTGTTTTTTTCATATCCCCACCTTATTCAGTCGGTGAACCAGGGGGACGGGGTTGGTGGTCCATTTTAGGAAAATGGACCACCAACCCCGTCCCCCCTGGCCCACCGACTGAACTGTTACATTCAATTGGGGTAATAGTAACTTGAATCCTCTGCTCCGTCAATCTTTTAACACAATGAATCACCCAATGATTTCAAAAGAAATACACCGGGGACGGTTCTCAACCGCGAGAACCGTCCCCGGCGGATACCCTGTTGTTTTCGTAAAAACATTTTACATTGGCCAAAACCCATGGGATAATGTGCTACACAACATTCGTCGTTCCGGAGGAAATGATTCTGATCCGGAGTCAGAAAGGATTGTATATGGCTAAGGTTATTGTAGGCATGTCCGGAGGAGTGGACAGTGCAGTTGCGGCATATCTGCTGAAGCAGGAAGGACATGAGGTTATAGGAGTGACCCTCCGTACTTGGCAGTCAAAGGATGGAAAAGAAAGCAGATGCTGCGAGATTGATGATGCAAGAAGGGTAGCTTGGAAGCTTGGAATTAAATATTATCCTTTCAACTGCATTGCGGAATTTGAGAAAAACGTTACAAAACCTTTTGTCAATGACTACATCTCAGGCAGAACCCCGAATCCATGCACCAGATGCAACAGATACGTAAAATGGGACAAGATGCTTTATGTGGCAAAGGTAATGGAGGCGGATTATATAGCCACCGGACATTATGCCGAGGTGGTGAAGCTTGAAAACGGAAGGTTCACTTTTAAGCAGGCGCTGCATGCAAAAAAGGATCAGACATATATGCTGTACTCACTTACCCAGGATCAGATCCGGGCGACGCTGATGCCACTCGGAAAGCTCACTAAGGATGAGGTCAGGAATATCGCCCAGGAGGCCGGTCTTCCGGTTGCGAAAAAACCGGATTCCCAGGAAATCTGTTTTGTCAGTGAGGGTACTAATTACACTGACTATATAGCAGAGTACTCGGATGCTCCAATGCCGGGAGCCGGAAATTTCGTTGATGAAGAAGGAAATGTACTTGGAGTTCATAAAGGCATCATCCACTATACCGTCGGCCAGAGAAAGGGACTTGGTATCGCGCTTGGATATCCCGCTTATGTAAAGGCTATAAGAGCCGACAGGAACGAGGTTGTTATCGGAAGTGAAGATTCGCTTTTCAGTGATGAGATAATATGCGGAGACATTAACCTTATGAGTATTCCTGAGCTTACCGGGAAGCTTCATTGTAATGTTAAAGTCCGCTATCATCATCCCGGTCAGGGAGCGTACATTGAGCGGATGGATGATAACCATATAAAGGTACATTTTGACTCTCCCGTGAGGGCTGCCGCTCCGGGACAGGCCGCGGTGTTCTATGATGAAAATAGCTGCGTGATAGGCGGAGGAGTAATCTGCTGACAAAAACAAATCATCATCCATTATCATTTCAAACCTTTACTGACAACCCTGTCTTCCTGTTCGCATCCGCAAAAGGTAATGACTACTTCTTCAGGTTTCTAGTGAAGCCTCACACGACTAAAGTCGCGTGCTTCCAAATTTAACACAAAAGAGTTTCTGGGTTTTCCCGAGAATCTTTTATATTGTCTCCTTTAGGGAGACAGAATTCCTTTCTACTATACAGTCTAAACTCAGAGATCACGCGACACTCAGGTTGCATAATTCCGCATTAAGACTAATTAACGTAGATAAGGTGCATTGGCTTCTCTTGGCAGCCGCAGGGACTTTTGCCTGCAGTGCCAACCCTTCGCTCACGGTCAGGGATTTTAAGATCTCACGGACAAAGTATCTTGATCCGATATTATATGTTGCGTTAAGGTCACAGTTATAATACTTGCCCGAACTGAATTTACACATGGAGTAGCTCTTAAGCATGGGATCGGTAGTCATCCTGTTACGTCGCTCTACATATCCGGAGCCATCGAATGCCAGTCTGGAAGTTCCACAGGCATTGATGTGGCTGATCCTTATAAGATTGCGATGCGCTTTATTTGCCACGACTGCCTGCACATAACGCGATTTCCAGAGAGCAATCTTCTGTTTTTTGGAACCGGAACCTTTACGCCCGAGATCAAGATGCTCAAACACGATAGTATCGCATCCGTACAGAACAGCTTTATCCACAATCCATTGAGCTGTTTTAACAGAGATATCTTTGTTGATGCCCTTGATGACAGCCCACTGGTGCGGACACTTGCGATTACCACGCTGTTGCATCCCTTTAAGCCTGTTAACAGCAGTCCAAAGACAGTCGTATTCTCTTGAAAGAGATAATGATTCCCTTCCAAGGACCGTGCCATCTGACTGCATTACAGACGCGGTTGCAGCGTGGTTCATCCCAAGATCAACAGCAAGGATACGCTGTGTCCATATATTTGAAGC